>JANXRW010000089.1 GCA_025356655.1 Betaproteobacteria bacterium | reverse complement strand
ACCCCAGCACGTGCGAGGCCAGGTTCTTCACCTGCACGCTCTGGAGGATCAGGAAGCGCGAGTTGTTCGCGATCTGCGGCAGGCGCCGCTCGCGCACGCGATCGGTCCAGCCGATGAACGCGTCGCGCACCCCCACCCGCGAAGGCCGCTGCACTGAAGCTCATCCCTCCGAGCAAGCCCCGGTGGCAGCGGATGAGGTAGCGCGAGTGGCGCGCCGCACAGCGGCCCGTCGCCCTGCGGGTGCTGCTCGCGCATCATCCGTCGCCACAGCCTCGAGAGTTCCCGGTCAGCGCCCACGGGCAGATCGATGAGCCCTTTCGCCTTCAGGCGGTTGAGCGCAATGCGGCAGCTGATCTCCTTGGGTCGTCCGTGGTGATCGGTCCAGTCCATCCACTCACAGACCTGGCGCGCCACCGCCCCGCGGGTAAGATGGGGGTGGCGACCCACCCGAATCGCGGGTGCGCAGGATCAGTTCATCGGTGAAATCGTGGCGGGTGACGACCATGGACCGAACAATAGCGGGAAAAATCCCACTTGTTCAGTGTGTGAACTAGTCAGCCAGGCGATGTGGGCTACGCCCTGCGGCATCCCGAGGAGGATTCGTGAAACTTGTGGGGAAAGGGCAGCGCTAGCCCGGTGGACCAGAGCGCCGAGGTCCCCGAGGCAAAGCCTGCGTCGGTCGTCTACGCGATGAGCCCGGACCTGGGGCAACCGGTGGCAATGCGCCCTGAACAACAGGCCACTCGCGCCACCGAGGGCGATCGCTACGGCGTCAGCTTCGAACCCACGCTGATCCCCCGAGACGGCCAGAGCACCTGGATAGGTCAGGTGACGCCATGCGGCCCGGACTAACACGTCACCTTGCACCACGGGCCCGACGGAGATTCCACGGGCCCCATCCTGCTACGCCCGGGCAAACGGCTGCTGGCCGGACACCTTGCGGGGACCGCGGCGATCGAGCGCCCGGGAGAAGCGCGGTGCGCCCCTCTGTGAGCCGGGTCCTTAGTGCGTGATGGGCCAGACGTCGGTCAGCCACGGTACATGGCGCCGCCGTCAGCATCGATCACCACCCCACTCAGGTACGCCGCTTTGTCGGAGGCAAGGAAGCTCACGATATCGGCCATTTCCTTGGCGGTGGAGGGGCGCCCGAAGGGTAGTCCGGTGAGTAGTTCCGGCCAGCGCTCCGGATCGCCGAGGCTGGCCGCGGCACGGTCCCGGTAGAGCTTGCCGAGGCGTTCGGTCTGCGTCGGGCCAGGGTTGACGCCGCACACCCGGACACCGGCGCTGGCGGCATGAACGCCCACGGCCTTCGTGAAGGTGTTCAACGCGGCATTGGCCACCGAGCCGTAGATGTAGTCGTAGCGCGGCGCGGGGCCGGCGATACCGATCACGTTGATGATGACGCCCTGGCCGGCGGCCATCATGGCGGGCAGAACCAGTTTGGTGAGGTGGATGTAGCCGAAGAGCTTCAACTCCCAACTGCTGCGCCAGAGTTCCTCGGGGAGTTTGTCCAGTCCGCCTCCTGGGATGGCACCGGCGTTGTTCACCCACACGTCCACCCGGCCAACCTCCTCGGCTAGCGCGGCACGCTGCGCGCCGTCGGAGAGATCCCGGGGATGGGTGTGCACCCGGCCTGCCGTAGTCTGCGCCAGGCGCGCACAGGCTTCGTCCAGCGCGGCCTGGGTGCGCGAGACCATGTGCACCCGGCATCCCGCGTCCAGGAACTGCTCTACGCAGGCGAAGCCGATGCCCTTGGAGGCACCGGTGACGACCACGGTCTTGAGGTCCGGCTTGCTGCTCATGGGGCTCTCCCTTGAAGGTTGGCGAATGTTCAGGTCTCTTTGGCGCTGGCAGGGCAGAGGAGCTACGCTCAACAGCCCCGGAACACAGGCGCCCGGCGCTCGAGGAAGGACGTGCGCCCTTCCCGGTAGTCATCGCTGCCCGTGGCCAAGCGGATCCACGCCTCGGCTTCCCAGGGATCGAGCGCGCCCGTGCCCAGGGCCAGCCCGTTGAGCACTTTCTTGGCACCCTGGATGCTAAGCGGCGCGTTCTCGGCCAGTTCGCCGCAGAATTGCAGGGCGGCCTCCATGGGGTCAGCGCACTGCTGATCCACTAGGCCGATGCGCAGAGCGTGGTCGGTCGCGAAATGCGCACCGGAGAACAGGATGCGCCTGGCCTGGGACAGCCCCACCAGCGCCAGCAGTTTCTGCGTGCCGGATACGCCGTAGACGATGCCCACCCGGGCGGCCGGGATGGCGAACCGCGCCCCCTCGCCGGCGAACCGGAAATCGCAGGACATGGCGAGGTGGCAACCACCGCCCAAGCAGAAGCCCTCGATCACCGCGATGGTCGGCTTGGTGAAATGCATGATGGCGTCGCAGCGGGCGTCCACGGCGGCCTCGTAGATTCCCGGCTGCTCCGGTGTGGCGCGCACGGCGCCGAACTCCGAGATGTCCGCTCCCGCCGAAAAATTCCCGCCCGCCCCCGTGAGCAGTACGACCCTGAAGGCGCGGTCCCTTTGTAGGGCCGCCAGCACGACCGGCACGGCCTGCCACAGGGCGAGGCTCATGGCGTTGCGCTTGGCGGGGCGGTTGATGGTGACGACGGCGCAGGGTCCTTGGAAGGAGACCACCAGCGCATCGGTTCCAGTTTGGGATGCTTCGGGAGCGGACACGGGTGCGAATCCTCCAGGTCATTGGCCGTGGTCCAGGCGCCGTTCCACCTTGGAGAGGAACAACTGGACCTGGGCGTTGAAGGCCGCCGGCTCCTCCAGGTTGATGGCGTGGCCGGTGTTGGGTGCCATCCAAAGGCCGGCACCCGGAATGAGCGCCTTCAACCACAGGTTGGTCCCCAGGCAAGGCTCGTCCTCGTCACCCACGGCAAGGAGCACCGGCAGGCCCAGGGCGGCGAGTTCGCCGCGGAACGCTTCCAGGGACGGCCGCTGGCCCTGGTACATGGCGAGCGTGTTGGCCATGCCCAACGCGCTGTGTTCGCGCAGGTGGTCCATGAACCGGTTCCAGCCCAGGGGATCCTTGCGCTTGAGCTGGATCCGCGTGGGTGAATGGCCCATCTCCTCGGCCATGGGGCGACTACCCTCACTGAGGAACCGGCCTGCCATCTCCAGGCTGTGCCGCTTGAACGCCTCGTGCTCGTCCGGCGGCGAGCCCGAGCCCACGCCCGCAGCCACCAGGGCACTGGCACGGCCGCGATGACGGATGCCGAAGACCAGCGTCGCGTAGGCGCCCATGCTGAGCCCCACCACGTGGGCACGGTCGATGCCCAGGTGATCGAGCACGGCGGCGATGTCGTCGGCCGCCTGCTCAAAGCCGTAGAGCGCGCGCTCCGCCGGCACGTCGGAGGGGGGATAGCCGCGCGCGTTGAAGGTGATGCAGCGGTGCGTTCGGGAGAACCACTGCACTTGGCTCTCCCACTCCCGGCAATCGGCGGCCAATTCATGCACAAAAACGACAGGGTAGCCTGCCCCATGATCCTCGAAATAGATACGGGCTCCACGGGATTGGGCCAATGCCATGCTCGGTTCCTGCCTCAGTGGGGACGGGTGCACTCGCGCCGCTCCAGCGCAGAGGGACATCCCGCTGCCCGTTGGCTCGTGCGCCGATGATAGTGCATCAACCCGGCAACCGGCGGCGCCGAATCCCCGCACCCCGTCCTCCGGCCGCCCCCGACGTGGGGCCAGCCCCGAAGGGGCAGGCCGGGCCCCCGCGAGCGGTAGCTGGGGAAGCGCTAACTTTTGCGCTTGACGTGCCCTGCTCAACACCCGACTGAACCGGCCCGCGCCACCAAGCCGGGTCACCCACTCAACCCCAACCCGCGGGTAGAGCGCCTTGGCGGGTCTCGCCCTGACGGCCATCCTCCTGCGGGCGGGTATCGTCTGCGCACAAGCGGCGGCAGTGCCCGGGCTCTGACCTGCCGGGCATCCTGATCGCCGTGACGGTGGCAGCCCTCGGGGTTGGCACCTTCGATCCAGGGGCTCAGCGCCAACCTAGCCGTCCTCGGTCCCCTGTCGCAGGGGCTGCCCAGCCTGAGCCTGCCGTCGACGCGCTGGGACGACGTGGGCTAGGTCGCAACCGCCGCCCTGGCCGTGGCACTGGGTTCCTTCCCCGATACCAGCGCGCTGTCGCGCGCCTACTCGACACGCGCACGCCAGCGCGTCGATCCCAACCCGGAGAGAGTTGCCCACGGCGCGGTCAACCGGGCGGCCGGACTCTTCCAGGGGCTGCCGGTGAGCAGCAGCCCCTCGCGACCACCGGTGCCGTCGCCATCACGCTGTTACGGCTGTTCGCACCCCAACCGGCTGCGCAACCTGCTCGATGCGGCCCTCGCCGCCGTGGTCGTCGCCTCCTGTCTGGACCTGGTGGAGGTGGCCGACCTGCGGCGCATCCATCGCATGGCGCGCGGGGAATTCTGGCTGTCCATGGCCTACACGACAGGTGTGGTCCTACTCAGAGCCATTCCCGGCATAGCGCTCGGGCTCGCCATCATGGGATTCCTCTGGCATGCCTAGCGACCCTACTCGGCGGTCCCGGGCCGTGTCGACGGGGTGAAGGGGTACCATGACATCATGCGCTACGCTGCGGCGCGACGTGTCCCTGGGCTGGTGCCTTTACGCTGGGACGTGCCGCTTTTCTTTGGCCGCGCGGAACTCTTCAACAGCTTTGTCCTCCAGGCTGTGGCGGCCTCACCCACGCCGGCGCGCTGGTTGATCCTCGCGGCGGAGCCCATCACCGGCGTGGACGTCACCGCGGCCGACACCCTCGCCCGGTTCGACGACCCACTCAGCGCCCTGGGCATGGACCTGTGCTTCGCTGAGAAGAAGGACCCGATCAAGGACAAGCTCAAGCGCTTCGGGCTCTTCAAGCGCTTTGGCGAGAAGTCCTTTTTCCCCACCGGGAGGAAGCCGTTGACGCGTACGTGAAGGCACAAGGCATCGCCTGGGTGGACAGGGAAGACCGCGTGGAGGCCGCCAGGCCCCGGGCAGGCTTGAGACCGCGCGCGGCCCGTGCTAGGGTGTAACGCATGAGCCCGCCCAACCGGGCCCGCTGTGCCCTGCCCTCTCGACCGAGCCCGTGTGCGGGCGTCCTGCCCCCCCGCGGACCGGCCCCGTAGCCACTGAAGCGAAGGAATCCATGACCCGCACCGCCCTCTTCCAGCCCCTTGCGCTGGGTCCGTACACGCTTGCCCACCGGGTGGTAATGGCACCGCTCACGCGCATGCGCTCCACCACCCCCGGGAACATACCCAATCCCCTCAACGCGCAGTACTACCGGCAACGCGCAACCGCCGGTGGACTGATCATCTGCGAGGCTTCGCAGATCCTCGCCCAGGGACAGGGCGTTCCCGCCTCCCCGGGTATCCATTCGCCCGAGCAGGTCGCGGGCTGGCGCGGCGTGACCGGGGCGATCCATGCCGAAGGGGGCAAAGCATTCTTACAGTTGTGGCATGTGGGACGCATCTCCCACCCCTCCCACCAGCCCGGCGGGGAATTGCCCGTGGCGCCCTCGGCCATCGCGGCGGAGGGCATGGCCATGACCGCGACCTTCAGCCGGGAGCCCTTCCCCCAGCCACGCGCCCTGCTGCTCGAGGAGATTCCGGCACTGGTGGCCAGTTACGAGCGCGCGGCCCGAAACGCGCAGGCCGCCGGGTTCGATGGCGTAGAAATCCATTGCGCCAACGGGTATCTGCTGGAGCAGTTCCTGCAAAGCCGCAGCAACCAGCGCACCGATGCCTACGGCGGTTCCATCGAGAACCGCTGCCGCCTGCCGCTGGAGGTGGTCAACGCGGTGGCCTCGGTGTGGGGGCCCGAGCGCGTGGGGATCCGGCTCTCCCCGTTCGGCATTGCCAACGACAGCGCTGAGGCCGAACCCCTGCCGCTTTACACACACCTCATCGGGCAACTCGATCGCCTGGGACTGGCCTACCTGCACCTGCTGGAGCCACGCGCCAGCGGAGCGGGGCAGCGGGAAGTGGACCACCAGGACGTGCCCTCCGCCTGCGAACTCTTCCGGCCCCTGTGGCAAGGCCGACTCATCACGGCGGGTAATTTCAGGGGGGACAGCGCCGAGGAGACCATCGCCCAGGGGCTGGCCGATGCCATCGCCTTCGGCCGCCTGTTCATCTCCAACCCCGACCTGCCCAGGCGCCTGCGCCTTGAGGCACCGCTGACGCCCTACAACCGCGCGACGTTCTACGGTGGTGGCCCGGAGGGCTACACGGACTATCCGCGGCTGGGCTAAACCGCGAAGGGCGGGGGACTCCCGCCCATGGGCCGCGCAGGCCCAAGGCCACTCCCGCACCCGCCAGGGGTCAGGGGAAACCTTGGGCGCCTGGGATGCCCGCCCGGAGGAGGGATCCGGGCTAGGGCGTGACCATGTAGACGTCGTATCG
This sequence comes from Betaproteobacteria bacterium, assembly GCA_025356655.1. Classification (GTDB taxonomy): domain Bacteria; phylum Pseudomonadota; class Gammaproteobacteria; order Burkholderiales; family SHXO01; genus SHXO01. The sequence continues at coordinate 746 of JANXRW010000089.1, read as the reverse complement.
CACGAAAGCCGGCGGCAGGAGGCTGCAGAGCGGCGAACTTCTCCAAGAAGATGGCGTCGTTGACCCAGCCGTACTTCGCGCTGGTGGTGCGCATGAGCGGGTTGGTCATGAAATAGGCATCGTCGCCCGCGAGCAACAGACCCTCTTGAAACTTCTCTGCCCCTTTCGCGCTTAGCTTGATCAGGCCCAGGTACTCAATGTAAATCAAAGCACCGTCGTCCATCTTGACCGTGCAGCGCACATCGAGTTTCATGTTGCCCCCGGGTAGCAGGTACATCCAGTCGCCGCAGGGGTTGAGGAAGGTCCCGGTTTCGCCGGTGGCTGCCTTGACCCAGCCACCGGTGACGTTCCAGACCAGGCGGTCCTTGGCCACGACCTGTGGCGGGTCGAGATTCGCCTGGTAACTCATCACGTACTTGAGTTTCGGGGGCGAGACCTCCTGGGCCGAGGACAGCCCGGGGTGGGCGGCGACCAGGCCCACGGCGAAAAGGGTACCAATGACTTGCATGAAGCGAGACATAGGAGGGCTCTATTGATTTCCGAGTGGGTGCTGGTGGCATGAATGCCTGAGGCTACGGCCGCCTTCTTGCCTGCCACAGTTGCCCGGCTGGGGCAGAATCGGGCTTTCAATTCTCGATTGGGAAGCCCCGCCATGAGCAACCAACTGTTCGCCGCCGCCCTCGGCATCTCGGAGCCCTGGTACGTCCGGGGCGTGGACTTCGACGCTGCGCAGAAGTCCCTGACCA
>JANXRW010000068.1 GCA_025356655.1 Betaproteobacteria bacterium | reverse complement strand
GTTCGACTGGACCTCGGTGATCAATCTGGGCGGGATCGTCTATGTCGGGCTCGATGCGCTGTCCGACTACGAGGTGGCGGGCGCGGTGGGCAATTCCATGTTCGCGGATCTCACCAGCGTGGCTGGCAGCCTCTACAAGTTCGGTCCAGGGCGCAGACTGCCGGGCGAGATCCGACCGCGGCGCATCGCCATCCATGCCGACGAGTTCAACGAGTTGATCGGCGACTAATTCATCCCGCTGCTGAACAAGGCGGGAGGGGCGGGTTTTCAGGTGACGGCGTACACGCAGACCTGGTCGGACGTGGAAGCGCGCATCGGCTCGCCCGCCAAGGCCGGCCAGATCGCCGGCAACTTCAATACGCTGATCATGTTGCGGGTGAAGGAGGTGGCCACGGCCGAGTTGCTGACCGACCAGTTGCCTGACGTTCATGTGGTGTCTACCATCGTGTCGTCCTCGGTTTCGGACACCAACGATCCGGGCGAGTTCACCGACTTCGCCAGCCGCAATGAGGACCGCATCGCCCCGGAGAGCCTGCGCATGCTGGAGCCGACCGATCTGGTGCAGTTGCCCAAGGGCCAGGCCTTTGCATTGATCCATGGTGGCCGGTTGCACAAGATCCGGATGCCGCTGCCCAGTGCCGAACACGATCCGCTGATGCCCGAGGGCCTGACGGCGATCGGGCAGGCGTTGCGCAGCCGACTGGACGGCCCATGGAATCGGCCGCAGGAAGACCTGGTTCAGGCCGCGGAAGTGGAGGCCCGCCGTGGCGAGTAAGAACACATCGTTCCACGAGGGTCCCTTGGCCGGTGTGCTGCTGAGCCCGCTGAAGCTGGCGCTCTCGCTGGGGCTGGGATTGGTGGCGGTCCTGCTGGTCGTCTGGAGCATCGACTGGATGTTTGTGTCGCGAGTCTGGCCCGATGGTGTGGACCGGTTGCACAGTCTGCTGGCAGCAGATCTTGGGCACGGCATCTCGCTGGCGGCACGCCAGGGCCGGGGGGCTGGCGAGATCACCGGGCCGGCGAATCTTCTGTATGGCTTGGTGTTCGAGGTCACCGGCATCCATGACATGGGGCTGCGCTTCGCCGAACCATCGACCTTGTCGATCCCGGACACGGTGGTCCGTCGCAGCTACCTGGCCAATCGCGAGGCCATCGAGACCGCGATGGTCGGAACGCAGTTGCTGGGCGTGCGCTTCGCAACGCTCATGCGCTACCTGCCGCTGCTGCTGCTCCTGTACGCGGTGGGCGCAGCGGATGGACTGACCGAGCGCGCGATTCGCAGGTCCTGCGGAGGGCGAGAGTCAGCCAGCCTGTACCACCGCGCGAAGTACCTGCAGATGGTGGCACTGGGGCTGGGCGGGGTCGCGCTGTTGGTCTGGCCGGGGACTGTGGCCTGGGAGCTTTGCGCTGGGTTGATCGTCATCCTCACTGCCTGGCTGTCGCGCCAGCAATGGGCGTTCTACAAGAAGCACCTGTAGGTCGACCGGGGTCGGTGCTACAAGGTACCTCCGGTAGGTATGGCTGTTCTTGAGGTCGATACCCATGGCTTGCATGATCCGCGCACGAGCCTCTTCATCGTCGACGTAAAGAGAACTCGGGCGACGCTAGAAAGAAGCGGTTTTCACTGCCTTGCCGGTGGGCAGCGTCCACTCGTTGCGCTCGGACGACGAAACCATGGTTCCCTCGATGAAGGTCTGATGCGAGGTGGCGGTCTTGCGGATGATGTCGAGCACTTCCTCGACGAACTTCCGCTTGACCGCGGCACCGTTGGAGATGTCGCTCGGGCGCCTGCCCTTGGCTGGCGATGTCGGAGTCGCTGGGTTCATGGCTGCGCCGCTCTTTCGACAAGGATTTCGGACTCGACGACCACTACCAGCCCGACGTGAGGCAACGAGAGAGGTCTGTGAATCGCTTGGCGCGCTTGGCGTAAGGCGTGCGCAGATTGATGCAGGCCCCGTCGTCCTCGACGTCTCCTTCGAATTCCAGAACCGCCCCAGAGTCGCTCTCGACCGAGCATGTAGCGATGCAGTTCATGCCGTTCGACTCGTTGGCTTCCATCTGCTTCTCGGCGATCGCATCCTCAAGGCGGCTGCGTTCGTCCTTGGTCAGGAACGCAAAGCTCGGGTCGTCGGATTCGTCCAGCGGCTCGGAATGCTTCAGAAGTTGCTGGAACCGCTCGGCCGAGACGGCCTCTTCGATCCAGTAGACGAGTTCGGATGCCGGGGAGTTGTACCGGGCATGTTCCTCGACGCTGACGATCGGCGCATAGCGGGTGAACGACCAGTCGCTGCCCGGCTGCCAGTGCTCCGGGACGTCCAGTGCATCTGCCAGATCATGGGCGGGGATGGCGCTGAACTGCGGTGCTCGTTGGCATACATCCTTGGCCACGGCGTCGCGTCTCTCGCCCATCGGGAGAGCCAGCAGAGTTTGCAGGCCAGGGTCGTCGGCAGCCCCTGTGCGGGTCCTTGGCGGCTTGCTGGAGGACATGGTCGGTGCACTCCCTTCGAAGGTCTCGTGACGGTGTTTGGGTCGACTGAGCTGATTCGAAGTCATTTTTGCTGCGCAGCAAATATTGCCTTATTGTGGAATATTCTATACGGTTCCTTCATTCGCTGTACAGCGAATAACCCACGAGGCACGGTCGTGAACACATCTGAAGTCGAGAGCGCGTTGATCGCCGAACTCCTGGAAGCCCTGCGGGCCCTCCCGGACGTGACGGCCGATCTCGCGTGCCAGGGCGACTCTGGCGTACAGGCCGCAGTGAACGACGTGTCGGTCTCGATGCAGGTTGCCGGGCGTCCCTTGGCACTGCTAGTCGGGATCCGAAAGGCGCTCTATCCACGGGATGTCCGGCAGGCACTTTGGCAGATCCGGGATGCAGCGTCGCGGCGCACTGGCGATGCCGGCGCAGAAGGCGCCGTGCCGCTGCTCGCGGCCGAATCGATCTCACCGGGCGCCAAGGACCTGCTGAAATCGGAGCGGGTCGGCTATTTCGACGCCGGGGGCAGCCTGTACCTCCCGGCACCGGGGGCGCTCTTCTTCGTGGACAAGCCACCCTCGAAGTCGACCTCCCGGGCCATCCGTTCGCTGTTTTCCGGGCGTCGAGCTCACGTATTGCATGGCCTGCTGATGCGCCGCGAGGACTGGCTGGGTGTGACCGAGCTGGCCGAGGATGTCTCGGCATCCCCGTCGACCGTGTCGATGGTCTTGACCGAACTGGAACGACTCGACTGGCTGGATTCACGGGGGCGGGGGCCTGGCAAGCAGCGGCGCGTGAGTCAGCCTGCGGCACTGCTGGATGCCTGGGCCACGAGCCTGCGGCAGCAACCGGCTGCGGAGATGCGCAGGTTCTTCGTTCCTTCCATGAAGGTCGACGCCCTGGCCGCAGGACTCGACGGTGTGTGTTCTTCGCAAGGGATCGACTACGCGGTCACCCACGAAGCGGCTGCCCAGCGCTACGCCCCTTTTCTGTCGAACGTCTCGCAGGTTCGCATCCGCTTGCCAGCCGGTTCTGCCACCGAGGCTGCGCTGGGTGAGCTGGCCGTCCGACCCGTCAGTGAGGGCGCGAATCTGGTGGTCATCGACGCCAAGTCGCCAGGTGATCTGCTGTTCAGGCAGCGGGTGGACGGTGTCTGGCTGGCCAGCCCCGTCCAGACCTACCTGGACCTGGTGCGCGCCGAGGGGCGCGCCAAGGGGTTGGCCGAGCACCTGCGCAGGGAAAGGATCGGCTTCTGATGGTCAAACCTTCGCACTTCGGCGGATACAGCGATGCCTACACCGTGGACTGCGAGCGTGTCCTCGTCACGCTGTTGCGCGGGCTCGGGCCCTGGAAGGAATCGGTCTTCCTGGTCGGAGGTCTGACGCCGCGCTATCTGGTGCCCCAGCGTCCACCCGACGTGCCTGCGCACGCCGGCACGCTGGATGTCGACATCGTCATCGATCTGCAGCTCCTGGCCGACACCGACGCGTACCACTCGCTGGAGAACAACCTGAAGCGCATGGGGTTCGAGCGCGCTGTCAACGAACAGGGTTTGAAGCTTTCGTGGCGCTGGCAGACGCGCACCGAGCACGGGGCGCTGATGGTGCTGGAGCTCTTGGCCGATGCGCCCGAGATCGCCGGGGGCCGGGTGCAGCCGTTGCCGACGGAAGGCACGATCTCGGCGCTCAACATTCCGCATTCGTCCATCGTTTTCGACCTGCATCAGGTCACAGAGATCCGTGCGGAGCTGCTGGGCGAGAACGGCATGGCCACCGAACGCGTGAAGCATGCGGACATCGTCAGCTTCACTTGCCTGAAGGCCTTCGCGTTCGACCAGCGTTTCGAGCGCAAGGACGCCCATGACCTGATCTACTGCATTGAGCATGCCCCAGACGGGCTCGGCGCCGTCGTCGCAGCCTTTGGCCATGCGATGGCCGGCTCGCATTCAGCCGTCATCCGGGAGGGGCTTGATGTCCTGAGGCGCCGATTCGCCGATGACGAGGCGACCGAGGGCTACCGCAAGGACGGGCCGGTTTCGGTGGCCAAGTTCGATCTTGGTGAAGGGCCAGAGGCCGAACTGCGCGAGGCCAGGGTGCTCCGGCAGCGCCAGGCTAGTGACCTCATCGACCGGCTGCTCGCCGGCATCGGGTAGCGGACATGTCGATCGAGTGCCTCTACATGCGCGATGCCCCGACTACGGCTCGATCCGAACTGCGCGCTTGCCGGCCTGGGCCTGCTCGCACATCTTCGGCGATTCGCCGTCGATTGGTGTCAGCAGGCTCATCTGGTGAGCTTGTCGGCCGTCAGCATTCAAGGTTGACTGGACCACGCTGCGCGCGGTCCTTCCCTACGAATGCAGTGCGCAAGCGCGGGAGGCAAATGGCATCGATCAAGGGCGTAATGCTGCTACCTCTGGATGCAGAGAGCTACCGCCGCCACATGGCGCACCACACTTTCCTGGCCAAGGTGAATTCGGGAACCAAGACACCCGACGCCAGACTTGAACTCACGCAACTCGTGGAGGAGCGCGTTCGGCAGGAGATGCAGCTACGGTTTTCGGCAACCCGGTTCCGAGTCCTGAGGTGGGAGCAGGTGGACCTGCGCAACCGCTACGTGGTCCGGTTTCGCGAGCTCGATGGCGTTTTTGAGACCAGCAACGGGGTCACTGTGCTCCTCGAAGTCAAGGCGAGTGCAAGCAAGGGCAGCTTGAAAACCGGCCTGGAGCAACTGCGTGCCGCGGTGAAGACTGCTACCCATGCTCACGCGAGCACCATTGGGGTCCTGGTCGTCGCTGACCTTGGCGAGTGGTTTGACACGTCCGGCCAGGCCGCAGCGCAGCCATTGGCGGACTACTTTGCGGGCATGGACCTGGACCTACTGGACTGGCCTCCTCGCGTGCCCGTCGGCAAGACCTCGGGCATCTGCGTCTCGTTGATCCCCGGCTCGGCGCTGGGCGAATGGCTGCCGACGGACTCGGAAGGCGACACGGTATGAGCCGGCCGCCGCTCAACCGGGCTGAGGCGGGCGTGCCTAGCTTGTCGAAATCGAGCCTGGCGGTTTTGTCGCTCGGCCGGAAGATATCCATACGTAGTCGAGAGCTTTGCGGGGGACGCAAGAAGTGACTGGATTCACCACCGACTACGTCAATCAGATTGCGATCAATCTGCGCGATCGCTACAGGAGCGGCTTCCCGATCCTGAAGGAACTCGTGCAGAACGCAGACGACGCGGGAGCAAAGTCCCTGGCGTTCGGGTTTCACCCTGGTCATGGTGCGGCAGCCGACCACATGCTGCTCAAGGGCCCGGCTCTTTGGGTGCTGAATGACGGGAGGTTCAAGGCAAGCGATCGCCGCGCAATTCGCTCGTTTGGACTGAACGCCAAGGCGGGTGATTCCGGGGCGATCGGAAAGTTCGGCCTCGGCATGAAGAGCGTCTTCCACCTCTGTGAGAGCTTCTGCTACTTGGCAAGCCATGGGGGAGAACTCAGTCAAGACTTTCTGAACCCGTGGCGCGCTGAAGACTATGACTGCTCGGAGATGCACCAGCAGTGGGAGACCGTCTGTTGGGGCTCACTTTATTCCACTGCTTCCGTCGCACGGTAATCCGCGACTGCCGGCGAGCGTGGTCGCGGATTGCGTCCCCGAGTGGGGCAATGTGAGACGGGGGAGTAGAGCGAGACTGGGGGTCGCTCAGAACAGCGTGAGCTGATCGAAGTGCGGGGCCGGTGGGCGGCACTCACGCAGGTGCTGACGAAGCCAAGGGGTGTTGGGGCTCACTTTATTCCGCAGCGCGTGTCTCATGCCGAATCGCAGGAAGATATCCACAGTGTTGCGCAATGCGCCCCCGGCTAGGGTCGCCTACACCAGCGCGGGGGGTCGCCGGGCCGCCTTCACCCAAGTCGA
>JANXRW010000055.1 GCA_025356655.1 Betaproteobacteria bacterium | reverse complement strand
GCTGTTCTGAGCGACCCCCAGTCTCGCTCTACTCCCCCGTCTCACATTGCCCCACTCGGGGACGTAATCCGCGACCACGCTCGCCAGCACTCGCGGATTACCGTGCGACGGAAGCAGTGGAATAAAGTGAGCCCCAACAGGCGGAGTCAGGGCAGGCGGACCAAGGGCATCAATCTTGCATTGGGCGTGGTGCGTCGCATACTGAATCTTGCTGCACGCAAATGGCGCGATGATTGCGGAATGACCTGGCTACAGCAGGCGCCGCTGATTTCGATGCTGTTGGTGACCGATGCGCGGCAGCCGTATCCGTTGTCTTGGGATGAGCAGGGCCTGCTGTTTCGGGAACTGCCAGTCCATTTGCATCGGATGGCGTTATTCAAAGTCAATACGGGAACGCGCGATGGCGAGGTGTGCGGGTTGCGTTGGGAGTGGGAGGTAAAGGTGCCGGAACTGGATACCAGCGTCTTTGCCATCCCTGGGCAACTCGTGAAGAATCGCGAGGATCGAGTGGTCGTGCCGAATTCGGTGGCGAAGTCGGTCATCGAATCATGTCGTGGCGGCCACAAGACCTACGTATTCGCCTACCGCGGGCACGGTGCGGAGACGATGAACAACAACGGCTGGCAGGCAGCGCGCATGCGCGCGGCGGGGAAGTACGAGGAGGAACTGGGCGAGCCCGCTCCTAACGGTTTCCGCAATGTGCGCGTGCATGACCTCAAGCACACGTTTGGCCGCAGGCTGCGGGCCGCTGGCGTTGCCCTTGAAACGCGAAAGGTGCTTCTTGGGCACACCACGGGTGACATAACCAGTCACTACTCGGCACCGGAGTTGGCGGAGTTGATCGAGGCGGCAGGGCGGGTTTGTCGGGACCACTCCGGCAAAACTCCGGCACTGACCTTGATCAAAATAAAAGCGGCTAGGTGATTTCTCACCTAACCGCTTGAATATGCTACTTGAATTTGGCGCGCCCGGCAGGATTCGAACCCACGACCCCCTGGTTCGTAGCCAGGTACTCTATCCAACTGAGCTACGGGCGCCAATAAAGTAGAAGTATAGCAAAACCCGGAGGAAATTTGAGCCCCCCAGGGCTCTCACGTGCTTTTTCTGCGTTCCCTGAACGCGTGCAAGCGCGCTGAGCGCAGCGGAGCTTAAAGCGAGGCGCTTTCCCGCCCTTCCAGGCCCGCAGACAGCGTTACCCAGGGCAGCGATGCACAATTGACGCGGGAAGCGAACTTGCGAACCGTGGACAGCAGGGCCAACTCACCGAGACTCGCACCCTCCGGGGGCTCCGCCGACGCTTGCCCGCGCAGCAGGCCCAGCGTCCGGACGCAGATGTCGGCGGCCTCCTTCAGGGACCGCCCGCTCACCGCCTCGGTCATGAGCGAAGCCGAGGCCATGGAGATGCCGCAGCAGGAGCACTCGAAAGCCGCGGCGCCGAGTTTGCCCGCGCCGACCCGGAGGTGGACATGAAGGCTGTCGCCACAGAGCGGGTTGATGCCCTCGGTCGTCTGGGTGGAACCCTCGAGTTTGCCGAAGTTACGGACGTTCTTGATGTGATCCATGATCACATCATCGTAGATCTGGTCAACAGCACTCATCAACGCTCAATGCCATCCGGCGGTGGGGAATTGCCCGGGAGAATATCACGCCCCACCGCCAAACATCCCCGAGGCTCAGCTCAGCTAAATTCGTGCAGTGCGACGCGGTTTCGTGCGATGAACTCCCAGTCGTAGTCGACCCCGAGCCCTGGTCCCGAAGGAACGCTCACGCAGCCGTCCTCGCCGATGCAGTCGAGTTGATCGGTATACCCGCACCGGTAGACGGGCGGCACTGCGTTGGGGCAGTCCGGGCCCACCAGGGCAACCTCGTAGAAGTTGCTGTTGCGCATGGCGGACATACAGGCCCGGTGAGCGGGGCCACAGGCATGGACCTCCACGTCGACGCCGAAGGCCTCACCGAGGTGCGCGATTTTCATGGCGCCGGTGATTCCCATATCGTATTCAGGGTCTGAGCGCAGGAAGTCCGTACCGCCCGCCATCAAGAAATCCGCCTTGGGTTCCAGGCCCCGCACGTGCTCCGTCTGCAGGAGCGGCGTGCGGATCAATTCGCGCAGCTTCTTGTGCGCGAAGGCGGAAACGCCCGTGTCGCGAAAGGGGTCCTCGTACCAGAAAAACTCCGCCTCGTCGCAGGCGCGCCCCACGTAGAGGGCGTCGGCAAAGGTGCGTAACTGGCAGGCAGGGTCGATCATGAGGGTCATCCGGTCTCCCACCCTGGCGCGCACCCCCAACAGGTTCTTGGCCTCCCGCCGGGCGTTGCCCTCGTTCCATCCATGGATCTTGAACGCCCGATAGCCCATCTCCAGGCACTGTTCCGCAAAGTCCGCGTAGGCCTCTGGACTGCACAGCCCGCCGTTGTGGTCCCCCATGTAGGTACTGGCATAGGCGGGAAGCCGTTTGCGGTAGCCGCCGAGCAGTTCGGAGACGGAGACACCGAGCTTCTTGCCGGCCAGGTCCCAGAGCGCGATGTCCAGGGGGCCATGGCCCATGTGGTCGAATTGCCGCGCTTCGCGCTTCAGCTCGTCGTAGATTTCCTCTCGAGCCTCGGCCTGTCGACCGATCAGATAGGGCGCCAGCATCAAGGTCTGCCCCAGCGCCGAACCGGAGGCCACCCAGTGGGTCACATATTCCCCGCGCAAACCGTTGTCGGTCAGGATAGCCACCGCGTACTTGGTCATCCGGGTGCTTGTCCCGCGGCTAAAGCCCAGTGCCCCGACACCGCCGCCCCCGACCGCACCGAGATTGGGTGCATCGAACTGGAACACGTGAACTTCCACTCTGTGTATTCGGCTCATCACTCCTCCCATTTTTAACTCTGTAGCATCCCCGCTTTGGCCAATAGCCGTGGCATGGCCCGTGGGCCAATATAAACTCGGCGCAGCCCTGGGCTCCACCGCGCGGGGGGGCGCACCACGTTAATGGAACCCAGGCCCTGGCACAGAAAATCCACGGCACCGCACCGGCACTCACCGCACGGGTGCGACACGCCCCGCTTCCCCTTCTGGCCAACACCTGCACCGGTCTGCAGCAGGTGCCCCAGGGGCTGCGCGAAACGGCCACCGCCCTGGGCTTGCGCCGGTGGCATCGCCTAGTGCGGCTGGAACTCCCTTTGGCCGGGGCGCTACCCGCCGCCGGCACGGGCCTCGTACCACAGGGGCTATTTCTGCGCTCTGGAGCAGGTCTGCGGGCTCATCGGGCGTGTCCGGAGGCGCCGCGGCTGAGGTACTGGCCCATGCCCGGCCGACCCGCCCAGAGGGCACCATCGACGATGCATTGGCCGCGCAGGAAGACCTTCTTCACCCGTCCCGTGACGCGCCGCCCCTCGAACAGGCTGTAGTCCACGCGGCTGTGGTGCTCGGCGGCGCGTATCACCCACTGCTCGCCGGGATCGAACAGGACCAGGTCGCCGTCAGATCCGACGGCGACGGTGCCTTTGCGCGGAAAGAGCCCGAAGAGCTTGGCTGGGGCCGTGGAGGTGATTTCCACGAAGCGGTTGATCGACATGCCCTGCTGCCCGACAGCACCGTCGAACAGCAATGGCAGGCGGGTTTCCACGCCCGGCGCGCCGTTGGGGATCCGGCTGAAGTCGTCGATGCCCTGCTGCTTGGAGGACTTCATGCCGTAGGGTTCCTCGCCATAACAGAAGGGGCAGTGGTCCGTGGACACGACCTGCAGGTCATCGGTGCGCAGGCCCCGCCAGAGCTGGTGTTGGTGGTGGTGGCTGCGCAGCGGCGGGGTCATGACGTATTTGGCGGACTCGAACCCAGGGCGCTCGTAGTCTTCTTCGGACAAAAAGAGGTAATGCGGGCAAGTCTCCGCATGGATGGGAACACCACGGTCGCGCGCCTCTGTAACGGCCGCGAGAGCTTCGCCTGCAGATAGATGGACTAGGTAGAGCGGTGCGCGGGCCAGTTCGGCGAGGCGGATGGCGCGATGGGTCGCCTCCCCCTCAAGGATCGTGGGCCGCGTCGTGGCGTGGTACCGCGGGCCCTTCAGGCCCTGTGCCAAGGCTTCCTCTACCAAGACCGAGATCACCTGGCCGTTCTCCGCGTGTACGCAAGTCATGCCGCCGTTGGCGCCCGCCACCCGCATGGCCTTGAAGATCGCGCCGTCATCGAGCATCAGCACACCGGGATAGGCCATGAAAAGCTTGAAGGTGCTCACGCCCTCGTGCCGGATAAGCGACTTCATGTCCTCCAGGCTCTGCGCATTCACGTCGAGCATGATGAGGTGCGCGCCCACGTCGACGCAGGCCGTGGCGCGACGCTCATGCCACTCCTCCAGGCCCTGCAGGGGACTGCCACCACGGGGCTGGTTGCAGAAATCGATGAGCGTGGTGGTGCCGCCGAAGGCCGCCGCCTTGGTGCCGGTTTCGAAGGTGTCCACCGTGCGCGTGGGCCCGAACTCCCAATCCAGGTGGGTGTGCACATCCACACCGCCGGGCAGCACCAGAAGGCCCGCCGCATCGTGGACCTCCAGGTCACCGGTGACGGGGATGTTACGGCCGATGGTCTCGATCCGCCCGTCGGCGCCAACCACGATGTCAGCGGTGTAGTCGTCCACCGCCGTGACGATGCGTCCGTTCCTGATCAGGGTCGCGCCCATGTGTTCCTCCGAAGTTTTCGGGTAAGACTGCGCCGACAAGAATGTGCAGGCAAGCCTGCGGTTTGACGGGAAAAACCCTGGGTCAAGGAGCTAGTTCGGCCAGGATCTCGGCCAAGCGCGACCGGGTCTCCGGCACGGACAGGAGGACCATCAGCAGCAAGCGGGCCTTGGGCCCCTTCAGGTCGCCAACGAAGAGGGCCCCCGCGTCCGCCAAGTCACGCCCCCCGCCGCCACCACCATAGATGGGCTGGACCCGCCCCGCGGGACAGCGCGATGTCATGAGCACGGCCACGCCACGGCCCACGGCCTCGCGCACCAGGGGCGTCAGGCCCGAGGGCGCGTTGCCGCGGCCAAACCCCTCGATCACCAGGCCCTGCACGTCCGCGCGCAAGCAGAACTCCAGACTCTTGAGGCTGGCTCCCAGACTTAGCCTGAAGAGTTCCACGCGCTCTTCCAGTTGCGCGATCTCGAAGACGCGGCGCGGGGCAGGTCGACGGCTAATCAGCACCTGATCGCTATCGACCACGCCCAGGGCGCCCAGCCCCGGGCTCCGAAACGTCTCCACGGCACTCGTATGAAATTTGGTGACGTCGCGCGCGGCATGAATGGTGCCGTTGAAGCAGAGCAAAACACCGAGTCCGCGCGCCTGCGGCGCGGCGGCGACGCGCAGCGCGTCGGTCAGGTTGGCCGGTCCGTCGGCTTGTGGATCATCATGGGGGCGCTGGGCTCCCGTGAAAACGACGGGCTTGTCACCACGGATGAGCAGATCAACCAGGTAGCTGCTCTCCTCCATGGTGTCCGTACCATGCGTGATCACCACGCCCAGGACTTCGGGCCGGTCCACCAGCGCCTGGGCACGACGCGCCAAGCGGCGGGTGAACTCGCACGTCATGTCGAAGCTCGCGACGGTGGCGAAATCGACCACCTCGAGCGCACACAGCCCCTGCGCGCGAGGTAGGCTGGCGAGCAGGTCCTCGGCGCGCTGGGTGGCCACCGTCCGGCCCAGAGCGGGGTCGAACCTCGAGGCGATGGTGCCACCGGTGGCGAGCAAAACCACACGGGGCTCTCCGGGGGATGTCGCGGGCGCACTCACGTTGGGGTCTCCAGGGGAAGGCGCAGGGGGTGCGCGAACTCCGCCAAGCTCGCCTGCCCGGGAAACGCTGCGGCCACGGCAAGCAAGTGCCGCTCGAGCAGCGCCGGCGAGAGCCAGGGATAGGTCAAGCCGGCCTGGATCGCCGCCAAGATGCCGGCATCTGGATCGTCCAAGCGGTCCATGCGTTCGATGTGGATGTGCAACGCGTGAGCGCGGGTCACCGCATCGGCGCAACCGGTGAACTGCCAACGGTAGAATCCGCGGCCGAGCCGCAAGTCGCCCCCATCGGCCTCCTGCATCACTACCAGCCAGGGCAGTTCCCAGCCCGTGGCTGGCCGGGGAGGCTGGTCGCACACGCAGTAGGTTCTGCAGCGCTTGAAGCGCAGTCCGAACTCCGCCACCAGGGTCCGGGTGATGGCGTCGCGTCCCGGGACGCGCGCGGGGAAAGCCATATCAGCGTTCGCCAAGGAAAACTCCAGCACCGCCTCCGGGACGCAAACACGCTCCATGAGCCCCGGGCGCCAGTAATCCTTTGCCTGCAAGTAGGTTTCCACCACACCGCGGCAGTCCCAGGTGCTTGCGTCATTAGCCAACTGACCCATCAAGCCTGCCCCCCGCTGCTGCTTCCCCGAACCGCACCGGTGGGAGGCGCCGGATGCCGCGCGATCAGAGCGGACCGCGACGGGTCGCTCAAAATCAAAAGCCCTGCCATTGGCGTACGCCTCCCGCGATGGGCCCCTGCCCCTCGGTGCCAGATTATTCAACGGGAAGGCAAAGCGGTGCAAGCAACACCGCTGGCCCTCGCAGCGCGATCCATACGCGTCCCGGGCCGTGCCAGGGGCCCCGGAGGGCCGCGTTAAGCGGCGCAGACGCTGGGGCTCTATAATGAGGGCGGTGATTACCTATTCTTTTTGAGACGCCTCATGGATCCGCTGCGGGAAATCGCCGCTTGGCTCGCCTCACAGCCAGCGCTACACGTTGGGCTGGAGACCCAGAGCCTCCCGGGCCCAGGGTTCCGGTGCACCGATGGCGACTACTTATCGTTTAGTAGCAACAATTACCTGGGGCTGGCCAACAGCCCACGACTAAAAGCGGCCGCCCACCGCGGCCTGGATCTCTACGGCGTGGGCAACTGCGAGTCGCGCCTGCTCACCGGAGATCTCGGCCTCTACCGAGAGTTGGAGGCGCGTCTGGCGGCCCTCAAAAAAAAGCAGGCCGCCGTGCTTTTCGCCACCGGATACCTGACCAACCTGGGTGTCCTCTCGGCACTTGTGCGCTGGCCCATCATGGCGCGCGTGCTCGGTTTCCAGGCTAGCAGGCAATACCGTTACTCGTTCTTTTCGGACGAGTTCAACCACGTGAGCATCAAGGAGGGCATTCGGCTCTCCGGGGTCACCGCGATGACTTACCGGCACCTTGACCTGGACGATCTCGAGCGTAAGCTGCGCGACACGCCCACGGACATCCGTATCATCGTGAGCGACGGGGTGTTCAGCCAGGACGGCGACATCGCGCCCCTGCCACAGTTGCTCGAATTGGCTGAGCGCTACGATGCCGCCGTCTACCTGGACGATGCGCATGGTACCGGCGTGCTCGGCCCCACCGGGGCAGGCACCTCGGAGCACTTCAATCTGGAGAGCCCGCGCTTGATCCAGATGGGCACGCTGAGCAAGGCCTACGGCGCCATCGGCGGCTTCGTCGCCTGCGACGCCCTCGTGGCCGAGATCCTGCGCTTGTCCGCGCAGGCCTACGGCTTTACGTCGACCCTTCCACCGGACCAGGCCATGGCCGTCCTCGAGGCCATGAGCATGGTCGTCGACGAGCCCGAGCGGCGCGAGCGCCTGTGGAGCAACCAGCGTTACGCCGTGTCAAGCTTGCAGGCGGCGGGGGTGGCTCCGCTATCGTCGAATACGCCCATCCTCCCGGTCCCGGTGGGCGACGAGCGCCGCGGCGAAGCGGTGGCACAGACGCTGCGCCAGCACGGCATGCACGTGGACTTGGTCAAATTCCCCGCAGTGGGCCTGGGGCGCGCGCGGCTGCGTGTCATCGTCAACAGTGGCCATACCCCGGAGCAAATCGATTCCTTGGTCGATCTTATCCGTGAAGAATTGGCTGCCTGAGCCTTCGCTCCCCCTCCTACGGCTGCATGGCCCTGTCATCGCCGCCCTCGCCCGGAAACCCCATGGACACCCTCGAACGCATCAAGAAGCTGGCCGCGACTAAATTGCGCCTGGATACCTCGCAATTCACAGAGCACACGGCGCTCGACGACATTGGCGTCGATTCGCTAGGCCTCATCGAATTCCTGTTCGTCCTGGAGGACGAGTTCCACGTGCGCTTCCCCCAAGAGCGCGATGCCCTGCGCACGGTGGGTGACTTGGTGGCTTACGTGCAAAGCCAGCAGCCTGCACCCACACGCACACCATGAAACTGCGACGGGTGGTGGTCACCGGCCTGGGCTGCGTGGCCCCGGGCGGTAACACCCCCGCCGCGCTCTTCGCCAGTGTGCTCGCCGGACGTTCAGGGATCACCGCACTGCCCGATGAACTCGCCCAGCGCCTAGCCACCCCTTTTGCTGGCCAAGTCAGCCTCGATCTCGAAGCTCACCCCGCGCTGCGTGGCCGGGCAGCGGTGGACCGCTTCAGCGGGCTCGCCCTGGTGGCGGCTGCCGATGCGCTTGCGCAGTCGGGCCTGGATGGGGGCAACCCGGCGCGCACGGGCCTGTACATCGGCAGCGGCATGGGGGGGGCACTGACCATCGAGGACGGTTACCGCGACCTCTACGTCGACGGCCGCGACCGTCTCAAGCCCTTCACCGTGTTGGCGGCGATGACGGGGGCGGCGGCCGCCCAGATCGGCCTCGCCCATGGACTGCGCGGTCCCGCACTCACCTACTCCTGTGCCTGCGCCTCTTCGTCCGTTGCGCTGGGCGAGGCCTTCCGGGCCATCCGGCACGGCTATGTGGACGCCGCGGTGGCCGGCGGCGCAGAGGCACTGCTCAGCCTGGGCACCTTGAAAGCCTGGGACTCCCTGCGCGCACTGGCGCTGGGTTCACTGGACCCCGGCCACGCCTGTCGGCCCTTTGCCGCCGACCGCACCGGACTGGTGCTGGGCGAAGGCGCCGCCGTGCTCATTCTGGAGGCGCGTGAGATCGCGCTAGCGCGCGGCGCGCGCGTGCTTGCAGAGATCGTGGGCTACGCCAGCAACGCCGATGGCGAGCACCTCACACGGCCCTCCCCGGCGGGGCAAGCCGAGGCCATGCGCTTGGCGCTCGCCGATGCTGGCGTGGCGCCGGGGGACGTGGATTATCTCAACGCCCACGGTACCGGAACGCGCGCGGGCGATGCCGCCGAGGCGCGCGCCATCGAGATAGTCTTTGGTCCTCGGGGCGGCCGCCTAGCCGTGAGCTCCACCAAGGCGGTGCACGGCCATCTCATGGGCGCCGCGGGTGCCTTGGAGATGGCCATCAACATCCTCGCCTTGCAGCAGCAGGTCATCCCGCCCACGACCAACCTGCAAAACGCGGACCCGGCACTCGACCTCGACTTCGTGCCACTCACCCCCCGCCCGGCCTCGTTGGACCTAGTGATGTCGAATTCCTTCGCCTTTGGTGGCACCAACGCCGTACTCCTGGCGCGGCGCGCGCAGGACTAGTGGGGCAGCGCCGACCTGAGGCGACGCGGGCCTAGGCGACAAATCTGCCGTGGTCATCGATCTTTCCCGGGCGGGCGAACGACGGCCGAGCCCAGGCTGAATCTTTTCTGGAGCACGGCGGCCCCCATACGGCCCTGCGGGTGCCCGCCACGGCGCCTGCCCGAGTGATGCTCCCCAGCCAGGCGCAAATTGAACTTCCGCCCGAGTGGCTCGCGCCGCTAGCGGTTCGTGCCGAGCACTAGTCCGCCCTACGGCCGGCAAAGTCAGCACCGTTACCGCTGCTACTGGAAGCTCGAGGTCCCGCTCCCTCCCTACCGTGGCGCCATCAGGCCGACGATTCAGTGGCGCCTTTACGCCAACGACGAAATGGCTCCATAGGGGCGACGAATAACAGCGAGGAAGCCGAAGTGGCGGATGCGGTGGAACCTGCTGGGCATGACCTGCAGGAGGAAGCGGCGCATGAACTCGCTCGCCACCAGCGTCATGAGCTTGGCCTTGTCGTGGTGGCAGTCGTTCTTCCAGCGGAAGTTCACCCGGTCGTCAGCGGGGCTGACCAGGCGGCTGTTGGAGATCGCCACCCGATGGGTGTAGCTGCCGAGGTAGTCGAGGACCTGCTCGGGACCGCCGAAGGGGCGCTTGGCGTAGACGACCCAGGGGGTTTGCCACAGAGGGCGCGGCAGCGCCTGGACGGCTCCGGGCTGGGCTAGTCCGGCCAGGGACCCGAAGAAGTGCAGGCGGCCTTGAACAGCAGATCGTAGACGACGGCCTTGTTCTGGTGGGCGATCTCGGGGATGGGCGCAGGCAGCGTGAACACCACGGGGAAGTAGGGAACGGGCAGCAGTTCAGCCGGCCGCTCGGCCAGCCAGCGTTCGCGGGCAACGGCTTGGCACTTGGGGCAGTGACGGCTGCGGCAGGAGTTGTAGGCGACGCGCGCCTCGCCGCAATCCTCGCGCCAAGCGCCACCGTGGTGACGGAACCTATCCGCCACCGCCAGCGTGGGGCGACCCGACTCAGGCGATGGGTGTTATCCGGACGTTCAGGCCCTCCAATGGGCTGGCAGTGCCGGTGATGACGTGGGTGGCGACCTTCGCATACAGGGCCGTGCTGTTCAGCGGCACATGACCAAGCAGCACCTGGATGATGCGGATATCGGTGCCAGCCTCGAGCAAGTGGGTGTTGAAGCTGTGTCTGCGCGTGTGCACACTCACCGCCTTGCCCAGTGCGGCGTCGCGGGCAGCCTTGCGGCAGGCGTGCTGCAGCATGCGGGAACCCAGAGGCCGCTCGGGGTCGCGCCCGGGGAACAACCCGGCTTTGGCTTGGCTAGGCGCCAGTCGCTTCGCAGGATCTCCAGCAGGTGGGCCGATAGCATGGCGTAGCGCGCTTTGCCGCCCGTGCCGTCTTCGACGTGTATCACCCTGCGCTGGCTGTCGATAGAGCTCGGCTTGAGCTGCACGCCCTCCCCCACACGCAGCCCAGCACCTTAGGCGGTGGCCGACACCACGCGATCGCGCATGCCCGACACCGCCTCGAGGAAGCGTACCCTCTCCTCCACGCCGAGCTCAACGGGCAGCCGCCTCGGCGCGCCCGAGAGTCACCCCGTACAAGAAGCGAAGCGCGCAGGCCACCTAGTTGATGTAAGCCTTGGTGGCGTTGCTCGATGAGGTGGCCTGGTAGGCCCTGACTTCCACGGCGCCGAGTTGATCGGGCGCCCGCCCGAAGCAGCGACTGAAATTGGCGACGGCGTAGATGTAGGACTGCTGGGTGGCCGGCGAGAGATTACGCAGCGTCATTTCCTCGAGCATGCGACGACGCAGCGGTGTGGTCTGACCCGTTGGGTGCCTCCGGTCGGTGTAACGGGGTTCACTGGGATCCCCATCTTCCCCGACGGGAGTGCGCCAAGCAGATGTCTACATGTCACCCCCGGTGCTGGCCTTCTCCTACCGCGTAGCGGCTTCGTTCAATCATCATGATGCCGCAAGCGAAATCGATCGCGTTTCCGGAAAAAACTAGAACCTTTTAAAACGACTGGAAACGAGTAAGCCGTTTCGCTGGGCGGAGTTCTGCCCATCGTGTACCCGATCGCCCGGGGACCGAGAGGCGGCCGATGAGGCCACGACGCCCGCTGGGTTATGCGAGTGAACTGGCGCGACCGAGGATTTCCATTGCGGCGCTGTCCAGGCGCAGGGTTGCAGCCCCGACAAGTTCCTGGACCTGCGCCGTGGTGGTGGCGCTCACGATGGGAGAACGCACGCCTGGGCGATGGAGCAGCCAAGCAAGCGCCACCTGGGTCGGGGTGCTTCCCAGGGCTGCACCCACCGTATCGAGTGCCGCCAGGATAGCCAGACCGCGCGCATCGAGATATTTCTTGATCCCTCCCCCGCGGACGCTCTTCCCAATATCCGCCTCACTGCGATATTTGCCGCTCAGGAACCCGCTGGCGAGCGAGTAATAGCCGATCACGCCGACGTTCTGCGCCACGCACAGGTCCTGCACAGCGCCCTCGAAGGCGTTGCGCTCGCACAAACTATAGAGCGGTTGCAGAGACTCGTAGCGCGGGTAGCTCCCTGCCGTACTCACCGCCAGGGCCTGGGCGAGCCGCTCGGCGCTGTAATTGGACGCCCCGATGACGCGCACTTTGCCGGCGCGCACGAGTTCGTCGTAGGTGGCCAGCGTCTCCTCGAGCGGCGTGTCGGCATCGTCGGTGTGCGATTGGTAAAGGTCAATGTAATCGGTCTGCAGGCGCCGCAAGGAATCCTCTACCGAGGACAAGATATAGGCGCGCGAGAGGCCTTTGCGCCCTGGCCCCATCTCCATCCCCACCTTCGTGGCGATGAGCACGCGGGCACGGTTGCCGCGGGCCTTCATCCAACGCCCGATGATGGTTTCCGATTCGCCGCCCTGGTTTCCGGCGACCCAACGGGAGTACATGTCCGCTGTATCGATGAAATTCATGCCCGCATCGAGGAAGGCGTCCAGCACCGCAAAGGAACGGGCCTCGTCGGCCGTCCAGCCGAACACATTGCCTCCCACGGCAAGGGGGGGAACCTCAAGTGGGGAATTGCCGAGCCTGCGAGTAATCACTGCGTCTCTCCCTGCGGGTAAGGGGATCGACGGCCTGGGCCGCCGTAAAAATCCCTATCATACCGCCGAGGCAGGTGGAGGCGTCAGTTGCTCATTTGGATGAACTCACGCAGCACGGGGTAGATGCGCGTCTCCCAACGCCGCCCGCTGAACACGCCGTAGTGCCCGGCACCCGGCTGCAGATGGTGGAGTTTCCGATAGGCGCGCAGGCCGGTGCAAAGGTCCTGCGCCGCCATGGTTTGGCCTACGGAACAGATGTCATCGCGCTCGCCTTCGATGGTGAGGAGCGCGGTGCGCCGGATGGCGGCCGGGTTCACGCGTCGGCCCCTCCAATGCAGTTCGCCTCGGGGCAGATCGTGCGTCTGAAACACCGTCGCGACCGTTTCCAGGAAGAACTCGGCGGGCAGATCCATGACGGCGAAGTATTCCTCGTAGAAATCGCTGATGGCCTGGGCTTCGTCCACCTCGCCGCGCAGCCGATGGCAGAGCAGGTCCACGAACGCCTGCTGGTGGCGCTGCGGATTCATGCTCATGAAGGAATAGAGTTGCAGGAACCCCGGGTACACCAACTGACCGGCGCCACCGTGGCCCTGCGGGATGGGGTGGATCAGGTTGCTGCGGAACCAGGGCAGGGGATGCTTCTTGGCCAGGTCGTTGACGCGCGTGGGATTGACCCGCGTGTCGATGGGTCCCGCCATCAGGGTCATGCTCGCGGGGCAGCAGGGGTCCCCGTCCTCGGCCAGCAGCGCAACTGCCGCCAGGGCAGCGACGCAGGGCTGGCAGACCGCGACCACATGGCTGGCGGGCCCCAGGAGGCGCAAAAACTCCAGCAGGTGGTCGACGAAGGCATCCAGTCCAAAGGAGCCCTCCGTCTGGGGCACGTCGCGAATGTTGTGCCAATCGGTGATGTAGACCTCGTGGTCCGGGAGAAGCGTGCGCACGGTGCCTCGCAGCAGCGTCGCGAAATGTCCCGACAGGGGCGCCACCAAAAGCACCTTGGGCTGTGGCCTCGCGCCGGCCTTGCGGAAGTGCAGCAGGGTGCAGAAGGGCGTGCGTGCCGTCGTCACTTCTTCCACTGGGCAGGCAACGCCATCTATCCTGACCTCGTTGATCGCAAAGGGCGGGCGCTGATGGGTTAGGCCCGCGAGTCGCAGCAACTCGCCGCCTGCCTCCATATAGCGCCCGGAAACTGGCGCGCTGGGGTCCTGCCAGCGCTGGGGTCCTGCCAGCGCTGCGCGACGCCCCAGAGGGCGCTTAGGCGGTCATGGAACGCCTGGTAGGCATGGTAAGCGGGGTAAATCATGGGCATAGGGCCTTGGCAAGGAACGCCGGGTTAGCGTGCGCAATATGTATGCCACTGCGTCTGGGGGCTCTGGCACGGCGCTTGCGGAAAGAGGGGCTCAGCAAACCCCAAGGAAACCGCATGGGCAAGACCACCCTCACCATCAGTAGCAGGAACTACTCCTCCTGGTCCCTGCGGGGCTGGCTGCTAGCCC
Organism: Betaproteobacteria bacterium; assembly: GCA_025356655.1. Classification (GTDB taxonomy): domain Bacteria; phylum Pseudomonadota; class Gammaproteobacteria; order Burkholderiales; family SHXO01; genus SHXO01. Next base: position 5,918 of record JANXRW010000055.1, on the reverse strand, counting down.
GTTTCAGCGGGATCGAGTTCGAAGAGATCGTGGTCCCTCCGGACGACGCGGCCGCTCGCGCAGAAATCCTGCTCCTGTCGCCGTCCATTCTGGTGCCTTGTCTGAACCATGATGGTGCATCCATCTGGGACACGCTGGCCATCGGAGAATACCTCAACGAACTGCAGCCCGGGGCTGGCCTCCTCCCTACCGACCGGTTCCAGCGGGCGCGCTGCCGTTCCATCTGCGGCGAAATGCACTCGGGCTTCACGTCCCTGCGCTCGGCGCTGCCCATGAACCTGAAGGGACATTACCCGCGGCACAAGGTGTGGTCTCGGGCCCAGGCGGACATCGCACGCATCGTCACGCTGTGGCACGACTGCCTGGGCGCCTCGGGGGGGCCCTTCCTGTTCGGCAAACGGACCATGGCCGACGCCATGTACGCCCCGGTGGTCACGCGGCTTCGCACCTACGACGTAAAACTCGACCCGGTGTCAGACGGCTACTGCGAAACGATCCTGGCCCTGCCCGAGATGGTTCAGTGGATAGCGGCAGCAAACGAGGAGCCCGAGGAAATCGACGAGCTAGATGCCGAGTTCTAGTGCCCACACCTAAGGCCTCGACGGTAATTGGATCGTCGACCAACCGCGCGCTGGAGCGGGTCGGCCCCAACGAGGGTGCCGGCCACTCCGACAGTCAAACTCAGCCGCGGATAGGTGCGCCACACACAGGCGCGTCGGAATCCTCGAGGGGGACTGCCTTACTGTCTTTCGTACCCACGCTGGCCAAGTCGACGCCGTAGCGCACGGCAGTCATCTCCGCAAGGATGGATACGGCGATCTCCGGCGGTGTCTTGCCGCCAATACGCAGTCCCACCGGTCCGTGCAGCCGGGCCAATTCATCGGCCGAGATGTCGAACTCCGCCAACCGGCGACGACGTTTCTCGGTGGTGATTCGCGACCCCAAGGCCCCGACGTAGAAAGCCGGGGACTTCAGCGCCTCCAGCAGGGCCAGGTCGTCGAGCTTCGGGTCGTGCGTGAGCGCCACGATAGCCGTATGCCCTTCGGGCTCGAAGGCCAGTACCACATCATCGGGCATCCCGCGGTCGAAGGCCGCGTCAGGGATGTCCCAACCATCGGCATACTCGTCGCGCGGATCGCAGATGGTCACGCTGTAGTCCAGCGCCTGGGCCATTTGCGTGAGGTAGCGCGAACTCTGGCCCGCACCGATGATGAGCAGACGCCAACGCGGCCCGAAGACGGCGCTCAGGCGCTCACCCGTAAAGCTCAACGTGTCGCTGCGGTTGGCCGCCTGCAAGCTCACCGCGCCGCTGGCCATGTCCAGTTCGCGCAGTACGAGTTCCCGGCGCGATACCCGCTCCAGGAGTGCGGAGAGGCTCGCTGCATCGTGTAGCGGTTCAAGCACGATGCGCAGCCGCCCCCCGCAGGGCAGGCCGAAACGCTCCGCCTGCTCCTTGGTCACGCCGTAGGTGGTCAACTCAGGCTTGTCGCGAGCCAGCTCCCCCGCCCGGATCCGCTCGATCAGGTCATCTTCGACGCAACCGCCGGAAACCGAGCCAGCCACCTGACCATCGTCGCGAACGCACAGCAGGGCACCGGGCGGCCGCGGAGCAGAACCCCACGTCTCAACCACGGTTGCCAGTACTACCCGCCGCCCGGCTTCAAGCCAGGCGAGACTGTTCTTGAGAACCTGCAGATCAACGCTGTCCATGGCTACCCCCTGCTGGACCAAACCGCCCGGTCGACGGACCGAGCGCAGTATTCGACAGAGCATAACAAAAAACCCCCACGTCGACGGTGGTGGCCTGGGCCACCACCGCCTCCCGCGCGCACCCTGGGGGTGCGGCGGGAAGTGGGGGTCAGCGACTGCTTGAAGCCCTTACGCGGAGCGGATGTGCTCCGGCGTGAAGGGCAAACGGTGCAGGCGCTTGCCCGTGGCCGCAAAGATGGCGTTGGCGATGGCAGGCTGCACCACAGCCGTGCCCGGCTCGCCCAGACCGCCAGGAGGCTGGCCTTCGGCGAAGGGCAGGAAATGCACTTCGATGCTCTTGGGCGACTCGTTCATCCGAACGACCCGGTACTGGTCGAAGTTGCCCTGCTCCACGGCACCGTTCTTCACGGTGATTTCGCCGTACATGCAGGCGGACTGGCCGAAGTTGATGGTGCCTTGCATCTGCGCCAGGGCCTGATCGGGGTGGATCAGGGGACCTGCGTCCACGACGGCAACGACGCGGTCAACGGAGACGTCGAAGTTCGCCGAGGCGGTTACCTCGACAACCATGGCGATGACCGAATTGTAGCCTTCCATCACGGCTACGCCACGACCACGACCCTTGGGCAGGGGGGTATCCCAGCCGGACTTCTGACGAACCTGCTCCAGCACCACCTTCATGCGCTGACCGACCGCAACGCCAGCGGACAGGCCGGACCACTTGTGCTTCTCCTGACCCAGGCTAACGTTGTCCAGACGGTACTGCAGCGGATCCTTGCCAGCAGCGTGGGCTAGCTCGTCCACGAAGCACTCCAGGGCAACGGCGTTCAGGTTGTGACTCACCGCACGCCAGTAACCCACCGTTACACCCGTATCGTGCATTTGATAGGTGAACTTCAGGTTCGGCACGGCGTAGGGGAAGTTGTCGATCCCTTCAACCGCGAAGGGGTCGATGCCGTCCTTGACGATGCTGGGGAACAGGCGAGCCGAGATGGACGGGCTCGTGGAGTGGAAACGCACCGCCACGGGCTTGTTGTTGGCGTCCAGACCAGCCGTCAGCGTGAACAGACCCGCGGGACGGTAGGAGTCATGCGTCATGTCGTCTTCACGGCTCCAGATCATCTTCACGGGCACGTTGCCAGCCAGTTTGGAGATCTCGGCAGCGTCGATGGCGTAGTCGACTTCCACACGGCGACCGAAACCGCCGCCCAGATAGGTGGTGCGCACTTCGACCTGCTCCGGCTTCAGTCCGGTCGCGCCGCCCACAACGTGGGGAATCAGCTGCTGGAACTGGGTCGGGGTGATGATCAGTGCCTTGTCTGCAGTCACGTGGGCCGTGGTGTTCTGCGGCTCCATGGGCGAGTGCGACAGGAAGGGCAGTTGGTAGGTCGAGGTGATGGTCTTGGTGGCGCCAGCCAGGGCGCCATCGGCGTCACCGGACTCACGGAACACGGCGCCTGGCTGCTTGGAGGCGGTGCGCAGCCCGGCCCACAGTTTGCCCATGCTCAGACCGGCATTGGCTCCGCCGTCCCATTCGACTTCCAACAGATCCTTGGCCTTCTTGGCCTGCCAGTAGGAGTCGGCCACCACGGCGACGCCGCGGCTGTACTGAACCACGGCACGTACGCCGGGCATGGCCTTGGCACGGGTGTCGTCGTAGCTCGCCACCTTCCCGCCGATGACCGGGCTCATGGCCACGGCGGCGTAGAGCATGCCGGGCAGGCGGGTGTCGATACCGAACATGCTGTCGCCACGGACCTTCGCGGGAGTATCCACACGCTTCTGCGTGGCCTTGCCAACCAGTTTGAACTGGCTGACGGGCTTCAGCGGCACGTCCTTGGGCACTTCCTGGGTGGCGGCGGCTGCAGCCACCTGGCCGTAGGTCAGTTTCTTGCCACCGGGGCCGGTGATCACGCCCATGGAGGCGGAACACTGGGCGGCGGGAACGCCCCACTGCGCGGCGGCAGCGGCGACGAGCATCAGGCGGGCGCTGGCGCCGGCCTTGCGCAGTTTTTCCCAGGCGTCGCGGACGGACGTGGAACCGCCGGTCAGTTGACCGCCAAGCAGGGAGTTGATGTAGACCTCGCCGGGGGGGGCGAACTCAATCTTGACCTTGGTGAAATCCACTTCCAGTTCCTCTGCAACCAGCAGCGGCATGGAGGTGGCCACACCCTGGCCCATCTCGGAGCGAGCAACGAGGATGGTCACGGTGTTGTCCGGGGTGATCCGGACCCAGGAATTGGGCATGGCCGCTTCGGCGGCCTGCACGTTGCTGACGCTACCGGGCAAATAGAAACCCAGGGCCAGTCCGCCACCGGCGACGGCACTGGTCTTGATGAAGTCGCGACGGGTTTGGTTCGTGATGTTGGTCATGTGCTAATCCCCTCAGGCCATCTTCGCGGCGGCCTTGATGGCAGCGCGAATGCGTGGGTAGGTGCCGCAACGGCAGATGTTGCCGGACATGGCGGCATCGATATCGGCGTCGGAGGGATTCCTGTTCGCCGCCAACAGCGCGGAGGCGGACATCATCTGGCCAGGCTGACAGTAGCCGCACTGAGGAACGTCGAGCGCAACCCACGCTTTCTGGACGTTATTGTTGTTCAGACCTTCAACGGTAGTTACTTTCTGCCCCGCAACGGAACCGACGGGGGTTTGGCAGGAACGGATGGCCATGCCATTGAGGTGAACCGTGCAGGCGCCGCACAGGGCTTTGCCGCATCCAAACTTGGTACCAACCATGCCGAGCGTGTCGCGCAGGACCCAGAGCAGCGGGGTGTCGGGTGCGACATCCACGCTCTGAGACTTGCCGTTAACAACAAAAGAAATTGCCATGTAAGAACTCCCCCTTCGAGAGCGGTTGGGATGGTGCAACCTTCCGCTCAAGAGGAGTACGGAAGATCGGCGCCAGTAGCATACGCGATGAGCGCCGCTGTTTCAACCGTGCGCACGCCGGGGCACGCGCCCGGATCCCGCTGTGGGCGGGGGCTGGGCGTCATTCCCCCTCCCCATTGGAATATTGCAACGCACCATTGCGATATCGGAGGGATTCCTGTTCGCCGCCAACAGCGCGGAGGCGGACATCATCTGGCCAGGCTGACAGTAGCCGCACTGAGGAACGTCGAGCGCAACCCCCGCTTTCTGGACGTTATTGTTGTTCAGACGTTGAACAGGAAGTACGGCGGACAACCCTCATGGTTGCACGGCATCCGGCAACAGAGGGTAATTTCGTACCCGGTTTCGTACCCGGTTTTGTCATCGTGCCTACCCATCAGCTCGCCAATGCCGCCTGCCGAATCGCTTCGGTCGCCCACTGATTTAGACTCTGGCCGTGAGCAGCGGCGGCGATGGCGGCGGCTTCGTGCGTAGCCGGGTCAACCCGTAGAGAGAATTTCCCGGAGAAGTGCTTGCGCGGCTCGACACCATCCTCGGCGCATGCCTCAAGGAATACCTTGAGAGAAATCTCCCCTTCGCGACGCAAGCCATCGACATCCTTTGCATAGAAATCGGCACCGCCGTTGAGCCCCACGAATTCCCCGCGGAACATCTGGATGTCCGGGTCGAACGCGATGACCGCCTGATAGCCGTTGATCGACATAGTATTCATGGTTTCACTCCATTCTCATCCAGCCATTTGCGAATTGCCTCGACCGCCCCTTTATCCGTCGTCGGCTCGGGATGCGGACGGTGAAATACTCGCCGTTCGTTGAACAAACGCACCAACACGCGCGATCCTTCGCGCTCGGAAATTTGCCCGCCCAACTCAATGAGCAAGACCTCAATGTCGGCCCAACGGACATTTGCCGATACAGGCCGGGCATAGATCAGTTCCAGCGTACGCTGGTGTTTTCGCTTCATAGCCAGATGGTAGCAAATAGTGGTATCAGAAGGCAAGCACTGTCACTCCCCGTAGCGCCCGTCATGCGGCTTGCTCCAGCACGTGGAAGACGCAGTTTCCGACTCGGCACCCCCCTGCTACTCTCGCTACTCTTGCTACCGATCAGCGTTCGCGCCAGGCGACGGTAGCAAGAGTAGCAACAGTAGCAGCACCGTCTGATGTCGAAATCAAATGGGTGCGGCTCTTTTTAATTGCCCTAAGATCTCGGCCTTGGATCATTTCACCTGCCGCAGGACCGGGACTTCGCGCCCTCGAACCGGCACGACTATACCGTCGGCATAGCGTGCGACGTGGTTGCGTTGGTATTCCTGTT
>JANXRW010000045.1 GCA_025356655.1 Betaproteobacteria bacterium | reverse complement strand
GAGCTACCCGCCCAACAGCAACCCCAGCGGGCTGGGGACCTTCACGCTGAACCTGCGCTTCCCCGGCCAGTACTTCGACCAGGAGACCGGATCAGCCTACAATTACTTCCGGGATTACGATCCGAGCATCGGGAGCTACGTGCAGTCGGATCCGATTGGGCTTGGCGGTGGAATGAGCACCTACGGCTATGTCGGGGGCAACGCGCTGAGCTACACGGACCCACGTGGGCTCTGTCCGATGTGCCTCATACCCGCGCTGCCATACATCCCGGAGCTGGTAATCATTGGCGCGACTTGGTGGGCGAGCCAGCAAGTTAAGACGCCCAATTCGGGCCCGCCGGGCGGATGGATTACGAACCCTGGCAACGGACAGGAAAGGCTGTATGGGCCAGGCGGTAGGCCTGAGGTCGATATTGATTGGCACCCCGACCACGGAGCAGGAACACCACACGGTCACAACTGGGATGACGATGGCAAACGCGGCCCGGGGGTTCCCCTCTCACCTTGGCCGCCAGGCCGAGTTCCCCAGTCATGCCCTGCGAAATGACGATGGAAAAGTTTGAGCGCCTAGGCACGTTTCACGACGCAGAGTTGCGCACTGTCTCGCACAAGGCCGAGAGTGAGCTTCTGGAGCTTGGATTCGAAAAGGCGGATGGCCAATTCGTCGTGGTGTCTCTGCGCGGGGTTGCTGCATTCAGGGTGAGCGACATGCGGACGCAAAATGTGGTGTCACGACTGCTCGTACACGGCACAAACATCCAATTTACCGAAGACGAAATAGTCGATCGAGTTAGCTGGGTCTCACGCACTTGCGACGGAGAACAACTCTCAAAGCCGGCGGCCATCCATACGCTTGTACAGAAGGTTAAGTCTGGCCAGCAACTCCTGTTTATGTTGGAGCCGTCCTGGGGCGCCGAGATGATCGTGATCGCTGAAAAGCTGGCCCTGTAGTCTGGGCTTGTGAGGGCTTGCGTGCGGAGCTGAGGGTCAGGTCTTGCAATTCATCACCTACCCGAGCGAATCGCTCAGCTCTTCTTGGTCTTGTCTTCCGGCGTGACGAACCCGACAGGCCGCTTGGGCGGATCGGGCGGTGTCATGAGTTCGCGCAGGGCATCGAAAACCTGCTTCAATTGGGTGCGCGTGTTGCGGCTGAAGGTGTCGTGGTTCATGGCCAGCGCCTCGGTCTTGTCTTCCAGTTCGGCCAGCCGCTTGGCCAGGTCGCCATGCGTTGCGGCCAACTCGCGCATGCGCACGAAGGCGCGCACCACGTACACCGACACCTCGATGGCGCGCGGGCTGTTCAAGATGGTGGCGGCCATGATGGCGCCGTGCTCGGTGAAGCCGTAGGGCAGGTACTTGCGGTGCTGGCCGCGCCCGGAGCCTGCAGCGTTTAGGGTCGCAAATTGCGACCTTAAAGCCGCCCACTCGTTGGCGGTGAGCTGAAGCATGAAGTCGGCCGGGAACTTGGTCAGGTTGCGCTTGACCGCCTCGTTGAAGCGCTTGGTCTCGACCTCGTAGAGCGCGGCCAGGTCGGAATCCAGCAGCACGCTGCTGACCACGCACGGTGGCAATGCGCAGCGTGATCGCCTCGGGCGCGAGCAACTCCACCGCGTTCATCGGTGGGTTCCCGAATGCGCAGCTCGCTTGGCCGCTGGCTTGCGGGCGGCCTGAGGCGCGGCTCGTGCGGCTGCGCGCAATACCAACTGCTTGGCCTGGTGCTTGAGGATCAAGCCCTCGAGCAGCCCGCGGGCGAGTTCCTTGTCCTCGTCATCGAACTGGCTGATGGCCTCGAACTGCAAACGCAAGTCCTCATCAGGACGGCGTTCATCCTTCCCAAAAATTAGCTCATCTGCAGAGACAGTCAACGCGATGACCAAGCGCCGGATCACGTCCAGCGTGGGCTGCACATCGCCGCTCTCGTAGCGGTTACTCTGTGTGAGATGAACCGCCACACGATCAGCCAGCGCCTGCTGGGTGAGGCCCCGCTCCTTGCGAAACGCGGCCAGCCGTTGAGCGAAGTCCATATCGAGCCACCAGTCGGAATCTTGGGCTCTATTGATTTCCGAGTGGGTGCTGGTGGCATGAATGCCTGAGGCTACGGCCGCCTTCTTGCCTGCCACAGTTGCCCGACTGGGGCAGAATCGGGCTTTCAATTCTCGATTGGGAAGCCCCGCCATGAGCAACCA
>JANXRW010000037.1 GCA_025356655.1 Betaproteobacteria bacterium | reverse complement strand
TGGAGCCTGAAGGGTGCGGAGGCGGTACTGCGCCTGCGGGCGCTACGCTCGAGCGGCGACTTCGACGCCTACTGGGAGTACCACATCAAACAGGAATACCAACGCAACCACGTCGCACGCTATGCCGACGGTATAGTGGTGCCGGTTCGAGGGCGCGAAGTCCCGGTCCTGCGGCAGGTGAAATGATCCAAGGCCGAGATCTTAGGGCAATTAAAAAGAGCCGCACCCATATCATAAGACCAGTAGCAGGATCGTGGTTCACTTATTGGGTCTGCTGCCCATTGGGTCTGCTGAGAAACGCGCAATGTCTTGTCGAGAAGTTGCATACAAGACGGCCATGATAGCGGGTTAGTTGACGCTGGCTTCATACGCGAACGGAGATTAGAAGACAGATGGACTTGCTTTATCAGGTCATGCGGATACCTTATCTTCATGGTATTTGGAAAAAATTTCCGATCGGTTCCGTTCAGACGAAAGTTCTCCACGGGATATTTCCCTACGCAAACTATGCATATGGTGTTTACTGGTCTTCCGTTTTCGCTGCCAGATTGGGGATACCCCGAATCACGGTCATTGAGTTCGGCGTGGCAGGGGGGCGTGGCCTCATGGCGCTCGAGGCGATTAGCGAAGAGATCTCGGCGGATGTAGGCGTTGGGATCGACGTTGTGGGGTTCGATGCGGGCTCCGGTATGCCTGAGCCTGCCGATTACCGTGATCTTCCGCACATCTGGGCAAAGGGCTTTTATAAAATGGATGTTGAAAAACTCCAGAAAAAGCTAAAGACCGCTCAACTCGTCCTGGGTGACGTCCGGGAGACCCTTCCCCTTTGGCTTTCAAGCCTCAGCTCGCCTATTGGATTCGTTGCCTTCGATCTCGACTATTATAGTTCGACGAAGGCGGCGCTCCAGATCTTTGATGGCCCGCCGTCTACACATCTGCCACGCGTTCCCTGTTACTTCGATGATGTGTGTTGCACCAATATTGGCTTCATGAACAGGTACGTCGGCGAGTTGCTTGCCATTCAAGAATTCAATGACGAGCACGACAAGCAGAAGGTTTGTCAGATTGAGCAACTGCGTCTCACCCGTCCCCGATGGGAACATTGGCAAGAGCGCATGTACGCGTTCCACAATTTTTCCCATGAGCTCTACACAAGGAACGTGATTCCTTCCGGGGACAAGTACCGACAGTTGCCCCTGTAGGTCCGGTCGTTCCTCGGGTTTGGGCCGCAGTCAACCGAATCAGATCGCGCGCCAAGCCGGCGCTATCTTGACCCATTGCGTCGCCGAATCGGGCCTTTGCTGGTGAGGCACCGGCTCACCCGTTGGGGGCCGCATCGCCGACCCTGGGCGGGCGCGGCGGCTTCTCGCCTAACTTGCGGGGTGGGTGCGGACCACCACGGGTATTTTCGTGGCCGGCGGCGTATTGCGGCTGCGGCCGCAGCGCACGATGCCCTCGATCATCACCATGCCAACGCCGGGGATGTCACCCAATGCCACGCGCTCGAGCACGGTGGCGCCGGCGCCGTGTTGGGCACGGTCCATGAACACGAAATCCGCGGCGCGCCCCACCCTTGAGCAGGCCGCAGTTGAGCTTGCGGATACGCGCGGTGTTGCCGGTGGCGAAGCAGAACACCAACTCGGCCGGGATACCGGCAAGACTAGCCAGCGCAGCTATCAGCCGCAAAATTCCTAGGCGCACGCTTGGTCACGGTGTACGTGCACCGGTTGCCGCTCACCGTGGCGCGCGACTCGCTGGCCCGGGGTGTGCGCCACGCGAGCGAACTGCGATCTCGAGGACTGATTCGTGGGGCCCGGCTCGCCTGCCAGGGAGAGTCTGCGCTCGTGTCTCTATCCGAAGGGACGTCGGAGGGAATTGCCGCATGATCGAAGTTCGTCGCGTGCTCGTCCTGGTCGAAGCCATTTATCACGAGTGGGGCCCGACGGGCGAGGTCCCGCTGCGCCGCGGGGCCATCGCAGCGGTTCACGAATCCCTTTGCCGGACGCCACGTGGCGGACCTTCAGCCGATGATGAAGGCGTTAAAGCCCCTGGGGCACGACTTGGCGCAACGGCCATTGACGGCCATGGCCTTATCCGTGGACCGCATCCAGGGTCACGGCCAGGGGGCCATCGTCGGGGCGGCTGGGGAGTTGGAACACGGGGCCCTGTGGCACGTACCGGGTGCCTACCCGCTGCGCGAACTGCTGGGCTGGAGGGATCGTGCCAGCATATCTCGCTGGCGCGCGGCTGCGGGGCCCGCCGGGCAGCTAGGCAATGCGCTCGCCATCGTCCCTAGTACGAAGAAGGTGGGCCCGCTTGGTGCCGAGTTGGACGTTCCACTGACTCCCATCAACGCGGCCTACGTGCGCAGCCACTTCGACGCCATCGTGGCCCGGGTGAACGATGCGCTGCGTGCCGACGAGATCCTGGTAGCCGTTGCCGTTACCGCCAGCGGTCGGCCGTATGCGAGAATCGACGGCCTCCCGGCCCCTGAGATGCAGGGCGAGGACGGCTTACGCTGAAGCCGCGCTTCGCGCTGGGTTCGCGTGGCAACCGGACGCTTCGCTCCTAAACCACCTCCCCAAGGAGATCCACGATGTTGCGCCCCCTGCATGCCACCGCCGTCCTGCTGGCGCTGATCGCACTGCCGTCCGCGCAGGCCCAGGTCCCGATCAAGATCGGCGAAATCAATAGCTACAAGGTGCAACCGGCTTTCCTGGAGCCCTACCGGAAGGGGATGGACTTGGCCGTGGAGGAGATCAACGCCGCGGGCGGCGTCAACGGGCGCAAGGTGCAACTGCTCACCCGCGACGACAATGGCAATCCAGGCGACGCCGTGCGCGCGGCGGAGGAGTTGATCTCGAATGAGCGAGTCGACGTACTGATGGGCGGTTTTCTGTCGAACATCGGGCTGGCGCTGGCCGACTTCGCCAAGCAAAAGAAGTTCTTTTACCTGGCCAGCGAGCCGCTGACGGACAAGATCGTCTGGGGTAGCGGCAACCGCTACACCTTCCGCCTGCGCCCTAGCACCTACATGCAGACCGCGATGCTGGTGCCGGAGGCGGCCAAGCTCAAGAAGAAGCGATGGGCGGTGGTTTATCCCAATTACGAATATGGGCAATCGGCGGTCAACACCTTCAGGCAACTGCTCAAGGCCGCGCAGCCCGAAGTGGAGTTCGTGGCCGAACAGGCACCACCTTTGGGGAAACTCGACGCGGGCAGCGTGGTACAGGCCCTGGCGGACGCCAAGCCCGACGCCATTTTTAACGTCCTCTTCGGCGCCGACCTGGCGAAGTTCGTCCGCGAGGGCAACACCCGCGGGCTATTCCAGGGGCGCGAGGTGGTGAGTCTGCTCACGGGCGAGCCCGAGTACTTGGATCCCCTGAAGGATGAGGCGCCTAATGGCTGGATCGTGACCGGATACCCCTGGTATGGGTTGCAGACACCCGAACACAAGGCTTTTCTGACCGCCTACCAGGGGAGGTACAAGGACTACCCGCGCGTGGGCTCGGTGGTGGGGTATACCGCCATCAAGGCGCTGGCAGCAGGGATGATCAGGGCAAAGGGCGCCGAGACGGAAAAACTGGTCGCGGCCTTCAGTGGCCTGGAACTGATGACGCCCTTTGGCAGGGCGAGCTTCCGTGTTCAGGACCACCAGTCCACGATGGGTGCCTTCGTCGGCAAGACCCGGAACGACAACGGACGAGGCATCATGGTGGATTATCGCTACCTCGACGGTGCCCGGTTCCAGCCCAGCGACGAGGACGTGAGCCGGCTTCGTCCGCAATGACGCGCTATGGCCGCGAGACCACCGAGGCGAGCACCGACCGGCGATGACCCCTTCCGCGGTTCTGGTCCAGCTGCTCAACGGGTTGGCGAGTGCGTCGTCGCTATTCTTCGTTGCCGCCGGCCTTTCGTTGATCTTCGGCGTGACACGCATCATCAACTTTGCGCACGGCTCCTTCTACATGTTGGGCCTCTACCTCGCCTATAGCTTGGTCGACCGATTCAGTGCGCACATCGGCTTTTGGCCAGCCCTACTACTGGCAGGCCCGATGCTGGGCCTTCTGGGCGCGTTGGTGGAAGCGCTGCTGCTGCGCCGCGTCTATCACGCGCCGGAACTGCTGCAACTCCTGGCGACCTTCGCGCTGGTTCTGGTCATAAAGGACGCGACCCTCTGGTGTTGGGGCGCGGAGGACCTCTTGGGGCCGCGAGCGCCGGGTCTTGGCGGGGCGATCGACCTGCTGGGTCGGCGTTTTCCCGCCTATGATCTGCTGCTCATCGCGCTTGGCCCGGTGCTGCTGGGTTTGTTGACGCTGCTACTGCGGCGCACCCGCTGGGGGACGCTGGTGCGGGCGGCCACCCAGGACCGGGAGATGGCCGGTGCGCTGGGCGTGAACCAGGCCTGGCTCTTCACCAGCGTGTTCGCCCTGGGCACGATGCTCGCCGGATTGGGCGGCGCGCTGCAGTTGCCCCGTGAGCCTGCCTCGCTCTCCCTGGACCTGAGCAGCGTGGGCGATGCTTTCGTGGTCGTGGTCGTGGGCGGCCTGGGCAGTGTTCCTGGCGCATTCCTCGCGGCATTGCTCATTTCTGAGGTGAAGGCGTTGTGCGTGGCCCTAGGTACCTTGCACGGGTTCGGCCTGGCGCTGCCCGTCTCCAAGCTCACCCTGGTAGCGGAGTTCCTGGTGATGGCCGTGGTGCTCGTCGCTCGTCCCTGGGGTCTGATGGGGAAAGCGCCCTCGAGCAGTCGCCACAGGGCCCTGGAGGCGCCCCTGCAGCCCTCAGGGCCGGGGCTGAGAGCCTCCGCCGTGGTGGTCTTCCTATTGCTCGCTAGCCTCCCATGGCTTAGCGCTGGCGCCCCCTACGTCACGGTGCTGGCCGTCGACCTTCTGGTCGCGGCCTTATTCGCCGCTAGCCTGCACTTCATCATGGGGCCGGCAGGGCTGCACTCCTTCGGCCACGCGGCTTATTTCGGTCTGGGCGCCTATGGCGCCGCCCTGCTGGTGCTAAAGGCGGGCTGGCCCATGGAGGCGGCCTTGGTGGCGGCGCCTTTGGCCGCCGCGTTGGGCGCCATGCTATTGGGCTGGTTCGCGGTGCGCCTCAGCGGCGTGTATCTGGCGATGTTGACGCTGGCGTTTGCCCAGATCGTCTGGGGTATCACTTTCCAATGGGACGGGTTCACTGGCGGAAGCAACGGGCTCACTGGCGTGTGGCCGGCAGCGTGGCTGGCGGACAAGCAGGTCTATTTTCTGCTGACGCTGTCAGCCGCGGCGGGCGGGGCCTGGGGATTGCGCCGGGTGCTGTTCTCGCCCTTTGGTTACGCCATGCGTGCGGGTCGGGACTCGGCGCTGCGCTGCGAGGCCATTGGGATCAACGTACTGCGGGTGCAGTGGCTGGCGTTTGTGATTGCTGGTGGCGTCGCTGGCATAGCCGGGGGGCTGTTTGCTTTTAGCAAGGGGAGCATTTCGCCGGACGTCATGGGTGTGGGCCGGTCGGTCGATGCCCTGGTGATGGTTCTCCTGGGCGGGGTTCAGACGCTCTCGGGTCCCTTGGTGGGCGCGGTTGTCTTCACCTGGCTTCAGGACACGGTAGCTCGCAGCACCGACTACTGGCGCGCGCTCCTTGGCGGCGTCATCCTTCTGCTGGTGCTGGCCTTCCCCATGGGTATGGTGGGCTTCCTGCGCGATGCGGTGTGGCAGCTGCGCGGGCGACCGGGGGGCGGCGCCAGGTGACGGCATTGCTCCAGGTGCGCGGGCTGCAGAGGCGCTTTGGTGGAAACCTGGCGGTCGACGGCATCGACTTCCACATCGACCAGGGCGAACTCCTCGCGATGATCGGACCAAACGGTGCCGGGAAGAGCACCACATTCAACCTGCTCAACGGCCAGCTTCGGGCCGATGGCGGCACCGCTTGGCTCGGCGGTCGGGATCTCATTGGCTTGCGCCCGCGTGAAATCTGGAAGCAAGGGGTCGGGCGCACCTTTCAAATCGCAGAGACCTTCGCCTCGCTCAGCGTGGTCGAGAACGTGCAGATGGCGCTCCTCTCGGCCGCCGGGCGGGTCTTCGACCTGTGGCGTGCGGCGCGCGATTTTCAGCGCGAGCAGGCGCTTGGCTTGCTGCGGGACGTGGGCATGCAAGGCCAAGCCGAGCGTCCCTGCAGCGTGCTGGCCTACGGGGACGTCAAGCGCTTGGAATTGGCCATCGCCCTAGCCAACCGCCCGCGGCTGCTGTTGATGGACGAACCCACGGCCGGCATGGCATCGGCTGAGCGGCATGAACTCATGGTGCTGACCCGGCGCCTCGTGGCGGAGCGTGGCATGGCCGTTCTGTTCACCGAGCACAGCATGGACGTCGTCTTCGCGCATGCGGATCGGGTCATCGTGCTGGCCCGCGGGCGACTGATCGCCACGGGGCGCCCGGCTGAGATTCGCGAGCACCCGGCGGTCCAGGAGGCTTACTTCGGCACTGGCCTGAGCTTCGAGAAGCGCCGAGGAGCGCCTCAATGAGCGGTGGGGCATGTGCCACGGTCGCGGCACCGCTGCCGGCTGAGGTCCTGCTCGAGGTCCGCGCACTGGATGCCTGGTATGGCCTTGCCCAAATTCTTCGGGGCGTGAGCCTGGAGGTGCGCCGTGGCGAGGTGGTGGCGTTGATGGGCCGCAATGGGGCCGGAAAAAGCACGACGCTCAAGGCGCTGATGGGGCTGGTGGCGCGCCGTTCGGGTGCCGTGCATTTCCAGGGGCGGGACCTGTCGCGCTGCGCACCCTACCAGATCGCACGGGCGGGCCTGGGCTATGTGCCAGAGGAGCGGCGAATCTTTAGCGACCTCACCGTCCTGGAGAACCTGGAGGTTGGCCGTCAGCCCAGCCGCACCTGGGCCGACGGCAGCGCTGCGCCGGCCTGGGTCCCTGAGGCGCTCTTCGCCCTGTTCCCCAACCTGGGTGAGCGGCCCGGGCGCGCTGCGGGACTCCTAAGCGGGGGCGAGCAGCAGATGCTCACCGTTGCACGCACACTCATGGGCAACCCCTACCTCGTGCTGCTCGACGAGCCCAGCGAGGGGGTGGCACCCATCGTCGTCGAGCAGATGGTACACATGATCCTGGCGCTGAAGGCGCAAGGTGTGAGTATCCTTCTCTCGGAGCAGAATATGCACTTTGCGCACCTCGTATCCGATCGCGCCTACGTCCTTGAGAAGGGCCAGATTCGCCATCAGGCCGCCATGGCCGATCTGGCAACCGACGAATCCATTCGTCGCGCCTACCTTTCAGTCTGATGCATCGACTACCACCACCAGCAAGGGAACCCGCCATGACCAGCCACGCACGCCGCACTTTCCTGCAAACCTGCTCCGTCGCCGCCCTGGGCGCGGCCCTGCCGGCCTTCGCCGCCTTCAAGCTGAAGCTCGACGCGCGCTCCGCGCTGATCGTCGTCGATGTGCAAAATTGCTTTGTCCCCGGCGGTACCCTGCCGGTGAAGGAAGGCGATCAAGTCGTCCCGGTGATCAACAAGGTAGCCGAGGTGTTCCAGAACATCGTGATTACGCAGGATTGGCACACACCGAGCCATGCGTCCTTCGCCAGTGCCTACAGCGGTAAGAAGCCCTTCGAGACGACGCAACTCTCCTATGGCACACAGGTGCTGTGGCCTGACCATTGCATCCAGGGGACCGAGGACGCGGCCTTGCACAAGGACCTGAATCTGCCACGTGCCCAGGTGATCATTCGCAAGGGATACAACCCGGGTGTCGACAGCTACAGCGCCTTCGAGGAGGCTGACCGTAAGACGCCTACGGGTTTGGCGGGCTACTTGAAACAGCGCCACATCCGAACGGTCTATATCACCGGGTTAGCCACGGACTTCTGTGTCGCCTGGACGGCAATGGATGCGCGTAAGGCGGGATTTGAGGTCTATGTGATCGAGGACGCCACGCGCGGCATCGATCTCAACGGTTCTCTAGCCAAGGCCTGGAAGCAGATGTCGTCCAAGGGGGTGCATCGGGTGCAGAGCGCAGATCTCTTGGGTTGAGCGTGTCCGATCCGACGTTGAAACTCTGCGTCAACGGCCAACAGCATCGCCTGCTGGCCGCGCCGCGGGCGACTCTACTGCAGGTTGCTGCGCAACGACCTCGGTCTGAGCGGTGCCAAGTATGGCTGTGGCCGGGGGCAGTGCGGGGCCTGCAACGTGCTCATCGACGGCCAGCCGGGTCGGGCTGGTGTGATTCCCGCGAAGGCGCTGGCCGGGTGCGAGATCCTGACGCTCGAAGGCCTCGGTGGCCCGGGTCGCTGGCACCCCGTCCAGCAGGCCTTCATCGACGCCCAGGCGGCGCCGAGCCACGGGCGCATCGCTGACGCCCTGGCGGGCAACCTATGCCGGTGCGGCGCGCACGTGGAAATCCTGCGCGCGCTACGGCTGGCCGCCCAAGCCATGCAAGCCAGCCCGGGCCGGTGACGCGCCGCGCACAGAGTGTACGCAGCCGCGCCGATTTTCGTGAGGCGGCCGGCGTCTTGCTGGTGGTGCGCGATCCGCCGCCCCAGTTGCCCGAGCTTCCGGGGCAGCCCCCAATGGTCGCGGGTGATCCGGCCGAGCGTGTCGTGGTCTTGCCGGCAGTGTGGAGCGACGGAAGCGTTACGGGCTTGAGCGGTCACGTGGACTTCGGCACCGGCCTGCGCACGGCCCTGGCTCAGGTTGTCGCTGAGGAATTGGATGTGGCCTTTGGCGAGGTGCACCTGGTGCTGGGCGATACCGCTTGCGCGCCCAAACTAGGGCACGACCATCGCCAGCGCATCGATCCAGGTCCACGCCGGCGCGCTGCGCGCGGCCGCATCATCGGCGCGTGCTTGGCTGCTCGGGCAGGCACAGATGCGGCTCGGAGTGCCCGCGGCGGTGCTGTGCACGAGTGACGGCGGGGGTCGCCGTGGCGGGGGACGCCACGCGCGTGCGGCTACGGCGAGTGGGTGGGCGACGCCCGCGCGGAACTAATCCTCGACCCGCTGGCGCGGTTGAAACCGGCTGCAGCACACCGGATCGTGGGCCGATCGCTGCCAAGGGTCGCTATCCCGGACAAGGTGGCGGGCGGCGTGGTCTACGTGCACGACATGCGCCTGCCGGGCATGCTCCATGGGCGTGTGGTGCGGCCGCCCTACACCGGCGCCGATCATGGCGAATTCATCGGCAATACGCTCGAGGCCGTCGACGAGGCGTCGGTACATCACGTGCGCGGTGTGCGGGCGATCGTGATTATCCGGGATTTTGTCGGCATTGTTGCCGAGCAGGAGGACCAGGCCGAGTAGGCCATGCGTGCCCTGGCGGTGCGTTGGAAGCCCTTCCCCGGTCTACTTGGCACCGACGATCTGGAGAACGCGCTGCGGACCAACCCGGCGACTTCGCGCCGACTCGTCGACGACGGCGATGCGGACGCGGCGATCGCGCTGGCGGCGCAGTCGATGCATCGAACCTACGTGTGGCCCTAGCAGTTGCACGCTCCTATCGGGCCTTCCTGCGGGTGGCGCACTGGGAGGGCGGGCGCCTCATCGTCTGGGCGGGCACCCAGAACCCGCACGCGCTTCGCGCTGACTTGGCCCTGCTCACCGGCTTGTCGGCCATTGCGGGGCCTGCCACACGCCACGCAATGCCCTGGTGTCAGCGGCGTGGGCCGCCGCATTTGGCCGGCGCCCGGGTCGATGGATGAGCGTCACCAGCGCGGACTGCCCGCGCCCGCAGCCCGGTGCCCTGGACCGCCGATTCGTTCTACCACTACCTTCGCTACGGCGTCTCACCGGCACACGGCAGCGCGGGAGGGCCTATGGCTGACGTGGTGCGAGACCTCGCCTCCTTGCTTGACGCCGACCTGCGCACCATGGCTGTCTACCTCGCCTCCTTCCAAGCCGACCCCCGCTGCCGAGCGCAGGGGGAAGGCGGTCTCCCGTGTGCTTCCGGGCGCCGATGTACGACTGTTCCAGGGCGCCTGCGGTGCCTGTCAACACGATGGCGATGGCCCGGCGCTGTTGGGCAGCGGCGTTGCCTTGGTGCTCTGCAGCAAACTGCACAGTGATCGCCTCGACCCTCTGATTCGCACTATCCTCGACGGGGTGCGGGATCCCCGCCAAGCGTTCCGTGGGATTCATGCCTGCACTCCGTGACGCCTTGGACGGCCAACAGATCGGCGCTATCGTGGCGCACATGGGTCGGCGCTACGCTCCCGATCGGCCGGCCTAGGCGGATTTGGCTTCGTGCATAGCGCAGTTGCGAGAGCCGGTCGACCGATGACAAACCCGGGCGGTGGGACTCGCGTCGGCCGCTGACGTAACATTCTGCGATCGGTGCTACGCGCGCGGGCTCGGCCCCTCAGGTGCGCGCAATGGCCACCACGGAGTTGCCGCAGCCCTGGTACTGGAGTTCGTCGAAACTGAAGGCGCGCGTCATCGCGATGCCGCGCCCATGCGTGTGGAAGGCCCGTTCCGAGGAAAAGTCCAGGTACCTTTCCCAGTTGAAGCCATTTCCTTGGTCAGTGACGCGGAAGCGTCCCTCCCCAGGCTTTCGATCGAACTCCACCGTCGCTTGGCGAGCGCCGAGCACTGGGTCGGCTAGGCGCAGCTCGAGTTCCTCGGAGAGTCGCCCGGCGTCGATCAGCTGCGTTTTGTCTCGGTAGCTCAACTCCAGGTTGCCGTGCTCGATGGCGTTGAACATGAGTTCGGTCAGTCCCAACACAACGCGCTGAGGGTTGGGCACCGCGGTGGCCACCAGAGTTGCCACGCCGCGGGCTTCCTCTTGCGTGCGGAAGGAGAAACGCGCCTGCGTTAGGCAGGCCAAGGTGCGCTCCGTGGTCTGGACGCGGGCCAGGAGGGACTGACGCAGACGCAGATCGGTCAGGGCGGCGTTGACCACCGCGAGCAGGGTGGTTGCGGCGAAGGGCTTGGTGAGGTAGTAATAAGCTCCGGCGCGCAGGCCTTCCGCGACATCCGCGTCGGTCGCCAGGGCCGTTTGCATGATGACGGGACACTGATGTTCCGGGCGGGTCGCCCTCAGCCGGCGAAGCACTTCGATGCGGTCCATGTCGGGCATCATCCGGTCGAGCAGGATGAGGTCGAAGTCGGCCGCCCTCTCGCACAGCAGGCGCCAAGCTTCGGTGCCGTTGCTCGCCGTGGTCACCCGGTAGGGATGGAGACTCAGGATCTCCCTCAACACGACCAGATTGAGGGGTTCGTCATCGACTGCGAGAATATGGGCCGTGCCCGACGGCAGTTGCGACATGGATCCGATGAGCCCGCTCGAGAGAATTGGAGTGACCACTGGTTAACGGCGGCCCCAGGCGTTCAGTTGAGCAGAATTTGGATATGGGTGCCCGCTGGGGGGGGCGCGACGCCAGCGTCCTTTCACGTCGCTAGTGTTCGATCGGGGCGTTCTTGGCGCGTTCCGGCCGCCTATGGCATACTCTTGGTCCCGCCGCAGCGACCGTGATTCAACGCCACCCAGCCACCCGTACCGCCCAGCCACCCGTGCCGCATCGGCGGACGAGGGCCCTGGGGGCCTGCGCCCCGGCCCGATCGCGGCGCCGCCACTTTCAAAAGCCCAAGCCTTATGCCGCTCATACAACTGCCCGACGGGGCGCAGAGGGAATTTGTCGCCCCCCTCAGCGTTCGCGACATCGCCGCCGCCATCTCCCCTTCGCTCGCACGCAACGCACTCGGCGGCGCAGTGGATGGGCGGCAAGTGGACCTCGGATTTGTGGTCGATCGCGATGCCCTTGTGCGAATCATCACGGAGAAGGATCCGGAGGCGCTGGATCTGTTGCGCCACTCCACGGCGCACCTGCTGGCCCACGCGGTGAAAGAGTTGTTCCCGGCGGCTCAGGTGACCATCGGCCCGGTGATCGAGGAAGGGTTTTTCTACGACTTTGCCTTCGAGCGCCCCTTCACGCCCGATGATTTGGCGGCTATCGAGGCGCGCATGCGTGAGATCGTCACGCGCGACCTCGCAGTCGAGCGGATGGTGTGGAGCCGGGAAGAGGCGCGCGGCTTCTTCGAAGCCCAGGGGGAGCACTACAAGGCGCAGATCATTGCGTCCATCCCCTCCGAAGAAGACCTGTCGATCTACCGCCAGGGGAATTTCACCGACCTGTGTCGCGGGCCGCACGTGCCCAGCACGGGGCGGCTCAAGGTATTCAAGCTCACCAAGCTCGCCGGCGCTTACTGGCGGGGCGATTCGCATAACGAGATGCTCCAGCGTGTCTACGGCACCGCCTTCGTGCGCAAGGAGGATCTGGAGCAGTACCTGCTTCGCATCGAAGAGGCCGAGCGTCGCGACCACCGCCGCCTAGGCCGGCAGTTGGATCTGTTTCATCTCCAGGACGAGGCGCCGGGTATGGTGTTCTGGCACCCGAACGGCTGGACGATCTGGCAGCAAATCGAGCAATACCTGCGGCGTGTGCTCACGCGCGAGGGCTACCGGGAAGTCCGCACGCCCCAGGTCCTTGACCGTGGCCTGTGGGAGCGGTCTGGGCACTGGGAAAACTTCCGCGAGAATATGTTTACGACGGAGTCGGAGTCCCGCGACTTCGCCGTCAAGCCCATGAACTGCCCCGGGCACGTGCAGATCTTCAACCAAGGCGTTCGCAGCTACCGCGAACTGCCATTGCGCTTGGCTGAGTTTGGTTCCTGCCACCGCAACGAGCCCTCTGGCGCCCTGCACGGGATCATGCGGGTGCGTGGCTTCACACAAGACGACGCGCACATTTTCTGTACGGAGGCGCAAGTCCGCGCGGAGGTCGTGGCTTTTGTCGGACTGCTGCGACGGGTCTATGCCGATTTCGGCTTCAGCGATCTCCTAATCAAGCTCTCCACTCGCCCGGTCAAGCGCGTGGGTAGCGATGACCAATGGGATAACGCCGAGAACTCCCTCAAGGAGGCCCTGGACGAGCTGGGGCTGGCTTGGGCGCTGCAGCCGGGGGAGGGAGCCTTCTACGGGCCGAAGATCGAGTTTTCCCTTAAGGACAGTCTCGGGCGCATGTGGCAGTGCGGGACGCTGCAACTCGATTTCTCCATGCCGGGGCGTTTGGACGCAAGTTACGTGGCCGACGAGAACACGCGCCGGGTGCCCGTGATGCTACACCGTGCCATCCTGGGTTCGTTGGAGCGATTCATCGGCATCCTCATCGAGCACTACGCGGGAGCTTTCCCCGTTTGGCTCGCTCCGATGCAGGCGGTCGTGCTGAATATCTCGGAGGCACAGCGAGCCTATACGGAGCAGGTGGCGGCTGATTTGCGTGCGCGCGGCATGCGCGTTCAGGCGGACTTGAGAAATGAGAAAATAACCTATAAAATACGAGAACATAGTCTTCAGAAGGTACCCTATCTGCTGGTGGTGGGCGACCGCGAGGTCGCCGACGGCGCCGTGGCAGTGCGGGTTCGTGGCGGGGAGGACCTGGGTCAGATGGCCCTGGATGCCTTCTCCGCCCGTCTGCTTTCTGAAGCCCGCTCGCCCGAAGCTCTCGGGCATGACCACAGAGAGGTGTGACCTATCGCTCAGGAACGGGACGCTCGCATCAACGACGAGATCACTCACTCGGAACTCCGTCTTATTGGAGTCGAGGGGGAGCAGATCGGTATCGTTAGCCTTGCGGAAGCCACGCGGATGGCCGAGGAGGCTGAGGTGGATCTAGTAGAGATCGCGCCCACGGCCGTACCCCCGGTCTGTCGCCTCATGGACTACGGGAAGTTCAAGTACCAAGAGAGCAAGCGGCGCCATGAGGCCAAGCTCAAACAGAAGCAGATTCAGGTCAAGGAAGTCAAATTCCGGCCTGGCACTGACGAAGGCGACTACCTCATCAAGATGCGTAACCTGACCCGCTTCCTCGAAGAGGGAGACAAGGCGAAGGTCACCATGCGGTTCAAGGGGCGGGAGATGGTGCACCAGGAGTTTGGACTGCGTCTGCTCGAACGGGTGCGCAACGAATTGATGCTGGTGGGTGTTGTCGAGCAGATGCCCAAGCTCGAAGGCCGCCAGATGATCATGGTCCTGTCGCCCAAGAAGAAGCCGCCACACTAGGTGGGAGCGCAGGGGATTGCCGGGGTGACATCGCCCGGGCCTGTTATTTTGTCGGTCTCGCCTCTGGCGGGGCAGGCCGTTCGACTGGCGCCGCAATGGGTTCCCTCCGATTGGGAAGGCTTTGGCAGCGCTAGGCAGGGGCAGTGAAAGAAGTACCCAAAAGAAGTGGTGTCCAGGTTCCTGCAAAGGCCCGCGTCGTGGGCCACCTGGCGTCATGCAAAGTGCAAGGGAGTACCGGCAATGCCGAAGATGAAGACCAAGAGCGGGGCCGCCAAGCGGTTCCGTATCCAGGGAAGCGGCGGGATCAAGCGCACGAAGGCGTTCCTGCGCCACATCCTGACCAAGAAGACCACCAAGCGCAAGCGTCACATGCGCGGCATGACCGGTGTCGATGCCACCAACGTGCGCTCCGTGCGAGCCATGTTGCCCTACAGCTGAACCGCCGCTAATTCGGGAGAACATCGATGCCAAGAGTCAAGCGTGGAGTAACGGCGCGCGCGCGCCACAAGAAAGTCCTCGACCAGTCGAAGGGTTTCCGCGGCCGCCGGGGTAACGTCTACCGTATCGCTACGGAAGCCGTGATGAAGGCGGGTCAATACGCCTACCGCGACCGCCGTACGCGTAAGCGGGATTTTCGGTCGCTGTGGATCGTGCGGATCAACGCCGGCGCCCGTGCCGCTGGAATGTCCTACAGTGCGTTCATGAACGGCCTGAAAAAAGCGCAGATCAGCCTAGACCGCAAGGTTTTGGCGGATATGGCCGTCTTCGACAAGCCGGCCTTTGCGCGCATCGTAGAAACGGCCAAGGCGACCCTGGGAGTCTGACGTCCAGGGCGGCGGCGAGGCAGCGCACGAACACCGTCCTCACGGAGGAGGCCCGCCGGCCTCCTCTTTTTTTGGGTTGAGCCATGGAATCGCTGGACGTTCTTGTCGAGGAAGCCCGCGGGGCGTTCGCTAGCGCGCGAAATGCTGCGGACCTTGAACAGGTCAAAGCGCGCTACCTGGGCAAGTCTGGAGCGCTCACCGAGCAGTTGAAGGGCTTGGGCAAGCTACCCCCCGAGGAGCGTCCTCGGGCGGGCAGCCGTATCAACGAGGCTAAGGCCAGCCTCGAGCTGATGGTGACGCAGCGCCGGGACGCGCTCCGATCGGTGGAGCTCGAGGCGCGCCTGCGCGAAGAGGCACTGGACGTGACCCTGCCTGGCCGTGGCCAAGGTGGTGGTGGACTGCACCCGGTGACGCGAACCCGTCTGCGGGTGGAGCGGCTGTTCCGCTCCCTGGGGTTTGAGGTGGCGGCAGGACCAGAGATCGAGACCGATTTCTATAATTTTACCGCGCTCAATACGCCAGAGGACCATCCCGCACGGTCCATGCACGATACCTTCTACCTCAAGGACTCGGCTGCGCTGTTGCGAACGCATACGAGTCCCATCCAGATCCGACACATGGAGTCCCACCAGCCGCCGTTCCGGATCATCTCACCCGGGCGCGTCTACCGGGTGGACTCGGATGCGACCCACTCGCCCATGTTCCATCAGCTAGAAGGGCTCTGGATCGACGCGAATGTCTCCTTCTCCGACCTGAAGGGTGTCGTGGCCGAGTTCCTGCGCAGCTTCTTCGAGCGTTCCGACCTGAAGGTTCGCTTCCGCCCATCCTTCTTTCCGTTCACCGAGCCCTCTGCCGAGATCGACATGAGCTTCGGCGATGGCTGGCTGGAGATCGGGGGCAGCGGCATGGTTCACCCTAATGTCCTTCGCCACGTGAACGTGGACCCGACCCGTCACCAGGGCTTTGCCTTTGGCATGGGGCTCGATCGGCTCACCATGCTCAGGTATGGGGTCCGTGACCTGCGCCTGTTCTTCGAGAACGACCTGCGATTCCTCGAGCAATTCCGCTAGAGCAAGGGCGACACCCCAATGAAATTCAGCGAACAATGGCTTCGCAGCCTGTTGCCCGTGAGCCTCGATTCTGCCGCGCTCGCGCATGTGCTCACCATGGCCGGCCTGGAGGTCGAGGGCGTCGAGCCCGCTGCGGGCGTCTTCTCCGGCGTGGTCGTGGGCGAGGTGCGGAGCCTGGAACGCCACCCCAAGGCGGACAGGCTCAACGTCTGCCAGGTGGATGTGGGCGAGGAGCGCCTGCTGCAGATTGTTTGTGGGGCGCCCAACGCTGCCGTTGGCATTCGCGTGCCCTGCGCCCGGGTGGGCGCGCAACTTCCGGGAATGGCCATCGCTGCCGCACAGCTGCGCGGCGTCGGCTCCGAGGGGATGCTCTGTTCTGCCACCGAACTTGGCTTCGGCAGCGATGCCTCGGGGCTTTTGCTGTTAGCCGCGGATGCTCCGATCGGCGTGGACCTGAGAGAACACCTGGAACTCGATGATCAGGTATTGACCTTGAAGCTTACCCCGAACCGTGGCGATTGCCTGAGCCTTGCTGGAATTGCGCGCGAACTCGCGGCGATCACGCGCGTCGAGGCGTTTGCTGTGCCCCAACCGCGGATCGAGGTCAGTATCGGCGACACCGTGCCGGTGCGCAGTGCAAACCATGCGGCCTGCGCCTTCTACCGCGGGCGCGTCCTGCGCGGGGTGGACCTGCGTAGGCCCACACCTGCCTGGATGGTTCGGCGGCTCGAGCGCAGCGCGGTGCGTGCGATCAACCCCGTGGTGGACGCCACCAATTACGTCATGCTGGAACTCGGACAGCCCCTGCATGCGTTCGATCTCGCTGCGCTACGCGGTGGGATCCTCGTGCGCTTCGCGCGCGACGGCGAGCGCTTGACGTTGCTCAACGGGCAGGAGTTGGAGCTGACGTCGGATCTGTTGGTGATCACCGACGAGACTGGGCCGATCGCTCTGGCGGGGCTCATGGGGGGGCTCCATTCCGGGGTCTCGGGGGGCACTACGGATGTCTTTCTGGAGAGCGCCTACTTCAGTCCCCAGGCCGTGGCCGGCCGTATGCGTCGACTCGGATTCAATTCCGATGCGGGTCATCGCTTCGAGCGCGGCGTAGATTTCGCGCTCAGTCTGAGAGCACTCGACCGACTCACCGAGGTGATCCAGTCCATTGCCGGTGGCGAGGCCGGCCCTGTCACCCAGGACGAGGGGCCGGCACCCGTGCGCGCACCAATCGCGCTCGACACGGCGCGCGCCGCGCGACTGCTCGGCATCCCCGTGCCCGTGCAGGAGGCCGCTCAGATGCTCGGGCGCCTAGGGTTCCGCTTGGAGGTGCAGGGGGATAGGCTCCTAGCGACAGCGCCAACCTACCGCTTCGACATGGAGCGCGAGGAGGACCTGGTCGAGGAGATTGCCCGCCTGCACGGCTATGAGAACATCCCCGAGACCCTACCCGCAGCCGGGGCTGGCATGGTGCCCGACCCGGAGCGCCAGCGCGACCGTGCGCGCACCCTCGATGCGCTGGTGGCGCGCGAGTTTCAGGAGGTGATCAACTACAGCTTCATCGACGAAGGCTGGGAGCGAGAGGTGCACGGCAACGGCAACCCAGTGCAACTGGCCAACCCCATCGCCGCGCAGATGAGCGTGATGCGCTCCTCCCTCCTGGCTGGCTTGCTCGAGACTCTGCGCTCCAACTTGAACCGGCAGCGCGAGCGCGTGCGCGTGTTCGAATTGGGTTGCTGCTTTCTGCGCGACGGCGACGGGTTCCAACAGCCCGAACGCCTCGCCGCTCTTGCCTACGGGCCGGCAGCGCCCTTGCAGTGGGGTGGGCCGGAGCGCTTGGTGGACTTCTTTGATATGAAGGGCGATCTCGAGGCACTGTTGCCCGCCGGTAGGCTTCGCTTTGAGGGGGTGTCGCACCCGGCGCTGCACCCCGGACGAAGCGCGCAGGTTCTGCTCGACGGCAAAGCGCTTGGTGTTATCGGGGAGCTGCATCCGCGGTGGCAACAGCACTACGAATTGCCGAAGGCGCCCATCCTGTTTGAAGTCGCGCTTGAGGCGCTGCAGCAACGCGGGTTGCCCTCGCACAGGGAGATTTCTCGCTTCCCGTCCGTGAGCCGCGACTTGGCTCTGATCGTCCCCGAGGCGGTGTCCTGGCGTGCCATCGTGGAGCACATCGAGGCCTGCGGGATTCCTCACATGGCCTCCATCGGACTGTTCGATCTCTATCGCGGTCCCGGGGTCGAGGCTGGCAGAAAAAGTCTTGCTTTCCGGGTGTTATTGCAAGATACTGAAAAAACATTCACCGATGCCGAGGTCGATTCGGCCTGCGGTTTGATCTTGCAAGAATTGGAAAAGTCCTTTGGTGCGAAGCTACGAGACTGAGGTTGCGGGGATGACCTTGACCAAGGCGGACTTGGCCGATCTCCTGTTCGAGAAGGTGGGCTTAAACAAGCGCGAAGCAAAGGACATGGTCGAGCGCTTTTTCGAGGAAGTTCGCAGCGCGCTCGAGGCTGGCGACGGCGTCAAGTTGTCTGGCTTTGGGAATTTCCAACTGCGGGACAAGCCCCAGCGCCCGGGTAGGAATCCGAAGACGGGCGAAGAGATCCCTATTACGGCGCGGCGGGTGGTGACCTTCCACGCGAGCCAGAAGCTGAAGGCGATAGTGGATCGCAACTACCATGGAAGAGAGACCGAAGGCGCCTAGCCTTCCTAGTATCCCCGCAAAGCGCTATTTCACCATTGGTGAAGTCGGTGAGCTCTGCGGGGTAAAGCCGCACGTGCTGCGCTACTGGGAGCAAGAGTTCACCCAGCTGAAGCCGGTGAAGCGACGTGGAAACCGGCGCTACTACCAGCATCACGAGGTGTTGCTCATCCGGCGCATCCGGCAGCTACTGTACGACGATGGTTTCACCATCAACGGCGCGCGGCACCGCCTAGACCAGTCGGGTGGGGAGGCCGCCGCGGACCGACCGGCGGAGCCCCAAACGCCCGAGGTTGATGCGGCTGCGTTGGAGGAATTGCGCAGCGAGTTGAAGAGGGTCATTGATTCTCTTCGCTAGGGGAGTAGGGCAGGTGGAATTGCCCAGGGTTCTGGTATAATTGCTGTCAGTCGGGGCGTAGCGCAGCCTGGTAGCGTACTTGCATGGGGTGCAAGTGGTCGGAGGTTCAAATCCTCTCGCCCCGACCACCGAATTAGAGTGATTTTCCGATCACTGGGCCCGTTGAAGTTGGGCCGAGCGTCGCGGGAGTGGAAGGGCCAGCGCCAGCGCCTAGCACCAAAAGGCCTGCCACCAAAAGATTGGGCCGACCTTGCGTCGGCCTTTCTGTTTGGCGGCTGCCTTGGCTGGCTACGGTTCGGTACCGAACCCCGTTGACGCCCCTGTGCGGGGAACTGTCAGGCTGTCCACGGCGACGCACCGGCGCCCACAGCGCCCCCCGGTGATCCGCGGCGGCTAGACCGAGGTCAAAGGGGGTGGGTGGCGCCAGGGCTGTCTTGGGGGGGGCTCACTCCTCTCGGCCCAGGTGCCTCAGCTATGCTTCACACCGATTCGCCCCTGCTACAGCTCAAGAAACTGGCGCTGCTTCCCATCGTTCAGCGTGGCATGGGTGTAGGCGTGTCTGCTTACCGGCTCGCGGGTTCCGTCGCGGCGCGGGGGGGGGATGGGAACCATCTCCTGCATCGACCTTCGTCGGCACTACCCGGATTTGATGGCCAGCAAGGGCAGGAGCCTAGACAAGGCGCTCATTGACCGCGCCAACTTGGTGGCGCTTGATCGCGAGGTGCGCGCGGCGCTGGAACTGGCGGCGGGGCGAGGTGCGGTGGTGGTCAATGTCATGCGGGCGGTGTCCGAGTATCCGGTCTACGTGCGCCGCGCTTGCGAGAGCGGGGCGCAGGCGATCGTCGTGAGTGCCGGACTGCCGCTGGATTTGCCCGATTTGGCGGCTGAGCATCCTGGGGTCGCGCTCGTACCTATCCTCTCCGACGCCCGCGGGGTCAGCCTATTGCTGCGTAAGTGGCAACGCCAAGGACACCTGCCCGATGCGCTCGTGATCGAGCACCCGCGTTACGCAGGAGGGCACCTGGGCGCTGCCCAACTCAAGGATGTGTCCGACCCGCGCTTTGACTTCGAGAGCGTGCTCGAAGCCGTGTTCCAGGTTTTTACGGATCTAGGCGTGAAGCGCGAAGGCATCCCTTTGATTCCGGCCGGCGGCATCAACAGCCACGCCCGCCTGCGCGAACTCCTCGGCCTCGGCGCAGGAGCGGTGCAACTGGGCACCGCCTCTGCCGTCGGCGTGTAGGGCGATGCCCATCCCAACTTCAAGCGGGTGCTTGCCGAGGCCCGGCCCGAGGATATCGTCACCTTCATGAGTGTTGCCGGCCTGCCGGCAAGGGCGGTGCGCACACCTTGGCTGGAGGGCTACCTGCAGTCGCACCCGGCCTTAAAAGGAGCGCTGCACCCTGGGTTTCGACTGTCTGATCCAGTGCGGGCTGCGCGCTGGACTGGCGCGCAGCGGGCAGTTCTGCATCGACAGGCAACTCAGCGCCGCGCTGCACGGGGATGTGCGCAAGGGGCTCTTCTCACCGGGGCTCGGAGGCGCTTCCCTTCGGCTCAGAGATCCGGCCAGTGCGCGACCTGATCGAATACCCGCTCACGGGGGGAAGCCTCTTCCGGAGGCCTCCCCGGCAACCCTGGCGACACACTAGCCGGTCGCCGCGCGACAGTTCAACGGTAGGTAGGCAGTGGCAATCGTTGTCTTGTTCTCGCCCTTGATGGTCATTTTGTCGGGCGCGGTGGCGTTACCACAGACCCAGGTGACCGGCACGACTGGGGCGTCTTCCACCACCGCCGGGCGCAGGGTCAGAATCTTTCCGCGCAGCAGTGCGTGCACGTTGTTGCCGAAGGTCACGTGAATGGCTCCGTCTGCAATGGTCACCGAACTGATCTGGTTGTTGACGATCCGGTCCGGGCTCGGCAGCCCGGCGGCGCCATTGTCCGCAGGGAAGGCTTGGGCGGCAGCCCAGGCAGCAGCGACCGGGCCCTTGGCGATGTCCGCCAGGGGCAGTGCCGTGACGATCTGATTGCTCACCAATTTGTTGGTATAGACCGGTGCCGCCATGAGGGCGAGGATCGCGATGATGGCGAGCACCACCAGCAGTTCGATTAAGGTGAATCCGGGGAAGGACTCGCGCATGGGGGGCTCGGCGAGGGGTTGGGGAGAGGTGTGACGGACGGGCGCTCGTTCTCAAGATCGGCGCTAGGGAACTGCTACTTGGGCGGTGGAACTCGCCCCCGGAGCCGATGGTCATAGACAGGTGCCCAATTAGGAGACAATCTTCGCATGAACACTCTGACCGTACTTTGTCTAATGGGCCTGGCGCTTCCAGGTGCCGCGAGCGCCGCCTGCCCTGAACTGCTCGACCATCGGTTCAACAGCCTACAGGGGAAAGCCCTGGACATGTGCCAGTTCTCGGGCAAGGTGGTGCTGGTGGTGAACACGGCCAGCTACTGCGGGAACACACCCCAGTACAAGGGGCTTGAGGCCCTCTACCGCAAGTACCAGGCGCAAGGTTTGGTTGTCGTTGGCTTTCCCGCCAATGACTTCGGAGGGCAGGAGCCTGGCACGAACGATCAGATCAAGGACTTTTGCCAGTTCACCTATGATGTGCGGTTTCCGCTGGTGGAGAAGACGCACGTGGTGGGGGCAGACGCCAACGCCGTGTTCGGGAAACTCGGCAAGCTCACCGGGCAGGTCCCCGAGTGGAATTTCCACAAGTACCTCGTGGCTCGTGACGGTAAGCGCGCGTTTAGCTTTGCCGCCCGCAGCCAGCCGGAAGGTAGCGAACTCGTCGCCCGCCTCGAGGCCTTGCTCGTGGAGAAGCCCTAGCCCATGCGCAGCCTCCACCACGTGGCCATCGAAGCCTCGGATGTTCCTGCGACCGTGCGTTGGTACGTTGAGCAGTTGGACTGTGACGTCGAGTACCAGGACGCAACCTGGGCCTTGCTTCGCTTTTCCAACATCCGCCTCGCGTTGGTTCAACCGGGAGCGCATCCGCCACATCTGGGCGTTGCCATGAAGGCCGCCTCACGGTTCGGCGCGCTGCAGACCCACCGTGACGGTACCGCCTCC
This sequence comes from Betaproteobacteria bacterium, assembly GCA_025356655.1. Lineage (GTDB taxonomy): Bacteria > Pseudomonadota > Gammaproteobacteria > Burkholderiales > SHXO01 > SHXO01. The sequence goes on along the minus strand of JANXRW010000037.1, from coordinate 64,635 downwards.
GTCTACGTGTCCGACCCGTCGGGCAATCAAGTGGAAATCATCGACGCGGCAACGCTGCCCGCTGGCGACTGAGGGGGGGCGTGGTTAGGACTGCGGGTAGAGCGGGCCTGAGCGCAGTAGCGCTTCGATCTCGGTGGGGCCCACTGGGCGGCTAAAGATGTACCCCTGCACGCAGTAGCAACCCTGCCGTATCAAAAACTCCAGTTGCGCCGCTTCTTCCACGCCCTCGGCGACGATGGACATGGAGAGGCTCTCGGCCAGCCCGATCACGGCTCTTACAATGGCACGGTCCTGGCGCTCCCCCGGCAGGTCGCGGATAAAGGAGCGGTCGATTTTTAGCGTGTCTAGGGGGAAGCGTTTGAGGTAGGCCAGGGACGAATAGCCCGTGCCGAAATCATCGATGGCTAGCCGCAGTCCCATGTCTTTCAGGCGCCCAAGGGATGCGAGCGTCTGGTCCAAGTTCTGCATGAGCATGCTTTCAGTAACTTCCAGTTCCAGCATGTCCCCTGGCAGGCCGCTTTCCTCCAGCGCCGCCTGCACGCTGTCGAGAAGACCGCCCTGGCGAAAGTGGGAACTGGCGATGTTGACCGCCACGTGGACGGGGGGCAGCCCTGCTCGTTGCCAGGCTCGGTTTTGCCGGGACGCCTCGCGGATCACCCAGTCGCCGATGGGAATGATAAGCCCGGTTTCCTCGGCCACTGGGATGAATTGGTTGGGCGGTACAATCCCTAAGTCTGGGTGGCGCCAGCGGATCAACGCCTCGACGCCGATGATGCGGTTGGTGGCTAACTCGACTTTCGGCTGGTAGACGAGGAACAGTTCACCGCGCTCCAGGGCGTGGCGCAGTTGGCTCTCGAGCGAGAGCTTTTCCACCGCCGCGGCGTTCATCGCCTGGCTGAAGTACTGGTAGTTGTCCCGCCCCTGGTCCTTGGCGAAGTGCATGGCAGCGCCGGCATTACGCATCAGCGTCTCGCTGTCATCGCCATCGGTTGGGTGGATCGCCAGCCCTACGCTAGCGGAGATGAAGACCTCCTGGCCGGAGACGGTGAAGGGGTCGTGCAGGCGCCGGAGCACGCGCACGGCAACTTTGGCGGCGTCCTGGTAGCGTTCCACCTCGGGGAGCAACACGCTGAACTCGTCGCCATTCAACCGCGCCAGTAGTTCTGCTCCCTCGCCTTCGCGCGTGACTTCGCCGCCGGGCCTAGCGATGCCATCGCCCCGACGGAGGGCGTCGCTGATGCGCGATGCAGCGGCTGCGAGCAGCTCATTGCCTGCGGCATGTCCTAACGAGGTATTGATACGCTTGAATTGGTCCAGGTCCAGACACATCACCGCCAATTGGCGCTGATGCCGACGGGCTTCGCCCAACGCTCGGTTGAGCATGTCGGTGAAATACTCGCGATTGGGCAACTGGGTGGTTTCGTCGAAATAGGCCAATGTGCGGATATGTTGTTCCGCCTCTCTCAGTTCGGTGACGTCGAGCAGCGTACCGGAGAGATGCGTTGCGACCTCCGGGGGTAGGGGCAGCGCACTGCCCTGAAGGCGTACGTGGCGCAGCGGCCCGTTGGGGACCTGTACACGCAGCAGTCGCGCACTCATATCGCCGCACTCGCGCAACTCGCGAAGCGCCTCTTCGGCACTGGCGAGGTCTTCCGGGTGGACGCGCTCGAGCAGTCGTTCGATCCCGCTGCGAGCGGCGGGCTCTTCGAGTCCGAGTAACCGGCGGCTCTCGGCGGAATATTCCACTCGTTCGTTGCGCAGGTCCCATTCCCAGCTGCCCAGGTGGGCGATGCGTTGTGCGTTCTCCAGGCTGGCCTTGTGGCTATCGGCCTCCTGGAAGGCCCTGCCCGCGCGCAGGATGTAGCGGACGCGGTGGCTCAGGATCCCCCAATTGATGGGCTTGCTGAGGAAGTCGGTCGCCCCGATCTCATAGGCGCGGTTGATGGAGCTCGTATCCTCCAGACCCGTGAGCACGAGAATGGGGACGCGGTTCCCCAAGGGCATCGCTCGTATGGCGGCACAGGCTTCGAAGCCGTCCATGCCCGGCATGAGCAGGTCCAGGAGCACTACGTCAGGCCGCAGTCGGGCGAAGGCGCGAAGGGCCTCGGCGCCATCGCTGGCCTCCTCGCAGTGGAAGCCGGTTTGCTCCAGCGTGCCCCGAATCAGCAGGCGCATCATCGGGTCGTCATCGACGATGAGCGCAAGGGCCTGGTCGGGGGGGCGATTAACTGGCGTCATGCGGCGCACTTCCTCAATTGTTCCTCCAGAGCACGTTTGACGCGCACGAATTCCTTCTCGATTTCGGCGGCGTCCCGGGTTTGTTGGCCCTTGGCCGCCGCGAGTTCCACTTCTCGGCTCAAAGCGGCCAGACGCGATGCACCGAGGTTGGCGCTGCTCGATTTGAGAGTGTGCGCCGCGATGCGCACGGCAGGGGCGTCCGCTCGGGCCTCGCCAGTAATGATCTGTTCCACCAGAACTGGCGAGGACTGCAGGTACATGCGTATGACGCGGGGAAGCAGGTCGCCGTCGCCGCCGATCGCTTTTATGGCAGCTAGGGCGGCTGGGTCGATGGATTCCTCCTGCACCGGGGTTGCCTCCGCCACCGCGTGTGGGGCAACGGGCGCCGGCGGGAGGCTGGCCTGGGGCAGCCAACGACGCACGACGGCGCCCAGGGTTGCACGGTTGAAGGGTTTGGGCAGGTAATCGTCCATGCCAGCGGCAACACACCGCTCCCGGTCTCCAGTGAGCGCGTTGGCCGTCAAGGCGACGATGGGCAACCGCCGCCCAGTCGGTGCCTCGCGTTCGCGCAGCTTGGCGGTGGCCGTGAAGCCATCCATCAGCGGCATCTGACAATCCATGAACACCAGATCGTAACGCTCGCGTGCGCAAGCGTTCACGGCCTCGACACCGTTATCGGCGATGTCGAGGCGGCAACCGAAGCCCTCCAGCATGCGGCGGGCTACCTCTTGATTCACCTCGTTGTCCTCGACCAGGAGGACTTTTCCCGCACCCGACGGGTTGGCGCTGGCGGGGGGCGCGAGGGCGGCTGCCAGTTGTGTGAGGGCGTCGACAAGCCGGTCCCGGAGGGCCCGGCGACTCAGCGGGAAGGACATCCAACCCAGGCGCGGCTGCGATCCTGCGGCCTCCTTGCCGCCCACGAGAGCGGGGCCCAGGCGCAGGACCGGCACCGGTGCGTAGTCACTGGCGGGCTGTTGCAATAGCCCGGTCGTTTCCGCGGCCGTGAGGTCGGCGAGGTCGGCGCCCACGACGGCGATGCGCCAGGGCGGGCCCGGCTCGGCGAGTAACTCTAGCGCCTCCCCGGCCCGGTTGGCGAGAGTCGGGACCAGTCCAACCAAGCGGCATTGGCGGACGAGGAACTCGCCCTGGGCATCACCGAGCCCAAGTAGAAGGGCCCGCCCGCCGCGCAAGGGCTCGGGCAAGCGTTCGGCTACGTTGCGCTCGGCATAGGAGCGCGCGAGGGGGAGGTCCACGCAAAACGTGCTCCCCTGGGAGAGGTTGCTCTCCAGGCTGACCTGCCCGCCCATGAGCTTCGTCAACTGGCTGACGATGGCCAGGCCTAGGCCCGTGCCGCCGTAGCGGCGCGTCATACTGGTGTCGCCCTGCGAAAATGCCTCGAAGATGCGCGCCTGCGCCTCCGGTCGAATCCCGATGCCCGTATCATTCACCTCGATGCGCACCCAGGGCGGGGCGGCGGTGCCGGGCGCCAGCCCCACCCGGAGCGTGACACCGCCGGTCTCGGTGAATTTGACCGCATTGCCCACGAGGTTGGCCAAGATCTGCCGAACCCGCATCGGGTCCCCAAGGACGTCCTCAGGCACCCCGCTCACCAGTTCCAGGCGTAGGTCCAGGCCCCGCTCATCGGCCTGCTTGGCGAAGAACTCGACCACCTCCTCCACGGCCTCCGCGAGGTTGAAGGCCACTGCTTCGAGTTCCATCCGCCCAGCCTCGATCTTCGACACATCAAGAATGTCGTTGAGGATGTTGAGCAGGTGTTCGCCGGAGCGTTGCACGGTGCGCGCGAGCTGCAGCTGGGATTCGCTCAAACCGGCGTCGAGCAGCAACTGGGTCGTGCCCAGCACCCCGTTCATGGGCGTGCGGATCTCGTGGCTCATGTTGGCGAGGAAGTTGGATTTTGCCAAGCTTGCGGCTTCCGCCAATTCCTTCGCCGCCCGAAGCTCCTCCTCGGCCTGTTTGCGCTCGGTGATTTGGGTGTTGGTCCCGGTGATGCGCACAGCACGCCGGTGCACGTCGCGCTCCACCACCTTGCCGTGCGCATGAATCCAGATCCAGTCGCTGGACTCGCTGCGAAAGCGCAGGTCGATACGGAAGAAAGGCGACTCTCCGCGCAGCACGGCCCGTGCGGCGGTCCGCGCGCGCGCGCGATCCTCCGGGTGCAACTGGCGGTAGAGCCGCGGGCCGCTGGTGACCGTGGGGCCGGGCGAGGCGCCGCGCAGCACCGCCCATTCCTCACTGAGATAGATCACCCCGAGTGCGGCGTCCCAGTCCCACAGCGCCAGTCCCGAGGCTTCCAGGGCGAGACGAAGTCGCTCCCGGGCGCGAGCCAGTTCGTCAGTGCGTGCTTTGACATCCTCCTCCAGGCGCTGACGGTGGCGACCCATCTGGCCGTCGTGTAGCTGGATCTGGTCGAGCATGGCGTTGAAGCCGCGCACGACCGTGGCGATCTCGTCGCCGCCGCGCGGTTGCACCCGGCGGGTGAAGTCACTGTCGCGGGAGATTTCGGTGGCGGTGCCGGCGAGCTCGCGCAAGGGGTCGGAGATAATCTGTTGCAGGCGCCGCGACAGCGGCAGCGCGACGAATAGCAATATGGCAAGTACGGCTAGGCCACCGACTTCGGCAAACTCCGTGACTCGCCGGCTCCAGGCGTTGCGCGGCTCGGTACGCAGGTACACGTGCCCGATGATGCCCTTGCCACCGATGATCGGTTCGCCAACCGTTGTCTCCACCGGTAGGAGCCGGTCAACGAGGTGGCGCTCGAAGGACTCTGAGGAAGAGGCGATCCGGACCGCGCCGCCGTAGGTGGCCAGTGTGCGGCCATCGCTGAGTACCACGCTGGCACCGCTTACCTGCGTGCTGGTGCGCAGAGAGCCGAGCAGGCGCTCGGCCGCGCCTGCATCCTGCTCACTGGCGGCCTGGGCTGCAGAGGCCGCCAGGATGCGCGCGGTGGCCACGAGCGAGTGTTCGGTTTCCCGCCGCGTGGTGTCAACCTCGATCAGCACAAAGGCGCTGTAACAGAGGAACACGCCGACGCTGGCGATGAACATGGCCAACACGGTGAGCTTCGCTCGAATGGACCACTGGGTGAGTCGCAACATCGTCTTTTTTTGGGGGGACGGTTGGCCAGCGGTCAACTGCCGGAACGTGACGTATATCGGCGGGCATGCGCCCGTCTTGAGACGTGTGCACGGTCCTGGCGCTGTTTGGCGGGTAGTGCCTCGGTTATAATCGAACCTTGCCGAAATAGATCGGCGTGATCCGCGCCGCGTAGCCGCGCGGTTCGGGCGCTCGCCCTCGCGGACCGGCGCGAGGCAGGCCGATCCGGATTTTCTTCCAGGACGCAATGCGAATCCTTCTCAGCAACGACGACGGCTATTTTGCCCCAGGGTTGGCCGCGCTGGAGCGTGCGCTATCGGCTATCGCAACGGTCGTGGTGGTCGCGCCGGAGCGCGATCGTAGCGGCGCGAGCAACTCGCTCACCCTGGACCGTCCACTGATGTTGCGGCAGTCACCCAACGGATTCCACTATGTGAATGGAACCCCCACGGATTGCGTTCACTTGGCGGTGACGGGCATGCTCGACGAGTTGCCGGACATGGTGGTCTCAGGGGTCAACCACGGTGCCAACATGGGAGACGACACGATCTACTCGGGTACGGTCGCGGCTGCCACGGAGGGATTCCTGTTGGGCGTTCCCTCGCTGGCGGTGTCACTGGCGGGCAGAGCGGGAGGCAACTTCGACACGGCCGCGCGCGTGGCGGCCCAACTCGTGCAGAAGTTCCAGGCCAACCCGCCGTCGCGGCCCATGCTGCTCAATGTGAACGTCCCGGACGTGCCCTTCGCCGATTTGCACGGTCAGCGCGTGACACGCCTCGGGCGTCGTCACCGCGCTGAACCCGTGGTCCGCGGGACTAACCCGCGCGGCGAGACGGTCTACTGGGTGGGGGCGGCGGGTGATGCGCAGGACGCAGGGGAGGGGACGGACTTCCACGCGGTGGCGAACAACTGGGTTTCCGTGACCCCCTTGCAGATCGATCTGACGCAGTATCTCGCGCTCGGCGAACTAGGCCAGTGGCTCGGTGTCGGCACTGCCTCGGCGGCGCTGGGCGTCCCTGGAGCCGCGTGAGGCCGCGCCTGCCCTAGCGCGGCGCACCGGACCTGGCATGGACAATCGGCACGCGGGCATTGGCATGACCTCGCAGCGCACCCGCCTGCGCATGGTGGAGCGTTTGCGCGACCAGGGCGTGCGCGACGAGATCCTGCTCGCCGCCATGAGCGAGATCCCGCGACACATCTTCGTGGATGAGGCGCTGGCGCACCGCGCCTACGAGGAGTTGGCGCTTCCCATCGGTTTTGGCCAGACCATCTCCAGTCCACGCATCGTGGCGCGAATGCTGGAGATGGCCCGTTCCGGTCGGACTATCGGACGGGCACTGGAGGTCGGCACCGGATGTGGATACCAGGCCGCGGTGCTTTCCCGGCTGGCCACCGAGGTATGGTCGGTGGAGCGAATTTCCCAACTGGTGATGAAGGCGCGGCTCAACCTGCGGGAATTGCGCATTCAGAACGTGCGCCTGAAGCACGCCGACGGCCACCTGGGAATGAAGGAGTCTGCTCCCTTCGATGCCATCATCCTTGCGGCGGCGGCGACCCACGTACCCGAGGCCCTGCTCGAGCAACTCGCCGTGGGCGGCCGGCTGGTGATGCCGATGGGGACTCGGGATCAATTCCTGACGCTCATCGAGCGCACCGAACAGTCCTACACGCAGACGACCCTGGACCCCGTGCGCTTCGTGCCCATGGTCCTGGGTGCGCCGTCGTGAGGCGACGCGCTACCGGCGCCGTTGTCGGTTTGCTGTTGGCCGCCTGTTCAGGCACGCGCGCGCCGGTGGCCGACTCCGACCATGCCCATCGCAGCCGGGTGGCGCGCCAAGAAGCCGCGCACGGGCAGGAGCCGTCAGCAGCGGACACCGATGCGCGACCGACCACCTATACGGTCCGCCGTGGGGACACTCTCTACGGCATCGCGCTCGACGCCGGCCTCGACTACCACGACGTGGCGGTTTGGAACAAACTCGCCGACGTCAACCGCATCCTCGTCGGTCAGCGGATTCGTCTCGTTCCTCCTTCCTCCGCGCCATTGGGCAGCATGGCCCCGCTGGCGCCGGGCCCGGCAGCAATCCCGGCTGCACCGACCGTACAGCCGTTGCCGGCCCAGCCCCAGTTCGGCGGCTCACCGGTTGCCGCCGCGTCCGTGCGGCGCGAACCCAAGGCTGTACGCGTACCCTACTCAGACGAGGCGCTTGCCCGGCTGAGCACTTCGCCTGTCGCCCCTGCCACGGACGCCGTATCGGCCTTGCCCTCCAGGTCCACCCCTACCCCCACTCCCACCCCGGGCAGCGCGGCGCCATTTCCCGCAGGCCCGCCTACGGCCGTTGCAGCCGCGCCCTCGGCGCCCGGCTCTCCCATGGGCGTCGTGGAGTGGTCCTGGCCGGTCTCCGGGCCGCTGCTGCGCGCCTTTGGTACGGGATCGAACCCCAAGGGCATCGTCATCGGTGGCCAAGCCGGGCAGGCCGTGGGGGCGGCTGCGTCCGGGCGCGTTGTATACAGCGGGACCGGGTTGCGCGGCTACGGGCCACTACTCATCCTGCGTCACAATCCCACCTACCTGAGCGTCTATGCGAACAACCGCGCGCTGCTGGTGAAGGAGGGCGACATGGTCAGACGGGGCCAACCCGTGGCCGAGATGGGTGAGGTGGAGCCCGGGCACCCAAGCTTGCATTTCGAGTTGAGGCGACTGGGTAAGCCCGTCGACCCAGTGTCGATCCTTCCGGGTAGTTGAGCCGCGCGGCCTAGGTCCTGGGTGGGCCTCGACCGGGCCTTAGGTGGCGAATCAACGCCTGAAGCCTTCTCACTTCCTTCGGATGGGCTTCCTGTGGGCGAGGACCCGGGTCCGCGTAGCGCAGGCCGATGTAGCATTGCGTGATGGCCGCGATCTCCTTTCCCATGGATGGCAAGCGCTTCGCCGCGCGCTGGGCGAAGTCTTGCGGCCCCTCGGAGATCCGCCGAGGGGCTCCCGCGCGGGCAAGCTTGGCGCAGAAGCGCTTCCACAGTTGCTCGACGGGATCGCCCGGTGCCGGCCGCAATCGGAGCAGGATGACGAAGGCGAGTGCACCCAGTACGCTGCTGATCAGCCCAACGACAAGGATCACCAGCGTGCGCCAGTTGGGATGCGCGAGGCCCAGATCGTGCAGCAGTTCCATCTGCCGGTCCGGAGAGTACCCCAACACCCACTGGTTCCAGGCGTTGGCCACGGCGTCCCAGGTAAAGGCGAGGCTGCGCAGGGCTTCCAGGTTGCCGCGCACGCTGAGGGGGAGGGGGTCGGCCTCCGGCACCGCAGCGGCGATGCCGCGCTGGATTCGGGCGGGCGACACGGCCGCCGTCGGGTCGACGCGTACCCATCCCTGACCGCGCAACCACACCTCTGCCCAGGCATGTGCCTCGGATTGGCGCACGATCAGGTAGTCACCGACCGGATTTAGCTCGCCGCCCTGGTAGCCGGTGACCACGCGCGCGGGGATGCCGGCGGCGCGCATGAGGAAGACGAAGGCCGAGGCGTAATGTTCACAGAAACCGCGCTTGGTGCGGAACAGAAACTCGTCCACGGAATGGCGACCTAGTGGCGGCGGTTCCAACGTGTAATAAAAGAGCTGCGTACGGAACATGCGAAGCACCTCGTTCACCACCGCCTGGGGCTGGCGTTGCGCTGCCAGGAGCGCCTGGGCCAGTTCACGTGCGCGCGGATTCAGGCCTTCGGGCAAGCGCAGCGCTCGCACCAGCGCCTGGGGAGCTTCCTCCAGTCCGTACTGGTAGCTGCTGTGCGATGAGATGTCGTAGCGGATACGGGCGCGCACGGGTTGCTCGGCGAGCAACTGGTAGTCACCGGTGAGCAGGACACCGTCCGGTACGTTGCGCGGCAGGTCGATGGCGAAGAGCCACCGCTGGGAGTGCGGTTCCAGGGTGACCGTGTAGTTGATGCTTGGGCCCTTTGCCGTGTGCTGCATCGGTGCCGTGGACAGCATCGCGGCGGCGTTCCAGGTCCGCCCATCGAAGTCCCAGAGCACGGGACCACGCCAGTAAAGGGAAGCGGGGGACGGCATGGGTGACTGAAATTCGACGCGAAACGCCACCGCGTCAGAGCGTCCGAGATTGCTGATACTGCCCGGAGACATGCGGTCAGAGAGCCCGGTCAGGCTGCTATTGTTGGCTTGCGGGAAACCCCAGAGCGGGCCGTTGATGCGGGGAAATAGGAGAAAGAGCACGAGCATGACCGGAAGGCCCTGCAGCAACAGGGTGCCGGCCAAGCGCAGACACTGTTTTGGACCGAGCGCGCCGGTGCGATCCTGGGCGCTCACCATCGTGGCGGTGAGCCAGATCATGAGGACCAGCATGCAGGCCGCCGTGGGTATGGTCTGGGAATACAGAAAGTTCGTGATGATGAGGAAATAGCCCAGGCAGATGCACACGGTGGCATCTCGGGACGACTGCGTCTCGAGCAACTTTAGGCCCAGCATGAGGGCGAGCAGTGCCACGGAGGCGTCACGGCCGAAGGCTGCGCCAAAGCCAAGCGCGATTCCCAGCGCGCATGCGAGCGCCAGCGCCACCAGGGTCCAGCGCCCCGGACTCGCCTGGCCGCGCCAGGTGAGCATGGTGCGCAGTCCCAGGAAGGCCGCGCAGGCCGCCGAGCACCACAGGGGCAGGTGCGTTACGTGCGGTAAGAGGATGGCTCCCAGGGCCGCGGTGAGGCTGTGCAGGATGCCGGGACGCAGTCGGCCTCGCTCCTGGGACATGGATTAGTGCGCCGGGAACAGCGCCAGCGCGCCCAGGCACCGGTGCAGGTGTTCGGGACCTGGTTTAGGGGAAAACTCACCTTGGGGAAGGCGCAGGCCCACCGAGGCTCCCAGCGCTTGCGCGTCGAGCAGTTGTCGTGCGAGCAGCCTGAGCCGCTCTTCAGTGCCCAGCCGGGGGCTCATCTCCGCCCAGTCCAGCCAGATCTCGCCACCGCTTTGCCCGCTGAATTGCTTGGTCATGAGCGGCTGGTCACGGGCTTCGGTCCGCCAGGCCACATGTCGCAGCGAGTCCCCGGGATGGTAATCGCGCAATCCCGCGAAGTCCTCTTGGCCCGGGCCGTGCTGGCGCACGCCCCCGTTGCCGCCGACGGGCTGCGGCAGTTCCACGGGCCCGGGTGTTGGCCGGGGATAGACGAGTGCCTGCAATTCCATGTCCACATTGGACCAGGCGTTGAATAGCCCCAAGGGGAAGGTAGTGCGCACGCGGATCCGGGGAAGCACCAGCACGCCGCGCTGGAGCGTGGGAAAGGCCAGGCAGGCCGTTTGTTGCCCAGCGGCGGGGACATCGAACCAGGCGCTGCGCACCGCGCCGCATTCCAGCCTAAGGCTCAGTCGGGGGATTTGCCCGGGGTTGTCCAGGTGCACGGGGAACTGCGCAGGATCGCCGGCGAAGACGGGTTCGACCTGGCCTGGCCGGAGGCGCAACTGCGCCAGATTACGGTAGGTATGGAGCATGGTCAGCACGCCACAGCCGCCGAGCAGGAAGGTGAGCACGAAGCCCAGTCCCAGGTTGTAGTTGATACAGCCTAGCAACATGGTGACCAAGGTGGCGGCAAATAGCAGTCCCGGGCGAGTGGGCAGGATGTAGACCCGGCGTTGGGTCAGCACCAGGGGGAACTGACCGCCCGGCGGCGGCTGCGCGAAGCGGCTACGCCAAGCCATTGGGGTTGTCGCCATGGCGGCGCGGCGGGTTAGGGAAGGGCAACCGACTCGACCAGACGCCGCGCCAGTTCCTCACCGTCTGCGGCCGCGAGCGATCCCGAGCCCTGCAGGCGGTGTCCGCTGACTGCAGGCAGCACCGCCTGTAAATCCTCCGGTAGGACGTGAGACCGTCCTTCCACGAGGGCCCAGGCGCGTGCCGCCTGGAGCAGGCTGAGCCCTGCCCGCGGGCTCAATCCGTGAGGGAAGGCCCGGGCGTCGCGTGAGTTGGTCAGCAAGGCCTGCAGGTAGTCGAGGATGGCCGGCGAGACGAAGACCTCGCGCACCGCGCCCTGTAGGCGTTCGATGTCCTGGAGCCCGAGGCAGGGCGACATCTCGCTGAGCATGGCACGCCGGTCGCGGCCCTCGAGCAGTAGGCGCTCGGCTTGCGGGTCGGGGTAGCCCAGGCGAAGGCGCATGAGAAAGCGGTCGAGTTGGGACTCAGGAAGCGGAAAGGTCCCAATCTGGTGCGAAGGATTCTGCGTGGCGATCACAAAAAACGGTTCCGGCAGCGCCCGGGTCTCACCTTCTACCGTGACTTGGCGCTCCTCCATGGCTTCCAGGAGCGCACTCTGGGCCTTTGGGGTGGCCCGGTTGACCTCGTCGGCCAGGATGATTTGGGCGAAGATCGGCCCGGGGTGAAACTTGAAACTACCCGAGGTGCGGTCGAAGATGGATACGCCGGTGATGTCCGCCGGCAGCAGGTCGCTGGTGAACTGGATGCGCTGCAGGCGTAACCCCAGGCAGGCCGCCAACGACTGCGCCAGGGTGGTTTTACCGACACCGGGAAGGTCTTCGATAAGTAAGTGTCCGCGCGCGAGCAGGCAGGCGAGCGTGAGCTTCAGTTGTACCCGCTTACCCAGGATAATTTCACCGAGTTGGGCCAGCGCTCGGGCGACGGGAGCCTGATGGGAATCCGTGGCGGGGGAGCGCGAAGTGGGGCGGCGTGCGGCGGGGGCCAGGAAGCGCAGTGCGTTCAGCGAGATCTGAGCAAGGTCGTCGGAGGGCATGGTCGCAGGGTTGGCCTGAGGTTGTGGAGCTTCCCGGAGTCGGACTCCGTCGCGTTGAAGCTTACGGCGTGGGCGCTGGGAACTGAATAGCGGCCTACGGCGCCACACCTGCGTCGCAAGCAATTATCGATCCGATCATGGCCAGAGCATACGCCAACGGGCGTCAGAGTCCTTCTAGTGGGGTCCGATCGGTCCTGCTTTGGCGTAACATTCCAGCGATCCTCCCCGCTTGGCCCCGCTACTCATGCCCACCGCCCTCATCACCCACGCGGACTGCCGCCTGCACGACATGGGGGAGCACCACCCCGAGTGCCCGGACCGGCTGGGCGCCATTCAGGACCGGCTGCTGGCGGCTGGCTTGGCGGGCTATCTGCTCGAATTGGATGCGCCACGCGCCACCGATGCGCAACTCCTGCGCGTGCACGCCGCGGAGTACCTCGACGCTTTGGAGCAGGCGCTGCCGCAGAGCGGCCTGGTGCAGGTGGATCCCGACACCGCCATGGGACCTCACAGCCTGCGCGCCGCCCGGCGCGCCGCGGGCGCGGGCGTGCTCGCGACCGAGACGGTGCTCAGCGGCCGGGCACGCAACGCCTTCTGCTGCGTGCGCCCCCCTGGCCATCATGCCGAGCGGGCTCGCGCCATGGGTTTCTGCTTCTACAACAACGTGGCCGTGGCCGCCGCCCATGCTCTCGAGGTCGGCGGACTTGAGCGCGTGGCCATCGCCGATTTCGACGTGCACCACGGCAACGGCACGGAGGACATCTTCCGCGAAGACCCGCGCGTGATGATGGTCTCGACCTTCCAGCACCCGCTCTATCCCTATACGGGCCACGACACTCGGACCGATCGCATGGTCAACATCGCGCTGCCGGCCGGCACGGGAGGGGGAGGGTTCCGCGCGGCCGTGAGCGCCAACTGGTTGCCGGCCCTGGAGGCGTTCCGTCCGCAAATGGTTTTTGTGTCGGCGGGCTTCGATGCGCATCGGGACGATGAATTAGCCTCGCTGCGCCTCCTGGAGGCCGATTTCCAGTGGGTCACGGCGCAACTCATGGAAGTTGCCTCCCGACACGCGGGCTCGCGCCTTGTCTCGCTGCTCGAGGGCGGCTACGACCTCCCCGCACTGGGCCGCAGTGCGGTCGTCCACCTGCGGACCCTGGCCGAGCTCTGAGTTCGACTGTGTGGTTCGGCTCAAGTCCTCGCCCGGTCGCCCGTTAAAAGGAGGGGCGACATGCGCGCTTCACGCACCCCCCATTCCTGGCAAAGGGGAGCGGGGTCCCGCGGTGGCCCGCTCGGGGCCCGGACCCAGAAGGGTCCGGGATGCGGGTTGGGACGCCATCGCTACGGGAGCAAAAAAATGTCCGAAGAGGTGCAAGACTTTAAGCTGGACCGGGCGGCGGCGCCGAAGCTTACGGTGCAGCTGGCGGTTCTGGCTGCGTTGCTGAGCGTGGCCGTAGCGATACTGCTGGTGTTCGCCTACGGGCAGGCGGCGGATTTGGCGCAGGCGCTGCGCTTGGCACGTCCGGAGGGGCGGCCTGAGGCGTTCCTGGGCGCTGTTGCCTGGCTATTAGCCGCGGCGGCGGGGCTGCTCGTGGTCGGTTTGCTCGGCCTTATTGTCCTGATTCGCCGCGGCGTTGCAGCCCCACTACGCCACATGGAGGAGTCGTTGCGCGGCTTCGTCGAGGGCAACGGCGACCTCGGTGTCACCCTTGCTGCCGAGGGCTGCGGGGAAGTCCGCGCGTTGGCCGCCGGTATGAACAACTTCCTTGTCGTGATGCGGGCGCTGGTGGCCGATGTGCGCAGGATGTCGGTGAGCACCGCAGTGGAGGCGGCACGGCTCGGCAAGCATATCCAGGACACCGCACGCCGCGCACTGGAGCAGGAGGCGCTGACCACCGCGATCTTCGAGACCAGCGGCGAGGTCAACACGGCGGTGGGTAGCGTGGCCAATAACGCCGAGCAGATCACGCGGGCGACCGCAGCCAACGTCGCGGCGGCTCAGGGCTCCTTCCATGAACTGTTGGACGTCACCGAGCGCATCGGTCGAATCAGCCGCCAGTTGGGCACCTTCAGCGCTACCGTGGAGGAACTGTCCAAGACCTCTCGCGGGATCCAGGACATCGGCCTCCTGATCAACGACATCTCCGACCAGACCAACCTGTTGGCCTTGAACGCAGCCATCGAGGCGGCGCGCGCGGGCGAGGTGGGGCGCGGCTTTGCCGTGGTCGCCGACGAGGTGCGTAAACTCGCGGAGAAGGTCAAGTCCGCCACTGGCACCATCACCGATAGCACCGGCCGAATGTTGAGCCTAGTCGGTAACACGCTGAAGGAAACCGGCGCCATTCGCGCCGATGCGGACCACACGCGCGACGTGGTGGAGAAGTCCTCGCGGGATTTCGAGCGGATGGTGGGAGACCTGAGCGCGATGAACCAGCAGTTGGGAGAGATCTCGACCGCCATCGCGCACCTGGAATCGAGCAACACCCGCATCCACCAGCAAGTCTCCGAAATACAGGGGCTGTCGACCCGCGTTGCGGGCCATATGCACGAATCCGAGCAGTCCCACCGGGACTTGTCCAAGGAAACCGAAAGCGTCCTTTCGGTGGTGTCACGCCTGCGCATGGGCGACACCGCCTTTGATCATAGCCTGCGCGTTTCGGCGGCGGCCGCGGGGCGCATCAGTGCCCAGTTAGAGGACCTCCAGCGCCAGGGGCTCGACGTGTTCGACCGAAACTACCAACCAATCCCTGGCACGAACCCGCCGAAATTTCATACGTCCTACGACGCTCGGGCGGAGGCTTGGCTGCAAAACCTATACGATGAGGTCATGCCCACCATCAACGGCTGCATCTTCACCCTCGCGGTGGACGTGAACGGTTATGCGCCCACGCACGTCCGTCGTGCCTCCCAGCCGCTCACGGGTGATCCCGCAGTGGATTTGGTGCACAGCCGTGACAAGCGCAAGTTTGCCAGCCCGACGGAACTGCGCGCCGCCACCAGCACCGCGCCCACCCTCATGCAGACCTACCAGAGGGACACGGGAGAGCTGGTGGTCGACCTCGCCACCCCAATCGTCGTTGGTGGCCGCCACTGGGGAGCGCTCCGAGTGGGCCTCAGCCCCACGCGCCTGCTGGAACATCGCGCGGCCTGACTGCGCGGACGGGCTTGAAGCAGTGGGAAGGTCCGGCGGTAGTCCGTGACATTTATTTGACAATGCTGGCGCGGCGAGGGTTAAATGCCGTACAACGTCAGGCAATAAAACCAGACGCTGGAGACCCTCATGCAAAAGACAAAAAACCTCGCAACCTTTAACCGACGAGGCATTGCCCTCGCGGTGGCAAGTGCCCTCTGGATGTTGGCGGTGTCCGCGCAGGCCGCCGATGGCGTGACCACGCTGGCGGAATACAGCCTCGGGCAGTCCTCCATCAACCCGGCTGACCCCACTTTTTCGCAAGCCGATCCCAATTCGGTGGATTTCTCCCGCAATGATGGCAGCACCGATAACGTGTTCTTCCACATTTATGGTCAGAACTCGACCTCCGTGGTGGCCTTTGGTTCGCGCGCTTCGGGGAACGGCAACTTCGCGGCCCGCGGTAGTTTCCACCTGGAGCGCACCATCACCAACGCCACGTCAGGCGCTCTGGCCTACAGCTTCAATTACGTGATCGACAGCGGTGACCTGCAGGTGGCCTGCGGCGTTGCCTGCGATGGCGGGGCGGGCTACAGCATCGCGGTGAGTTTTGGTGGCCATACCGTTGCCACCGGCACCGGAAATTTGGTTCTGACTTCCGCCGGTACCAGCCTGACGACCTCCGGGATCGATTTGGCGGGTTCCGCAAGCACCGCCGACGTACAAAATGGCATCGGTTCTCTGGCCGGGTCCATAACAGCTTTCTACAGTTGGAGTGCCGCCGCCCAGAGCGCCTCCCTCGGCGTTTTGGCGCCCGGTCAATCCAAGGTCCTGGACTACGACCTCATCACCACGGCCTACGGTAATTACGGCCACAACGCCGGTGGTTCCGGTTACGTTTACGGGTACGGCGGTTGTGAGTTCGAATGCCCTGGCTCTTCCTCGGGTTACAGCGAGGCACGCTCCGGCGACCCGTTGTCGCTTGCCGGGATTCCTGACTCGGTGCTGCAGAGCGCGACGGTGACCTCCATTTCGGCGGTACCGGAGCCTTCCACTGCGCCGTTGCTGTTGGCTGGACTGGCAGGTCTGGCCGTGCTCTCGCGCCGCCGCCGGCAGCGCTAAGTCGCCGTCACGCCCACGCAAACGGCACCCCGAGGGGTGCCGTTTCGCTTTTGGTGGCGCCGAACCGGTAGAATCCGCCGTCACATTGCAGGCGGGAGCCCCAGGGAAGATGAGTCGCGTGCTACTGGTGTGGGAACTGGGGGGGGATTACGGCCACCTCGGGCACATGCTGCCGCTCGCCATGGCGCTACGCTCAAGGGGGCACGATCCGGTCTTTTTGCTGCGCGATCTCGCGCATGCGGAGGCCGCCATCACGCCGCACGGCCTGCGTGCCTTCCAAGCGCCCTTGTGGCTACCGGAGGTGTCGGGGTTGCCGCAACCGGCCAACTATACGGAAATGCTGCTGCGCTTTGGGTTTCACAGCGCGCCATTGCTCACGGGCATGGTACGCGCGTGGCGCAACCTGTTCGCAGTCCTCAATCCGCAATTGATCGTCTTCGATCATTCCCCCACGGCGTTGCTGGCCGCGCGGGGATTGGGCATTCCGCGCCTGATGGTGGGTAACGGCTTCTTCACCCCGCCGCGGCAAGCGCCGCTGCCGCCGTTTCGGTGGTGGCAGCGCGAGAACCTGGGTGAGCGCCTCGCCGACACCGAGCGACGGGTCTGCGAAGTCGTCAATACGGTGATGCGGACGCTGGAGGGGCCACCGCTCACCCGCGTGGCCGACCTGCTGGAGGTGGAGGCCGATCTCATCAGCAGTTTCGCGGAACTGGATCACTACCCGGGGCGCGGGGAAGCAGTGTATACCGGGCCGCTCTATGCCCTGGCCGCCCGAGCAGCGGCGCAGTGGCCTGGCGCCCCCGGCAAGCGGGTGTTTGCCTATCTGAAGCCGGCCTACCGTGGTTTCGAGCAGGTCCTGTCCGCACTGGCCGCCCTTGACGCGTCGGTGCTGGTGCATGCGCCGGGTGCCTCGGCGAAGGTCCTGAAGACCCATCGCTCGGCCAGCCTCGATTTCTCCGTTGCACCTGTCGACATGAACGAGGCGAGGATCCGCTGCGACGTAGCCATCTGCCACGCCGGTATCGGCACCTGCAGCGCCATGCTGCTGGCCGGCAAACCGCTGCTCGCCTTGCCCATGCAGATGGAGCAGGAGATGTTTGCGCGCCGCTTGGAGCAGCAGTCTCTGGCTGTAGTGGCGCACCTGGAACAGGTGGGCCCGGATTACCGGCGTCTTGTTCGGCGTCTACTCACCGACGAGGCCCTGAGCCAGCGAGCCCGTGAATTCGCCGCCGTGCACGGCGACTACAGCCAGGAGGCGGCCGTGGAAGCGATACTGGCGCGCTGCGAGGCGCTGTTGGCGACCTAGCCGGCGACGGCCGCCGGCGTGCCCACCAGCAGTGCGCAGGCAACCCGGCGATCCTCGGCCAGCAGGATGTTGTAGGTGCGGCAGGCGGCCTGGGTGCTCATCACCTCGAATCCACGGCCGGCGCCCATCACGATGGCGGTGAGGCGCGGATGTGGGAAGCGCAGGCGGTCACCCGTTCCCAGGAGGACCAATTCGGCGGGAAGGGCGGCGAGTTCCTGGAAGTGCCCTTCGGTGATGGCCTCGAAGGTGGTGACGGGCCAGTGCCGCACCTCATCGGGCAGCAGGATCAGGCTCTGCTCGTAGCGCTCGCCGTTGATGAGAACGTGGTCGGTGCCGTACCCCGTGACCATGCGTCGACCGGGGGCTTTTTGGAGATGAAATTTCATGGTAAGCCCCGATCGGACGGGGCACCGCAGCATGCGGGTTTGCCCTGTGGGCACTGCTTCGGTACCATTATAGCTTTGCCGCGCAACAGCGCACCTCACCTGCGAGGCCAGTGTTCCCATGGAGCAGTTCTCCCGTATCAAACGCCTCCCGCCCTATGTGTTCAACATCACGGGGGAGCTCAAGGCGGCGGCCCGCCGGCGCGGCGAGGACGTCGTCGACTTCGGGATGGGCAATCCGGATCAACCCACTCCCCGCCACATCGTCGACAAACTCATCGAAACCGCGCAGCGCGGAGACACCCACGGCTATTCCGTGTCCAAGGGAATCTTGCGTTTGCGCAAGGCTATCTGCAATTGGTACCGCACGCGTTACCAGGTCGAACTGGATCCGGAGACACAGGCCATCGTCACGATCGGTTCCAAGGAGGGCATCGCCCATCTGTCGCTGGCAATCCTCGATGCAGGCGACATCGTGTTGGTGCCGAATCCGAGCTACCCCATTCATATCTACGGGCCCGTAATCGCCGGGGCAGACATCCGCCATGTGCCCATGGTGCCCGGTGTAGATTTCTTCGAAGAACTGGGCCGTGCGATAAAGGACACCTATCCTCGGCCGAAGTGTCTGATCTTGAATTTCCCCAGCAACCCGACGGCGCAGTGTGTGGATCTGGAATTCTTCGAACGCATCATCGCGCTCGCCCGGGAATACGGAATCTACGTGGTGCACGATCTGGCCTACGCAGACATCGTCTTCGATGGCTATCGCGCGCCATCCATCATGGAGGTGCCGGGTGCCGCCGACGTTGCCGTGGAATTCTTCACGCTGTCCAAGAGCTACAACATGGCGGGATGGCGCGTGGGCTTCATGGTGGGTAACCGCGACTTGGTGGCGGCGCTCGGCCGGATCAAGAGCTATCACGACTACGGTACCTTCACCCCGATCCAGGTGGCTTCCATCGTCGCGCTAGAAGGGCCGCAGGACTGTGTCGAGCAGACCCGGCGCACCTACGAAAAGCGCCGCGATGTTCTGGTGGCAGGTCTGCACGCGTTGGGTTGGATGGTGGAGAACCCCAAGGCCTCCATGTATGTCTGGGCGAAGATCCCGGACGCCTACAAGGCCATGGGCTCGCTGGAGTTTGCCAAGAAAATCCTCGCCGATGCGCGAGTTGCCGTCTCCCCAGGTATCGGCTTTGGCGATCTGGGCGATGACCACGTGCGCTTTAGCCTGATCGAGAACGAGGCGCGCATCCGGCAGGCGGTGCGTGGCGTGCGTGACATGTTTCGTCGCGACGGCCTGCTGCAGATCGCGGCCGCGAGCTGAGCGCGGGCGGCCCTGTGGAAATCATCCGCGTCACCGACGACTCGCGAGCGCTACGCGAACCCCTGTGGCTGGAGCGGGCCCAGCGCGTGCACCGGCAACTGCGGCCCAGCTTGCCCGAGGATTACATCGCGACCATGCAGGGGATCTTTGCCGACGGCGGTGAGATGAGCGTGGCGGTCGACGGCGATGCGGTCATCGGGGTTGCGGTTTTCCGCAGTTTCCGAAACACGCACCACGGCAGGCGATTTTATGTCGATGACCTGGTGACGGACGAGGCGCACCGTTCCGCGGGTGTGGGCAGCGCGCTCATCGCTTCCCTCGAAGGGCTCGCCCTTGCGCGCGGCGGTGCCTGCATGGATCTGGACTCCGGTACCCATCGTACCGGAGCTCACCGGTTTTATTTCCGCGAAGGTTTCATCATCCCCGCCTTCGTTTTGCGCAAGGATTTCTAAGTGCAACCAGTCAAGGTGGGCCTGCTCGGCCTGGGTACGGTCGGTGGCGGGACGGTTGCGGTGCTGCGCCGCAATCAGGAGGAGATCACTCGGCGTGCCGGCCGTGGAATCGAAGTCCACGTGGCCGCGGCGCGCGACCTCGTGCGAGCGCGACAGAAGGTTGGGCCGGACCTGACCCTGGTGACCGACCCCTTCGCGGTGGTGCGTGACCCAGCGGTGGAAATCGTGGCGGAACTGATCGGCGGCACGACGCTCGCGCGCGAGTTGGTCCTCGAAGCCATCGAGCGGGGCAAACACGTGGTGACGGCTAACAAGGCCTTGCTCGCTTTGTATGGCAACGAGATTTTTGCGGCGGCGCAACGTCGCGGAGTCATGGTGGCTTTCGAGGCGGCGGTGTGCGGTGGCATCCCCATCATCAAGGCTTTGCGCGAAGGCCTCACCGCCAACCGCATCCAGTGGATCGCGGGCATCGTCAACGGCACCAGCAACTTCATCCTCTCCACCATGCGCGACACCGGGGCGGGTTTCGCCGAGGTGCTGGCGCAGGCGCAGCAGCGCGGTTACGCGGAGGCCGATCCGACCTTCGACATCGAGGGCGTCGACGCCGCACACAAGCTCACCATCATGGCAGCCATCGGTTTCGGCATCCCCATGCAGTTCGACCGCGCCTACACCGAGGGCATCGCTTCGCTCACCCGTGAGGATATCCGCTACGCGGAGGAACTGGGCTACCGCATCAAGCTGCTCGGTGTCACGCGGCGCACGCCCGAGGGCATCGAGCTTCGCGTACACCCCACCTTGATCCCCGCGCGTCGGCTCATCGCCAACGTGGAGGGGGTCATGAATGCCGTTTTGGTCAAGGGCGACGCCGTGGGCGCGACCCTCTACTATGGGGCGGGGGCGGGGGCCGAGCCCACGGCCTCGGCAGTGGTGGCGGACCTGGTGGACGTCACCCGGACCCTGACCACGGACCCGGAGAACCGGGTGCCGCACTTGGCTTTCCAACCCGATGCCTTGTCCGCAGAGCCCATCCTGCCCATGAGTGAGGTTGAGACGTCCTACTACCTGCGCCTTCGGGTGGAGGACCGTCCCGGCGTGCTGGCGGATATCACGCGCATCCTCGCCGACCTTAGGATCTCGATCGAGGCCATGATCCAGAAGGAGCCCGCCCAGGGGGAGGAGCAGGTGGACATCATCATGCTCACGCACCTGACACGGGAGAAGCACGCGATGGCGGCCATTGCCCGCATGGAGGCACTGCCAGCGGTGACCGGGCGCGTCACGCGCCTGCGGCTGGAAGCGCTGTCCTGATGCCTGTCGGCGAATCCACTCAAACCCCACCCACTGGAAGCCCAATGCAGCCACACTACCAAGGCCTGATCCGGCGCTACCGGGACCGCCTGCCCGTATCGGCGGCCACGCCGGTCATTTCGCTCAATGAAGGCAATACGCCCTTAGTCGAGTTGCAGAACCTGCCGCGACGCCTGGGGCGTTCGGTGCGCATCCTTTGCAAGTTCGAAGGTCTTAACCCCACCGGCTCCTTCAAGGACCGGGGGATGACCATGGCCGTGAGCAAGGCGGTGGAAGCTGGCGCGCGGGCCATCATCTGCGCATCCACGGGAAACACATCGGCGGCAGCAGCAGCCTATGCGGCGCGCGCGGGCATCAGTTGTTTTGTGCTCATTCCTGAGGGCAAGATTGCACTGGGCAAGCTCTCCCAGGCGATGATGCACGGGGCGACGGTCATCCAGATTCGCGGCAATTTCGACGACGGTATGCGCCTGGTTCAGGAAGCGGCCAAGCACCTGCCCCTGACGCTGGTCAATTCCATCAACCCGTTTCGTCTGCAGGGGCAGAAGACCATTGCCTTCGAGGTGGTCGAGGCTCTGGGAGAGGCGCCCGACTATCACGTCCTGCCCGTGGGCAATGCCGGTAACATTTCCGCGCACTGGATCGGCTACAGCGAGGCCGCCGGCCTGGTGAGCGGCAGTTGTAACCACTGCGGGGGCGCCTGTCCCTACCTAGCCCCAGCCCTGTGCAAGCGGCGTCCGGTCCTGATCGGCGTCCAGGCAGCTGGCGCCGCGCCCTTCCTGCGCGGGGCCATGGTCGACAATCCAGAGACGGTCGCCACGGCAATCCGGATTGGCCATCCGGTGTCCTGGGATCTGGCTTGGGCGGCGAAGAACGAATCCGGCGGCTGGTTTAGCGAAGCCACCGACGCGGAGATTCTCGCTGCGCAGAAGTTGCTGGCGGAAACCGAGGGCATCTTTTGCGAACCGGCTTCCGCGGTCAGTATTGCCGGTCTGCTCAAAGCGTTCGAGCGCGGGGTGATTGGGGACGGTTCCGTGATCGTATGCACCCTGACCGGCCACGGACTGAAGGATCCGGACACCGCCATCAGCCAGAGCAGTGCGCCCTTCCTCGTAGACGCTACGGGCAGTGCCATCGAGGCGCTCATCAAGGAGCACCTGCCCCGCTAGGGCATTCGGGGGCGGCGCCGCCGCCACGGGGTGAGATCTGTAGAATGGGGTCATCCGGTCCGCGTCGCGCTGCGCATGCGCACCGGGGGTAACAACCGCGAGGGCCCCCCTAGATGCATCCTGTGCTCGGCATGGTCTCCTATGGACTGGGAACGCTCTTCGGGTTCCTACTCTTCGCCGTCCTGGTCTTCTTCTTCATTCGGGACATCACCCAGAAAAAGCACAGTGTCCTGCGTAACTACCCCGTCATCGGGCGGCTGCGCTACGTACTGGAAAAGCAAGGGGAGTATTTCCGTCAGTATTTCTTCGCCGGCGACCGCGAGGAGATGCCCTTCAATCGGGCCACGCGCAGTTGGGTCTATCGGCTGGCCAAGAACGAAGGCGGGATCATCGGCTTCGGCTCCACGCTGAACCTGAGCGAGCCGGGCTCCATCATCTTCGTGAATGCACCCTTCGCGATCCTGGAGGAGGAGCGCCAAACCACGCCGGCTCTGATCATCGGCGAGAATTACTGCCGTGAGCCCTTCACGGCGCGCTCGGTGGTCAATGTCAGTGGCATGAGCTACGGCGCGATCTCGCGCCCCGCCGTTCAGGCCCTGTCGCGTGGTGCCGCTCAGGCAGGCTGCTGGATGGATACGGGAGAGGGCGGCCTGTCTCCCTTTCACCTCGAGGGCGGTTGCGACGTCATCCTGCAGATTGGCACGGCCAAGTACGGTGTGCGCGATGCACACGGCAACTTCGACATGGCGCGCGCGCGTGCACTTGCCCCAAAGGTGCGTGCCTTCGAGATTAAGCTGTCCCAGGGGGCGAAGCCGGGCAAGGGCGGCGTGCTGCCTGCGGCCAAGGTGACCGAGGAGATCGCACGCATCCGCGGGATCCCCGCTCACCAAGACTCGATTAGCCCAAACCGGCACACGGACATCGGCACCACCGATCAGTTGCTCGACTACATTGCCCGGCTTCGCGAGGAACTTGGGCGGCCTGTCGGAGTGAAGACTGCCATCGGCGGCTGGGCGTTCATGAACGAGTTGTGTGAGGCAGTAAACCGGCGTGGCCTGGAATACGCCCCAGACTTCCTGGTGATCGACGGCGGGGAGGGAGGTAGCGGGGCGGCGCCCCAGGCGTTGGCCGATCACATGAGTCTGCCTATCTTCGAGGCTCTGCCGCGTGTGGTCGATGCCTTGATCGAGTCCGGGCTGCGCCAGCGTGTGCGGGTGGTGGCCTCGGGCAAACTCAATACGCCGTCGAGAGCGGCGGCGGCCTTGTGTCTTGGGGCGGACTTCATCAACACTGCGCGCGGCTTCATGTTTGCCCTGGGCTGCATCCAGGCCCTGCGCTGCCACACCAACACTTGTCCCACCGGCGTGGCCACGCACAACCCGCGGCTGCAGCGTGGGCTGGTCGCCGAGGACAAGTTTCAGCGCGTGGCGAACTACGCCGTGAATATGAATAAGGAGATCGACGTGATTGCCCACAGCTGCGGCCTACGCCACGCCCGGGAGTTCCGCCGCGAGCACATGCGGGTCGTGGAGGGGGCTTTCCGCAGCATCGCCATGAACGTTCTCTTCCCCTACCCGGACCAGGCGCCACGCGACCCTCGGGGTCAGCGCATGGCGGACTGACCGGGCCTCGGCGCTGAAGGCCGCGGTGCGAGGCCCTGAGGGCCAGTGAACTCCCGGGTCCCGGCGGGCCAGTCGCCCGGTGATGCTTGAGGTGTGGCCCAGGGTAAAAATCTGCCCCGGCCACGCGGGCCCAGTCGCGACTCAGCGGCGCCGACGGCGTGACATCAAGCCAGCAACGCGCAGTGGGCCATGGTGGGCGAAGGTGCCTCTGGCAGGAAGGTAATCCAGATCCAGGGATCTCCGTGTAAAGGCGCCGCCGCCGTGGGTCGCCTCCAACGCCCCGGAGGGTTTACCCGAGAACGTCGCCACGAAGATGCTGGGGGTCGGCTTGCCGAAGGACGTGCTGACCCAATTTCCCGACAGCGCGTTGACCCGGAAGCCCCCCGCTTCCCAGACGGGGTATCGAGACGCCGGGCGATTGAATACCACGGACATCGATAACGTAGGCGGAGGCGGAAGCCGAGGCGAGGCAAAGGCCTACCGTGGCCAGTCGCAGGAGGGCGCGGGGCGGTTTTGATCGGATGCGGGTCTCCTGACCGTTGGATGGTCCATTCTGATACCCCCCAACCCGGTCGTCCGCCGTTGCCATCAGGGGTTTCCCAGCCCAGGACCACCGCCCTGCGAACTCCTCGACGGATACACCAGGGTTTGGACCGACAGGAAGAACGCCAAGTTGGGGCGCAGGGTGGCCTCCGGCGGGCTCCGACGGCTCGCGACACGCGGCGTAGCCTTTGGATTCCATCAGCCGCGCGATCCGGTCCTCCATGCCCGGGCGATCGGCGTCCATCTGCTTCTTTTCGACCGCGCCGACATAGTTGACATCGACATCGACCGAGAGGCGGCCCAGATCCGAATGGAAGACGTTGAGTGCCGTACCGCCCTTCAAGGCGATCCACGGTCCGATCAGCGTGTCGGCACCGAAGGCGTCGGGTATCTCGATCAGCCGGATCACGCGCTCCAGCGTCGCCGGCTGAAGCTGCCGCTCGGCCGCAAGGTCCTGAAGCGTTTCTTGCGAAGCGACCATCAGACGCCTTCAAAAGCGGCGTCGACAGCCTGCGGCGGCAAAAGCACGCGCCACGGCTCAACAAGCACAGCGCGCCCGGGTTCGGCGCCCAATAATGCTTCGAGTGTGGGAGCCGCGCTCGCAGGCGTGCCAGGACGTCATCGGTGACGCCGAGCGCGCTTTGCCGCTTTTCGAGCCACCAGCCAGAAACGGAGGCGATCGACCGGTTTTCCAGCAGCTCGACATAGTCGGCGGTCTTCGCCGGATCGAGATAGCGGACCAGATCCAGCGACTTGAGGACTTCCTCGGCGCCGCCCGCGAGGTCCGGCTGGTGCACGACATCAACGACCGTGCGTTCGACCGCCGTCGCACGGACCGCCACCCCTTGCCGATCTATGGTCATGGTCAGGTAGTCATCCTTGCCGGCCGCGCGCAGCGCTTTCGGCGGAGTGACGAAGCGGCAGGCGCCGAGCGCCAAGTCCACAAGTCCCGTCCGCCCGGCGCGGATGGGCTAGACCTCGTTAAACTCGGAATAGGCTAGGCCATGGAGCTCGAGCGCCGAGTGAAATCCGAGAACGCCGTCGGAGCGTAGCTTGCTCACCGCGGCGAAGCGATCGATCACCATCCGCTCCGCTGCCAGATGGGCCGGTACGGCGGCGAACACCTCGCGCTGGACCTCGCCCTCGCCCTGCAGCGCTGGAACGAGGCCTACGCCCTGCGCGACCGCAGCCTCGCCATCGACGGCATAACCATGTGCAACGCCCTCGACCAACACGGCGAGCGCACCCACATCATGAGCGTGCTCGGACACCAGACCCAGCTCTGCCACACCCAAAAAAAGTCGGCTCCGTCCCCCTGAGCGACCCAACACCAGTCCCGAGCGCCTGCCCCAGATCAACCGCGGCCACTGGGTCATCGAAAACAGTTGCCACTACATCCTGGACTGGACCTACGACGAGGACCGCTGTCGCATCCGCACTGGCTACGGCCCGGAGAACATCACCCGACTGCGCCGTTTCGCGATTGGTCTGATCAAATCCCGCAGCGCACCATTCGTCGCACAGACCATCCGCCGCCTCGCCACCAACGTCCGCCTGGTCTTCGATTACCTCAAGATGACCGAGAACTCACAGCCTTCCTCTCTCCGAACCCTGCCTGCAATCCCGGAACCGCGGAGAACAATTAGCCTTTAGGACCACCAACGCCGACTCAGACAGCATCCTGCAAGGCTGTTACGGATTTGCAAATAAGGCAGGTTTACGCTGTCCAAGCGCCGAGGGCTCGCGCAGGGTCTCAGACGATGATCCCCTCGCGCGGGGGTCTCAGACGGGCAGCACGGTGCTTAGTTCGGCAAGGTTTCCCAGGACTGCGGCAGGCACTTGCCCCAGCGGTTCGGTAGGGGCGCCCGAGCGGTTGATCCAATAGGTGCGAAAGCCGAAGGCGCAGGCACCGGATACGTCCCAGAAGTTCGAGGAGACAAACGCGATGCGGTCGGCCGCGACGCCGAGCTCATCCACCGCCATCTGGTAGACGCTGGGGTGCGGTTTAAAGATGCGCAGCCCGTCGACGCTCAGGATCCGCGAAAACCGTGGCGCAAGTCCCGCATTCTCCACGACGGCGCGCAGCATCCGCGGCGAGCCGTTCGAGAGAATCGCGAGCGGAAGTGGCGAGAGCGACTGTAAGGCCCCAGGCACCTCGGCGTAGGGCGCCAAGTGCTCGTAGGCATGCGCAAGCCTGCCGCGAGCCGCCGGGTCATCCGGCAGTCC
The DNA here is from genome assembly GCA_025356655.1 of Betaproteobacteria bacterium. GTDB lineage: Bacteria > Pseudomonadota > Gammaproteobacteria > Burkholderiales > SHXO01 > SHXO01. Next base: position 37,956 of record JANXRW010000037.1, on the reverse strand, counting down.
AAGGCTCCGGCAAGCGAATTCCAAGGCGTCCGCGGTGAGCGTCTCGAAATCCTCGTAGCAGCCCATCAGGCTGCGCAGCCACGTGTATTCCAATTGCTTTGAGCGCCAGAGGCGGGTCAGAGCTTCTCCCCGATCGGGGAAGAGTTCCTGCGCCAGTTGTCCGATGCTATAAACGTCGAACAGCGTGCCGTAGGCGTCGAAGACCACGGCCTGCGTCGTATTCATCGCGGCGCAGGGGTGCGCACGCTGACCGCACCGCGCAGCTGGCCTAGACGATAGCCCACCGCACGATCGGCCGGGTAATCCTGTTGCAGGCGGGATGCCACCTCTGGTGCAAGCGACTCCACTGCACCGTGGCAGGAAAGGCACAGGGGCTGCACGGGGATGGCTTTCATATAGCGATAGCTGCGGCCCTGAGGTTCATCCACCCAGGCCCCATATTCTAGGCTGGCCACCGGCTCCGCAGTCTCGGCGCGTTCGTCGAAGGCAGTGAGCACCTGTTGCTCCCACGCGTCGGGCGTGCCCAGGAGTGGGTTTCGCACCTTGAGGCTCACACGCGTCACCCGCGCCCCGTGCGTGCGCGAGAGTTCCCCCGCCAGTGCCGGCGCGACGTCCTTGCAAACCCTAACGGCGTTTGCCGGCCCGCCCGCGGCCAAGGCTGCCTTCAATTCCGCACCCAACGAAGCAATGAGCTTCAGGGCGATGGCGCGGCTGGCGGTCAACTCCGGGGCATCCTCGGCGTGTGCGATGCCGAGTGTGCAGAGCGCGAGTGCGGCGGCGGTGAGTTGGCGAAGCGGGTTTGCCACAGGCATGGGCGTGCCTCCAGTGTTAGGTGTCCTTGCCTCTCCAGCGGGGCAGGCTTGACCGGCGTCAAGATCGCGCCGGCGCGGTGTGCACAAAATGGTCTCTGGGGCCTCGCCGCGCCGGTGGGGGGGCGGCATTGCGGTTTATCGCCGGCTACGTTGAAAACGCCTCGCGCGGCCCTCATTTACACCACACGCAAATATACCGGGAGTTAACTCCATGCGCTTTGACAAGTTCACGACCCGCTTCCAACAGGCCTTTGCCGACGCCCAGAGCCTGGCGGTGGGCCGCGACAACGGCTATATCGAGCCTCAGCACCTGCTGCTCGCATTGCTCGAGCAGCAAGACGGTAGTACGGCCTCCTTGCTCTCGCGCGCCAATATTGCCGTGACGCCGCTGAAAGAGGCCTTGCGCGCGAGCCTGGAGCGGCTGCCACGCGTCGAAGGCACGGGGGGCGAAATAACCCTGTCTCGGGAGTTGGCGAATCTGCTCAACGTCACGGACAAGCTGGCGCAAAAGCGCGCAGACCAGTTCGTCGCCTCGGAACTCTTCCTGCTCGCGGCAGTGGAGGATCGAGGTGAGATCGGCCGATTGCTGAAGGAACATGGCGCTTCTCGCGCCCCTCTGGAACGTGCGGTGGAGACGCTGCGCGGAGGCCAGCCTGTGAGTGGGGCCGAGAGCGAGGGGCAGCGCCAGGCCTTGGAGAAATACACGCTGGACCTGACGGAGCGTGCCCGCTTGGGAAAGCTCGACCCGGTGATCGGGCGTGACGACGAGATTCGTCGCACCATCCAGATCCTGCAGCGGCGTACGAAGAACAACCCGGTGCTCATCGGGGAGCCCGGCGTGGGCAAGACGGCCATCGTCGAGGGCCTCGCCCAGCGTATCGTCAACGGCGAGGTGCCAGAGACGCTGAAGGATAAGCGTGTCCTGGTGTTGGACATGGCAGCGCTGCTCGCTGGGGCCAAGTACCGCGGCGAATTCGAGGAGCGGCTGAAATCCGTACTGCGGGAGGTATCCCAGGACGAAGGCCGCACCATTGTCTTCATCGACGAGATTCACACCATGGTGGGTGCGGGCAAGGCCGAAGGCGCCCTGGATGCGGGCAATATGTTGAAGCCGGCACTGTCGCGTGGCGAACTGCACTGCATCGGCGCGACGACATTGGATGAATACCGCAAGTACATCGAAAAGGATGCCGCCCTGGAGCGGCGCTTCCAAAAAGTGTTGGTGGACGAGCCCAGCGTGGCGGACACCATCGCCATCCTGCGCGGGCTTCAGGAGAAATACGAAGTGCACCACGGCGTGGAGATCACCGACCCTGCCATCGTGGCTGCGGCCGAACTCTCGCACCGCTACATCACGGATCGGTTTCTCCCCGACAAAGCCATCGATCTTATTGACGAGGCGGGAGCACGCATCAAGATGGAGATCGACTCCAAGCCCGAGGAACTGGACCGGCTCGAGCGACGGCTGATCCAGCTAAAAATCGAGCGCGAGGCCGTGCGCAGGGAGAAGGACGAGGGATCGCGCCGGCGTCTGGGCCTGATCGAAGCGGAGATCACCACGCTCGAGCGCGACTACTCCGACCTTGAGGAAATCTGGAAGGCCGAGAAGGCGCAGGTCCAGGGCTCCCAGAAAATCAAGGAACAGCTCGAGCACCTCAAGGTAGACATGGAGTCAGCGCGGCGTAAGGGTGACTGGCAGACGCTCTCGGAACTCCAATACGGGCGGATGCCGCAATTGGAGTCACAACTCAAGCACGCCGAGACGGCTGGGACGCCGCAGGCCAAGCACCGCCTGCTGCGCACCCAGGTCGGCGCCGAGGAGATTGCCGATGTGGTGTCGCGTGCCACCGGTATCCCGGTGTCGAAGATGATGCAGGGTGAGCGCGAGAAGTTGCTCCACATGGAGGATCACCTGCACGAGCGCGTCGTTGGCCAAGACGAGGCCGTGCGCCTGGTCTCCGAGGCCATCCGCCGCTCGCGCGCGGGGCTAGGTGATCCAGGCCGGCCCTACGGCTCCTTCCTGTTGCTCGGACCCACGGGCGTGGGGAAGACGGAGCTATGCAAGGCACTAGCTGGCTTCCTCTTCGATTCCGAGGATCACCTGATCCGCATCGACATGTCGGAGTTTATGGAGAAGCACTCCGTGGCCCGTCTCATCGGCGCGCCACCCGGCTATGTAGGCTACGAGGAAGGTGGCTATTTGACCGAGGCGGTTAGACGCAAGCCCTACAGCGTCATCTTGCTCGACGAAGTGGAGAAGGCGCATCCCGACGTCTTCAATGTTCTCCTTCAGGTGCTAGACGACGGGCGAATGACCGATGGCAAGGGCCGTACGGTGGATTTCAAGAACACGGTCATCGTGATGACCTCGAACTTGGGTTCGCAGATGATCCAACAGATGTCAGGCGATGATTACGGGGTCGTGAAGCTTGCCGTCATGGCCGAGGTAAAGTCCACCTTTCGGCCGGAGTTCGTCAACCGTATCGACGAGGTCGTGGTCTTCCACGCGCTCGACGAGCGGCACATCCGCGCCATCGCGCGAATCCAACTGCGCACCTTGGAAAAGCGCCTCGGCGCCCTGGACATGGCCCTCGAGGTGAGCGATGCGGCAGTCGACGAACTGGCCCGAGGCGGCTTCGACCCCGTCTATGGCGCGCGGCCGCTCAAGCGCGCCATTCAGTCGTCCCTGGAGAACCCGCTGTCGCGGCGTATCCTCGACGGAACCATTAAGCCCAAGGAGACGGTGCGGGTAGACTGCCGGCACGGGGTGTTTACCTTCACGGCCGAGCCTGAAAAAGCGCCGCTTCCGGCAGCCTGACAGGGCTGCGGGCTTGTAGGCTGCTAACGCGGGCTCAGGCGAGGCTTTCAGCCCAGGCGATGGCTTCGAGCTGGCGCTGATTCAGGCTGCGAGCGGTGAGTCCCAGCAGGCTGGCGAGTTCCATGATTTCATCGGCCGTCGATTCGTCCGCTCGGGGATCCTCCAGCAATTCCACTACGCGCAGGAAGGGGCCGTAGGGACCCTCGCGCCGGAACAGTGCATCGACTACGGCCTCGCCCAGGGGGATTTGCTCGACGAGTTTTTCGATAGGGGTGCGCATGATGGCGGGCAGCAGCGAAAACGCGCCGACGATGAACAGATTGTCCGCCTCGTCTCCACCGAGCAGTCCTTCGGCGAGCAGTTCGCCCAGGCGTCCACGGGTGATGGCGGTGGTGACTAGGGCGGGTGCCGCAGACTGGCGCGCGGCGGTCACCAGTAGCAAGGCGAGCCAGCGATAGAGGTTCTGATAGCCCAGAACGGCGATGGCGTGGCGGAAGGACTGGATCTCACAGGACAGGCCGAAGCCCGCGCTATTGATGTACCGAAGCAGCCGGAAGGAGAGCGTTGCGTCACGCTTCAGAACCTGTTCGAGCTTTGCCGCCGGCGCGTTGTCGCGAGTCAGTTGCATCAGCGCGGCGATGTTGGCGTAGTTGGGGTTCAGTGCGCGTCCTGCCTCCACGCTGGGCTCATTGAAGAAGAAGCCCTGGAAAAACTCGGCCCCCGACAGGGCGGCTTGCTCGAAGCTGCGGTTGTCCGGGAGTCCCGCCACAATGACCTTGTTACCCTGCGCGGAGAGGCGCGAGCAGGCCTGCTCCAGGGCCCTGCCCAGTCCCCGCCCCTGGATGCGCAGAAAGGCCGCATCGCGGCGTACTTCGGGAGGTGGGTTGGCGCTAGCGTCCACATCGGCGAGTACCCGGAACCCGTGCGTCTTTAACTCGGCCGCATGGGTGCGAAAACCCGCGGTGTCCGCATCCTGCCAGTGCAGGGCCGCGATCATCTGCTCTTTCGGGCCGGCCAAGTGCCCACCCTCGGCCGGGGGAGTGATCAGGAAGCGCTTAGCTAGGCGGGCGATGACGCTGCGATCGTTGGCTGGGTTACCCAGGTGGTCATGCAATTCGGTGAGTGCCACCGCGCCTTTCAGGTCGTAGCCAAGGATCTCCAGCCGGCGGTTCATGACCGGCTGGCGTTGCAGCAGATGCGGATGGGTCACTGATGGGCCCCGCGGGTCAGGCCGCCATCTCGAAGAGCGCGGTGCGCGTCTCCTCGCCTGGGCTGTCGAGCAGTTCCTCCATGTCGAGAACCAGCACAACGGAGCCGTCGCCAGACAGCGTGGCCCCGGCAATGCCACGCGGTTTGATGTCTTCCAGTGGTTTGATTACCACGTCATCGCGACCAACGAAACCGTCGACAGCCAGCACGAAGGAGCGCATCGCCGTTTGCATCAGGACCCCGTAGGCTGGCGGGCGGGTTTGCGGCCAGCCGATTAGGTTGCTCAGCGAGCGGATGGGAAGCAACTGATCACGGATCATCATCGTCGCCCGGCCCGAGACTTCCTGGACCGTGGCGGGATCGATCGCAATGATTTCGCGCACCAGGGCGAGCGGCACGGCGAAGGCCTGTTCGCCCACGCGGAGCACCAGCACGGGGAGGATGGCCAGCGTCAGCGGCAGGAAGATGTTGAAGGTCGTACCTTCGCCCACGACCGATTCGATCTCGATGCGCCCGTTGAGCTTCTGGATGTTGGTTTTCACCACGTCCATGCCGACGCCGCGTCCTGAGACGCTACTGATGTCGGCCTTGGTGGAGAACCCGGGCAGGAAGATCAGCTTGAGCGCTTCGTCGTCGGTCATATTGGCGGCGGCTTCATCGTCGATCAGGCCTTTCTCCACGGCCTTGCGGCGCAGCACGTCAGGACGCATGCCGCGGCCATCATCGCGGACCTGTAGCAGGATATGATCGCCCACCTGCTCCGCAGATAGGCGCAGGATGCTCTTCTCAGCCTTGTTCGCCGCCCTGCGGTCCGCCGCCGGTTCGATGCCGTGATCCACGGCGTTGCGGACCAGATGCACCAGCGGATCGCCAAGGTCCTCGATCATCGTCTTGTCGAGCTCGGTTTCCTCGCCCAGGATCTCGACTTCCACTTCCTTGCCTAACTGCCGCGCCAGTTCGCGCGCGAGGCGCGGGTACTTCTGGAACAGGCGGCCCACGGGCTGCATGCGGGTTTTCATGACCGCGTTCTGCAGGTCTCCCACCAGGAGGTCCAAGTGGCTTACCGCTTGGTCCACCGCGCGCAGCGTCTCAGGATCGGTCTTCCCCGATAGCAGGTCGGTGCGCAGGCAGGTGAGGCGGTTCTTTGCCAAGCCGATCTCGCCGGACAGGTTCAGCACTTGGTCCAGGCGGGCAGTATCGACGCGGATCGTTGACTCGGGCGAGACGGCTACCTTGTCCGAATCGCGCCGCCCCGTGCGCGCCCCTTCGCCCTCTGGGTAATCGGTCGCGCGCCGGCCTTGGGGATGCGCCTCATCGGGAACCGCGTCGGCTTCCCGGCGCTGCGGGTGGTTGGCGGCAGGTTGTGCGGTGGGATGCATGATCACCTCGGCGGCTGCAATGGAGGAAGGCTGCGGCGCAGGGGTCACTGCCGCATAGAGCGCGGCCCAGTCGACCTGTCCGGGTGCCAAGGCAGCGGGCGCGGGCGTGCTGGCGGCTACTGGCGCAGGTGCTGGCGGTTCCTCGAATACGATCTCGCGCAAGACGTCCAGGAACATCGGGTCCGGATGCGGTGGCATGGCCGACTGCGACAAGTAGCCGAACATCTCGCGCACCAGCGTCGTGGCGTCCATGATGACGTCCATGATTGCCTTGGTCACCCGCAGTTCGCCGGTGCGCAGGCGGTCGAAGAGGTTCTCCGTCAGGTGGCACAGGTCCACCAGCGGGCCCGCGTTGAGAAAGCCTGCGCCGCCCTTGATGGTGTGGAAGCCGCGAAAGATGTCGTTGAGCAGGCGGCGATCGTCGGGGTGGCGCTCGAGTTCCACCAACTTGTTGTCCACATCGGCCAGGAGTTCCGAGGCCTCGGTGAGGAAGTCCTGCAGCAGTTCCTCCATGCCCTGAAAGCTACTCATCGTCGCATCCCTTCCTTATAACGTCGCCGTGAAGCTCAGAAGCCCAAGCTCTCGAGCAACTCGTCCACCTGCGTCTGGCTGGTGACCGAGTCGTTGCGGGCCGCGCCGCTAATGACTGGCCCGGCCAGCGTGCCCTTGGCCTCATCGCGTCGCTCGGTGGGGATGTTGTCCACCAGCAATTGCACCATCTGTTGTTCCAGGTCCTGCGCGACGTCGGTGATTTTCTTGATCACCTGGCCGGTCAGGTCCTGGAAGTCCTGGGCCATCATGATCTCCATCAGGTGATCACCGGTCGTCCGCGTGGTGTCCGCCACCCGGCGCAGATAGAGGCGGGTGTCGTCAGCCAAGCGCTTGAAATCCTCGGCGCCCAAGTCACCAGAGAACACGCGCTCCCAGGCGTCCGCCATGCGCGTTGCATCGGCACCGAGAGCATCCTGGAGTGGCTTGCTCGCCTCGATGGCGTTGAGCGTGCGGCTCGCCGCCTGTTCGGTCATGGTAGCCACGTAGGCGAGGCGTTGGCGGGCATCCGGAATGGCTTGCGTCGCCTTTTCCACGAGGCCGTCGTGGCCGAGTTCGCGCAGCGTGTCGTGCAGGCGGCGCGTGAGTTGGCCCAGTTGGGAGATGACGTGATCGGCCGGGCAGTCTCCGGGCGGATGGGCCACTACGGCGGCCTTCGGTGCGGGCTGAGGCTCCGCTGCCGGCGGGCGGTTTGCCGCCAGGATGCTATCGAAGAGACCCTCGAGTTCGTCGCTGTCGTCCGAAGGGCCAGCGTTCTTCGTCGGTGCCGCCACGCTCATGCCAATGCTCCTGTTTTCTGCATCGCCTGGAAGATCTTGTTTAATTTTTCGTCCAACGTTGCGGCAGTGAAAGGCTTGACGATGTAGCCGCTGGCGCCAGCCTGGGCCGCCTCGATGATGTTTTCCTTCTTCGCCTCCGCCGTGATCATGAGCACGGGCAAGTGCTGCAGGCTTGCTTCGGCGCGCACGGCGCGCAGCAGCTCGATGCCGGTCATGTTCGGCATGTTCCAGTCGGACACGACGAAGTCGAAGCTTCCGGAGCGCAGCTTCTGCAGCGCGGCGACGCCATCCTCGGCCTCGTCCACGTTGGTGAAGCCCAGTTCCTTGAGCAGGTTGCGCACGATCCGGCGCATGGTGGAGAAGTCGTCCACCACTAGGAATTTGAGATCAGTTTTTTGCATGGAAACCAATATCCTCCGAAGCCACGAATACTTTAGTGCGCCGACGGCGCGCACCCGATCGCGGTAACCTCCCGGTCAGCGGGATAGCAAGGGCCGCAAGGTATCGGCCAGTACCACCGGATCAAATTTTGCGACATAGGCGTCCACGCCCACCGACTGGCCCATGGCCCGGTTGGCGGTGGAGGAGAGCGAGGAGTGCATGACCACGGGGATGCCGCTGAATCGGGCATCGGCCTTGATGTGGCGTGTGAGCACGTAGCCGTCCATCTCTGGCATTTCGGCGTCCACGAGAATGACGTTGAGCGAGTCACGTAGCGGGACGTTGTCCTGCACTGAGCGCTGGGCGATGGCCTGTAGCCGCTCCCAGGCCTCTCGGCCGTTGTTCGCTTGGTGCGCCTTCACCGCCAAGCGATCAAGTACCTGTCCAATCTCCTTCCGGGCAACCATGGAGTCATCCACGAAGAATATGCTGGCTTGGGTCGCGCGCTCCACCGGCTCCAGGCTGGGGATCGCCACCTCGCCGAAGGCATTCACCAGAATTTGCTCCACATCCAGGATGGACACCAGCTTGTTCTCAGGGAGTTCGGTAATGGCAGTGATCAGCGCGTCGGCGCCGCTGACGACCGATTCGGGGGAGCGGACTTTGTCCCAGTCCACGCGCACGATGCGGTCCACGCTGTGTACCAGGAAACCCTGGGTGCGGCGGCTGTACTCGGTGACCATCATGGTGCCGCCGACGCCTTCGGGGATGTCCGCGCGGTTTAGGAAGCGCGCGAGGCTGATGACAGGGATGATGTTGCCGCGCAACGAAATGACGCCTTCCACGCCGTCGGGCATATTGGGGGTCTTGGTGATTGGCGGCGTCCGGGTGACTTCACGCACCTTGAAGACGTTGATGCCGAACGTCTCGCGGGTCCCCAGGCTGAAGAGCAGGATCTCCATCTTGTTGGAGCTTGCCAGCTTGGTCCGGGCGTCGATGTTGTCCAAAAGGTTCGGATTGCCAAAGCTGCTGGGACTGTTTTCTTGGATCTGCACGCTCGGGCCCTCCTCAGGCAGCACTTTGCAGGCGGCGGGTGAGCACTTCCGCTAAGCGCTTCGGCTCAAACTTCGACACATACTCGTCCACCCCCACGGATTGGCCCAGGAGTTGGTTCTGCTGGCCCGAGAGCGAGGAGTGCATGACCACCGGGATGCCGGCGAACCGGGCATCGGACTTGATGCGCTTGGTCAGGATGAATCCGTCCATCTCCGGCATCTCCACGTCGGTGAGAATCACCTGGATGCAATCGGTGATCTTCTTGCGATTGGCCGCCGCGTATTCAGCGATTTTCTCCAACTCCTCCAGGGCTTGGCGGCCGTTGGTCGTGGAGACGTGCTTTATTTGCAGCGCGTCCAGGGTGCGTGCTATCTGTTTGCGCGCCACCGAGGAATCGTCGGCGAACAGGATGGTCCGGTCGGGCAGATCGATGGGCGTTAGGCCGCGGAATATCATCTCGTCATCCACCGCCGCCACCTCCGAGAGGACGCGCTCGACATCGAGCATCATCACCAAGCGGCCGCCCTCGAGTTCTGTTACGGCAGTCACTAGCCCGCCGTTCTGCCGGACCAGCATGTCCGGCGGCACCTTCATCGCGGACCAGTCCAGGCGCAGGATCGTATCCACGGCCTCCACCAAAAAAGCCTGCGTGTGACCGTTGTATTCGGTCACGATCATGATCTCGGGCTTGCCCTCCACGGGCATGTTGGCGAAGCGCGCCAAGTCGACGACGGGTACGAGCGCGCCACGTAAGCTGACCATACCCTCCACGGCCGTTGGCATGTCGGGCGCGCGGGTGATTTCGGGCGTTCGCATGACCTCCCGAACCTTGAACACGTTGATGCCGTAGGTCTCCTTGCGTCCGGTCCGGGTATCGGTGCCGAGGCAGAAGAGCAGAATCTCGAGCTTGTTGTTGCCAGCGAGCTTCGTGCGCGCATCGACTTGCCTGAGCAGATCCGACATAGGGTGCGTTCTCCAGTGCAACCGACTCGTACCGGTGAAATCCGGCTTGGGGGAGCCCTGATGCTGTTTACGGTGCCGGGCAGCAGAGGTTTAGTTCAACCCTTGCGACTCCCTCTTTCTTTTTAACGGCAGGCCGTTCAAGCGCTTTAGCCCAAGGGCGGGTGGCCCGCTGCAGGTCGGAGGCCGGTCTGCGCACTGGAAGGCCTCGCTTGATTGGCGGATAATCCCCGCTGGAACCCGAACGCCTTGAACCTCAAAACCCCATCCGATCAGCCCGCCGGGCCTGCCCCTGACGGTGCCTGTTCTGCCGCACAGGCTTGAACATGCTTGCAGCCGCCCCACCGGCAGTGGTAAATCCGCTGCCTTTTGCGCGGATCTACGGCGAACTTCTCTCCGAGGTCCCGGCCGACCTTTTTATCCCCCCAGAGGCCCTGCGCATCGTGCTGGAGGCCTTTGAAGGGCCCCTGGACCTGCTGCTCTATCTGATTCGCCGCCATAACCTCGATGTCCTGGACATCCCCATGGCGAGGCTCACCGCCCAGTACATGGCCTACGTGGAAGTGATGGACGCCGCCCAATGGGAACTCGCTGCGGAATATCTCCTCATGGCGGCATTGCTCGTCGAGATCAAGTCGCGGCTGCTCCTGCCCAAACCCACGTTGCCGGACAAGGAGGCGGCCGATCCCCGGGCAGAACTGGTGCGGCGCCTGCTGGAATACGAGCAGATGAAGGAGGCCGCGCGGCAACTCGACGCGCTGCCACAGCGGGGCCGGGATTTCGCGGTGGTCAGCGTGTTGCTCGAGCGCGTCGCAGTGGAGCGCTTGCCCGAGGTGGACGTCGAGGACCTGCGCCAAGCCTGGGTTGGGCTGTTGGCACGAGCCAAGACGACAGCCCATCACCGCATCGGGCACGAGCCGCTCTCCGTGCGCGAGCGCATGTCGAGCCTATTGAAGCGGCTCCAGGGCGTTGGGTTTATGGAGTTTTGCGACCTGTTTGACCCGGTCCTTGGTTCCGGGCATCTGGTGGTCACCTTTCTTGCCCTGTTGGAACTGGCCCGGGAGAGCCTGATCCAGATCACCCAGCAGGGCGCGTTTTCCCCCATTTACGTGAAGCTTCGCCATGGAATTCTCGCTGGATGATCCGAGCCACCTGAAGGCGGTGCTGGAGGCGGCCTTGCTGGTGACCGACGAACCCTTGCCGGTAGCCGAGTTGTGTCGGCTGTTCGATGGCGCCGTGAGCCAGGACTTGGTACGGCGGTTGCTGGAGGACCTGCAACTGGACTGGAAGCACCGCGGAGCGGAACTCGTTCGGGTTGCCGGTGGGTGGCGCTTCCAGGGGCGTGCCGAGTTCCAGCGCTTTCTGGATAGGCTCGATCCGCAGAAGGCGCCGCGCTATTCCCGCGCCGTAATGGAGACGCTCGCCATCATCGCGTATCGGCAACCGGTCACGCGCGGTGACATCGAAAGTATCCGCGGCGTGTCCGTCTCCGCCGGCGTGCTGCGCACGCTCGAATCCCGCGGCTGGATCGAAGTGGTGGGCCATCGCGAGACGCCTGGGCGCCCGGCCCTCTACAGCACTACGGTCGGCTTGTTGAACGATCTGCAACTTCGCTCGCTGGAAGAGTTGCCTCCGCTGCAAGAATTAGGCAACCTCGTGGTGACGGAGGCGCCCGCCCAGGCAGGGTTGCTCGCCCAGGCGGCAGTGCCGAGCGAGGAAAAGAACGGCGCACAGGTGACCCTGCAGGGCGAGGTGTCACCTGAGGAGGGGGCCGAAAGCCCGGGCGAGACGGGATCGGAAGCGCCACCGGAGACCCCCAATCCGCCGTTGCGCGGGGAGGCCGTGGACGTCGACGAGACGCCCGACGCTGCAGAAGTGGCGCGACAGCAATAGCGGAGGAGTGGCGATGCGCTCGGTGCTGGTGGTGAACCCCAAGGGCGGGGCAGGAAAGACCACGGTAGCGACCAATTTGGCGGGTGCGCTGGCATGCCGTGGGGAGCAGGTTTTCTTATGGGATCTCGACCGGCAGCGCTCCGCCTTGGGCTGGCTCTCCATGCGTCCGGCCGAATTGCCGCTGATTCGTCGCCTTGACCAGCGCCTCGAAGATGAACTGCCTCCGGCACTAAAGCGCGCCTTCTTGGTCATCGATTCCCCGGCCGGCCTACACGGGCGGGGGCTGACCCAGTCGGTGCGGCATGCCGACAAGGTTCTGGTCCCGGTACAACCGTCGGTGTTTGACATGGCGGCGAGCGGTACCTTCCTGGAGCAGTTGCGCGAAGAGAAGCCCGTGCGCAAGAGCCGAAGCCCCGTAGGGCTGCTCGGCATGCGTGTGGACCCGCGGACCCGGGCCGCTGCGACCCTGGGCAGCTACCTCGCCCAGTTCGATCTTCCCGTGCTCGCCTACCTTCGCGATAGCCAGGTTTATCCCAACGCTGCTTTTGGTGGCATGAGCGTCTTCGATCTGCCCCCCTCGCTCAGTCAGCGTGATCGAGAGCAGTGGGAGCCCGTGCTGGAATGGGTCATCGGCAAGGACTGAAGGGGCCCGCAACGCAACGGCCCGGCGGCGACCGCTGGGCTCCCTGCTGCCTGATCTAAGCTTGCTTTGCCTAACGGGCGAGCGGACCACGCGGGCAAGTGCGGCACCGCTTGGGCATCGGGCTGGCGTAGTCGCGCGGACGGCCAGGGCTGCGGCCAATGTAAGGCGCGCGGCCTGCGCGGAGCTTCGGGTGAGGGTGCTGAGCGCTCCTCGAGTACGAGGCAGTTTTGGGGTGCTGTGCTTAAATAGCTCCGCGGCCCGCCGGGAATCCCGGGTAAGGCCCGCGCTGCGCTCGCAGGGACGAGTGAGCTGCCTTGCTATTGACGATAGCGCTGCGGACTGCTATAGTTGCTGACTCAAACGGACGCGGGGTGGAGCAGTCTGGCAGCTCGTCGGGCTCATAACCCGAAGGTCGTAGGTTCAAATCCTGCCCCCGCAACCAGTAAAACCTAGGGCTTGCATTCGTGCAGGCCCTTCGTCTTTTTAGGCCTGTGATGGATGTGTGCCGTCAACGGCCAAAGCACCGGACCGAACCACCCCCAAGTGCTCTGCATAGGGTGTTATTAGGTCATCGGTCGACAGGTACGCGTACCGCCACACCATTTCGGCACTCTCCCAACCCCCCAGCTCCTGCAGCACCACCAAGGGCGTATCGCTTTGCATGTGCCAGCTCGCCCAGGTATGCCGCAGAGCGTGCCAGCGAAAATCCGTGATGCCGGCGCGCCCCAGCGCTGCGTAACAGGCTTTCGTCCTCAGCTGAACCACCGGCTGACCGCGTTAGCTGAAGACATACTCCCGATGCTTGCCCAACTGCTTGTGGATCAAGGCAACGGCCTCGGCATCCAGCGGCACCGCGATTGCTCGGCGCGCCTTTGCCTCGTCGGGATGAATCCATGCCCGCCGGTGCCCCAAATCCACCCGCGACCGCCGCAGCAGGCCGGTGACGTTCGACGCCCGTAATCCAGTCGCCAAAGAGAACGCCGCCATGTCTGCCAAATGCTCCGGCAACTCGGCCAAAAATCCGCCGCGCCTCTGCTTGCGTCAAAAAGCGGATGCGCCGGTTCGGTTCATGCAGCATGCGCACTTTGGGCGTCCGACCCAACCATTCCCGCTCGTTGACGCACTTGCGCAGCACCGCGCGCAACAGCTCCAGCGTCCGATCGACGGTCGCATTGCACACCCCTCGCGCGAGCTTCGCTTCCGTAATCTTGTCGATCAGGGCACGATTGATCGTCGCGAGCTCCTTACCGCCCAAGAACTGATCGACCCAACGAACCTTCGAAATATCTTCATCGGCCGTAGCCTTGTGCGACTGCTCCTTGAGCCAGCGAACGACCGCTTCGTTCCAGGTGCGCCGTAGCTCGTCGCCCAATTTGACGACGCGCCACAGCCCTGGTGGCCAGGTAAAACTCCTCCACCTGTGGCCGGGTCAACATCCCCCAGTCGATTCCCAAGCCTCCGGCCCGGGCGGTCATGAATCGATGTTGGTGTCCTGGACCGCTTGGACCGCATCCCTTGCCAGCCACCGCGGGTCAAAGCCCTGCGTCAAGAGGAATTGCTCGCATGAGCCGGCCTTTGCCGTCGCTCTTCGCAGTGCGGCCGGTTTGGTCGAACCGCACGCCGGCATTCTGAATGCGCTTGCGGGCGACAGGCGGCGCTTCAAGCGGCGTGTAGTCGAGCCGGACGGGCGAACTCAGATGAGGTCGTCGCCAGGGTGCGCGAACCGCGGCGGGCTTGAAGTCGAGGTCGATATTCAGGGTCTTCCGGCTGAGATCGAAACGAACGCCCTAAAACGCACCGAAGGATCGGAGATGCCCCGAGCGGCGCAGTAGAACTGATGATGAGTCAAGGTGGCGTCGCGGAGTCGGGCCGAAGAACGCCGTTTTATGCACCGGCTGGCTGCCGGGGGCGAGGCCTACCCCGCGCTGCGCGTGCTCCCACTCACCCGTTCGCCACCCACTCAACTTTCGAAAGGGCAAATAAGCGCCTCGGGCTACGCCTGCTTAAGACTCGGCGCGTTGATCTCAATCACAACCGGCGTTGGAGATGCCCTCGAGGTACCCCCATGCCCTTTGATCGCGACATGGCCCCTGACTAGGTCCTCCTCGGCTGCACCGCCTGGGCCGTCCCTGAGCGTTCCGCTGGCCTCCAGGGGTGTCTGCTTTGCCATGCCGACGCGCCTTGGCCCTTCTCCGCTGTGGGTCTTGGCAAAGGCGGGCGATAGGCGCCGCCACGACCGGTAGGGTGCCGGTCAACGCTTCAGGGTTTTCTCTGGATCGTCTCGAGGAATGCGAGCACGTTGTCGATTTCCTGCTGCGACAAGGTCTCGCCCCAGTTCGGCATGCCGTACCCGGACCGCCCGTTGATGATCGTGGTTCTGGCCACATTGCGCCAGTCGTCGGCGTAGCGGCTGCGCAGCCGCCGTAAGTCGCGCTCAGGCTGCGGGCTAGCACCATTTCGCGAATGGCAATGGGCACAGCGGCTGTTGAACATGGCCCGAGTGTCCTCCATGTCCGCTTCCGCGCTCACTCGCTCGTCACCGCGATCGCTGGTCGCATCATTCACGCGACGAAGGTAGCGTCGGAGATCCTTTGTGTCATCTTCGCCCGCGTCAACGGACCCCCCCCCACTCGGGTGGTCAGCCGCGGCGCCACCCGATGTGATCGCCCCATTTGGGGGGAGCTGCCCAATACCGGACGGCTCCACAACCAGGGGGACACCGGTCGGGAACCCGAATTTTTTCGCCAACTCAATGATCTCGGGCCGCAGCGCCTCGAGGGCCTCGTTGATCTGGTCCTTCAGCGCCGCATTCCCCCTACGCACGGCAATGGCTACCGGCCCCCCCAGACCCTTGCCCGCAAGGGGTGTGAGTCGCCAGTATCCGTGGTAAGTCGTGTTATTGAGGAATCCGATGTGCGGTCCCCAAAGCACGCCTGCGTCGATATCCCCGGCCTCGATGGCGGCAATGACCTCCTGAGAGTCGCGGTAGGACTTGACGCGGAAGCCTTCGAGATTGGAGAAGTAGATCTGCGGGGTTGAGTTGTACGTCACGCCGAGGGTCTTTCCCCTCAGGTCGTCGATCTTCGTAATTGCCCATTCTGGCCGGGAGACCACAGCGTAGCGCACGTCCAGAAACGCTACGGTCTTATCGGCACCGTCGATCTTGTAGTTCGGGTCAAGCGGCAGTGCAAAATAGGCATCGCACCCGTCCATGGTGTTGCGCAGGGCGCGACGCTGGTTGTACGTCAGGTACCACACGTATTCGATCGTGACGCCCAAACGCTTGCCGATCAGATCCGCCAGTTCCACATACAAGCCTCTTGCGGATCCCTCGGCTTTGCTGAACGGAAGATTGTCGGGATCCGAGCACACCCGCAGGGGCTCGGCCATCGCCAGCGAGGACGCCGCGACCATAAAAAGCGTCACCGCCAGTTGGACGGCGTTTCTGAAGGCAAACAATTTGGGCATCACGTCGACTTCCTATCAGTTCAGCGAGAACACGAACATGGTGCCGCCTTCGGGGCTGGCGGCGTACATGCGTTCGCCGATTTCCCCGTAGAAGGCCGGGATGGATTGCGTACGTCCAGAGACCACAGCGACGTATTGCTTCCCGTCAATCGTGTAGGTCATCGGGGCGGCCATGATTCCCGACCCCGTGTTGAACTCCCACAGGATTTTTCCGTTCTTCGCATCGAATGCGCGGAACTTTCCAGCCACATCGCCTTGGAACACCAAGCCCGACGCGGTGGTTATAGTTCCACCTGACAGTGGCAGCGGCTCTTTATAGAACCATACTTCCCTCTGATTGACGGGGTCCCAAGCCTTCAAGCCGCCGCCGTGGCCACCCGGTCCCAACTTACCGAGGTCGAAGTTGACCGCGAGGTAGAACTGGCCGCGCTTGTATTCTTCCTTGGTTCCTATCATGTCCATGCATAGGTTTTCGGTCGGGATGTACACCAGACCGGTGAGCTTGTTGTAGCTCATGGGGATCCAGTTTTTGCCGCCGATCAGGTTAGGACAGATGTCCTTGGCCTGGCGGTTCAGACCGGGACGCTTGACGCTATTGGCGGCCTCGATCGGACGGCCCGTGCTCATGTCGATGCCCGAGGCCCAGTTAACGCCGTCGACGAACGGCTTGGCGGAGATCAGCTTTCCGGTCGCGCGTTCGATCACGTAGAAGAACCCGTTACGGTTCGCCTGCATGATGACCGGCGTCGTCTTGCCTTCCACCGGAAGATCGGCGAACACCAACTCGTTCACGCCGTCGTAATCCCAAGCATCGTGCGGTGTGAATTGATAGTGCCACTGAATCGCCCCGGTATCGGGATTTACGGCCAGGACGGACGCCGTGTGGAGGTTGGTATAGGCACCGATGTCCACGCTGTCGTTGCCGCGAACAGCCGCGGACCAGGGGGCGGGGTTCGAAGTACCGTAGTACACGAGATTCAGCTTGGGATCATAGGACCCGATGAGCCAGGCGGTACCGCCACCGGTTTTTCCGGAGTCCCCTTTCCACGTCTCCGCGCCTGGCTCGTTGCCCAGCGGAACCGTATGGGTGCGCCATACTTCCTTGCCCGTTTGCTGGTCGAAGGCAACCAGTGCGCCGCGCACCCCGAATTCGCCGCCGGCATAGCCGGTGATCACGAGGTTCTTGGCGATTGTCGGTGGCGAGGTGATAGCCGAGCCCTGCGAGTAATCCATCACCGTGGAGGTCCACAGTTCCTTGCCGGTCTTCACATCGAGTGCGGTCAGCTTGGCATCGAGTCGGCCAACGAACACTCGACCGTCCGCGTGCGCTACACCGCGGTTGTCGACGTCGCAGCAAGTGAATTGGTCAACGTTTCGCGGGATGTCGGGCGAATATTTCCACTTCAGATCGCCCGTCTTCGCGTTTACGGCGATGACGTTCTTCGGGCCGAAGGAGGAGGTGACAATAAGCGTGTCCCCGACCAAAATCGGCGTCGATTCCTGCGAGCGGTTGGTGCCGAGTTGGACCGCAAACGCCACCTTGAGCCCGGTCACGTTGGCGGGAGTGACTTGCTTTGCCTCGCTGTAACGAGTATTGCCGCTATCGCCGCCGTAGACGCCCCAGTCGGACGCAAAGGCAGTCGATGCCGCTGTCAGCAGCATCGCGATAGTCAGAACCTTGGATTTCGGGTTCATCCGTATGTCCTCACCTGTCATGTTGTAAATGAATATCCAAAAAACGTCGACTTGGCCAACCCACGGATAGCTTGAGCATGTGGCGCCGTCAACCCAGAGCACGGGAAACGCTGCATGAAATGGTTTCTTCTCTAGTTTTTACCTCCTTCCAACGAGGACAGTGTGAATCCACGGCGATGGGGATTCCGACATCCCTTCGCGATTCGGTGGACGCGGGAAACGCGACACCAATCGCTTGCTCCGACGACGGTGCTCTGGAACGCGGCCGCGTGGCGTCGCTTTCCTTCGACCCTGGGCCTTTGGAGCGCGGCGTCGTTCGTCTTCATTCCAGTCTGGCGTCGGTAAGGTTCGGGGGCCGTTCAAGGGGCGATGCGATAAATCTGATTGGCCCGCGTCAAGTGCTCTTCCATGGCCTGCGCGGCACCCTCGGCATCGTTGCGCGCGATGCACTCGACGAGGCGCACGTGCTCGGCAAAGGTGACCGCCTCCGCCCCGGGGGCGCGAACCAGATCCTGGTGAAAGTTGCTGAGCCACTGGAGCATCGCGTGCGACAGTGCGACATAGACCGCATTGCCCGAAATGGTCGCAATAACTCGATGCAGTTCGAGGTCGGTTTCCAGAAAACGCGTCGGATTGCCGAGGCTGCCCTGGTGGGTGTCCAGCGCGGCTCTCAGTCGGGCGACGTCATCCGGGGTCGCGCGGGCGGCTGCCGACCGGGCCATCGCGGTTTCAAATGCGAGGCGGGCTTCCTTCAGGTGGTCGAGCAGGCGGCCGTCGCCTGCTAGCAGGTGAATGACGCTCGCAGAGATCTGCGAAATCACTGAATCGGCCGACAGCGGTTGCACCCGGGTCCCCTCGCCGTGCGTAATGGATACCAAGCCCATGCCCTCCAGAGCCTGCAGACCTTCGCGTATTGCCGGGCGGCCGACGCCGAACTGCGCCATCAGTTCTCGCTCAGACGGCAGGAGGCAGCCTACGGGATACACCCCGGCCCTGATGTCGGCCAACAGGCGGTCCTGAACTTCCTGGCCGAGTTTCCGGCGCACGATCGGCGCGACTGGGGCCGCAGTAACAGGCAATCTTCCCTGGAGGTGAGCCATTCTGGTGACCATATTAGCTGCTGATGAGGTCATCATGCCAGTTGCTCGCCTCACTTACAAGCTATGTGTGCGCGCAATGAAATTGGCCGCCGCAGTCTCCCCGGGGCATGCCAATGACCGCGTCCGTGGGGTCGAATTTAGCCCCCAGACGCCGAAATGCCCAGGAAGTCCACGTTTGCGCCACTCGCGCCTTCGAGACCTATGCGGATCGCGTGGACTTACGCTATCCAGACGTCCTCATCTGCAAGACGGCCCCTGGGGCGAGGACGGTGACGCCGGGCTTGCGGAGGCCGCCGGTGCCCGCGATGGCATCCCCGGCCGTCGGCGCCTTCATCAGATCCGCCGGCAGGGCGACGAAGGCATTGTGGGTGGGGTGGTGATCCCGGTATTTAGCAAGAGCGGGAAGTTTGACGAACACGGCTTTCACTCGCGGCGTATACGCAACTTGCCTGTCAGCGTCATTGCTCCTGGTGCGCGGCTGCATACATTCCAGCTTCCTTGAAAAACTGAAATGCCGCATTCTCTTTTTAGGGGAAAACGCTCGTGATCGCGAGCCAGAAAGGCGGCTCGGCCGAATCTACCGGTAATCCCCCAGTTTTCCCGGGGGATTACGACTATGGAGTTCTTCGCCCCGGGCGAGTTGATCCTCGGTCAAGAGGCCGCCGCGGGCCTAGCGACCACCGCCGGCTCAGCGCGCCGCCACGGGCCCTTCGGCACTACAATCGGGCAAGTCAATGGCGGGAAAGGGCAGAGTACATGGCTCCGAGCACCGAGCTAACAACGCCGGATCCCTACCCTGGTCGCGGGCGGTATTTCGACCTGGCCACTGCCTTTTATCAGGCCTATCCGGAAGTTGCCGCCGTGAGCTTCGCGGTGGAGGACCGGGCCTTGGAACCGGCCACTGGGACGGCCCTTATAGCTTGCGACTGGGGCCTGGCTCTCGGATTGGAGTTCTCCGCCACCTCGCCCCCGCTTCTGGCCTGCTATGCGCGGGTGAGTTGGGGTGCCAGCAGGAAAGCCTAGTCCGGGGGGGGCCGACGATCGGGGTGAGCCTCCTGGGCGGGTCGCCGATCCTGATCGCTAGTGCCCTTTAAGGCAGTGTGCTGTCGGTGGTCAGCAATGATCCCCAGCGGCGCTTTGAGCGGTTCTCGCCGCCAGCAGGCGGTGAGGCACGGGTGGAAGCAGAGCGTCTTCCGGCGGCGGTCATCGCACAGGGGGTGAAGTGCACTCGGGAGCGGCTCAGGCCACGGGCGGGGGGCAGGACTCGCCGCCGTCTTCTCCACGGCCGGGTTGGAAGGGCGCCGGTATATCTCCCCGACCCTCAACCTGGCTATGAACCCAATGGTGCCCCGCGGCCACCAACCACCCCATGGCCACAACTCCGTGCCCGTCTCCCTGGCACTGGAGGGGGATCGTTGCCATTGCCGAGTCAACGCGATGCGTATGGATTGATCGCCCTACCTTACCATGGTGACCCCGGCAACCCAGGGGCACTCCCACCACAACGAGGGGACTTGGCCGGCCAACCGACTTATCGTGCAGGACGGGGGACTTTACTATCACTGCAGAACGATGGGCTTTCGCTTCGAATAGCCCCGCCGCCCATCCCCGGTCCGGCGGGCCTTGCGCAGGCACGCTGGGGCGAATCCGTGGGCGGGCCGCATGAACTTGGCGCGTATTATCGCCGTGAGCGTGCTTGCCCACATGGCCTTGGTGGGCGCTCGCCTAACCAGTTCACTCTACGCGCTCGAGAACCGGGCCTCTACCTTCACCGTCGGCGTCATCCTGGCCCTGTTCTCCCTGGTGCCCATGCTCATAGCCATGCCGGCGGGGCGTTGGATCGACGCCGCCGGCCCCTGGCGTCCCACCTTGTTGGGCTTCACGCTGATGCTCTGCGGCTTGGCGCTACCGGCCATGTTCCCCTACGCGACGGCAGACGTGGCGCCGCTCATGGTCTCAGCGGCCCTCGTCGGCAGTGGATGCATGCTGGTGATGCTCACCGTACAGAACTTGGTGGGGATGCGGGCGGATCCCGAGAACCGTCAGGCCGCATTCTCATGGCTCGCTCTGGGGGCCTCGATCTCCGGTTTCATCGGGCCGGTGGCGAGTGGCGCGCTGATCGACGGCTTCGGTGCGAGGGTATGTTTCGCGGTCCTGACGGTCGAGATCTTGTTGGCACTGCTGCTGTTGCGCGCGAACCGTGTGCTTTTTCCGTCGCATCGCGGACAGGCGACGGTGCCGGAACAGCGACACCCGCTGGAACTGCTGGAATACCCCGAACTCAGACGGGTGATGATCGCCACGTCACTGATTTCCATGTCCTGGGACCTCCAGACCTTCGTCATCCCCGTCCACGGCACCCGTGTGGGACTCTCGGCGGCACAGATTGGAACCGTCCTGGGAAGCTTCGCGCTGGCGACCTTCGTCATCCGGCTGGCCATGCCTCGCCTGTCCCGGCGATTCTCCGAATGGCAGGTCCTGACCGGGACGCTCTTTAGCGCTAGCCTTACCTTCACCTTGTTTCCCTTTCTTTCCTCACTCGGCCCATTGATCGGCGTGTCGTTTCTCCTTGGGCTCGGGCTGGGCGCAGCACAGCCCAATATCATGTCGCTGGTGCACTCGCGAACCCCTGTCGGCCGAGTGGGCGAAGCATTGGGGTTACGCTCGACCATCATCAACAGCAGCCAAGTTGTCCTTCCTCTGGGTTTCGGCGCCTTCGGTTCCGTGCTGGGTGTGGGCGCGATGTTTTGGTTCATGGCGGTACTGGTGGGCATTGGCGGTGTCTTTGCGGCGCGCTGGCGCGACCCGGGCCGCTGAGCGGCAGCGCAACCCGGCCAAGGCGCCGGCGCTCGAGGCGCAACGGGAAAGTGCCAGGTCGTCTAGAATTCAATCCGACGATGCCGTGGAGGTGCGCCGATGCCCATCTACGAATATTCCTGCCAACGCTGTGGCAACAAATTCGAACTGCTTGTACGCGCCAACACTCGGCCGGACTGTCCGGATTGCCTATGCACGGAATTGACGCAGAAGCTGTCCCTGGTCTCGACGGCCGCTTAAGGTGTGCGGGCACCGGTCCTGGCGGCAAGTCCCTGCGGTTCCTGCGGACATCCGGACGGCCCGGGTTCCTGTTCCTTTAACTGAATGTGGAACTGGCCTGCGCGGATGCCCCCGTGAGGTGTCGGCGGGCTCCCCAGACCCACCTCGTGGGACCGCTCGCGGGGCAAGTTCACGCTAAACGTGACGGGTTGCCCGGTCAATTCCCTGGAGCGAGCCGAACCGCTGCGCGGTCCGCGCGCCACGGCAGCCTGCGCGCGCGAGGCCCGTTTGCAGGTCGTCGGCGAAATGGTCATCATTCATGTCCCAACCCCGCCAGCCACGCCTACCCAGATGACACTCACCACGTCCTCCCCCCTCACTCCTGCTGCCCTGCAGGGCGTTCGCGTGATCGAGATGGGCCAACTCATTGCTGGTCCTTTTGCCGGCAAACTGCTCGGCGAGTTCGGCGCAGATATCATCAAGATCGAGCCGCCCGGCGCGGGGGATCCACTCCGCAGTTGGCGCATGATAAAGGAGGGCACCTCGCTCTGGTGGCAGGTGTCCTCCCGCAACAAGCGTTCGCTGGCGCTGGACTTGCGCACACCGGGGGGTCAAGACGTTGCAAGGCGCCTCATCGGTGAGGCCGATGTGCTCATCGAGAACTTCCGCCCTGGGACGCTGGAGGGTTGGGGCCTGGGCTGGGACGCGCTGAGCGCACTTAATCCGCGGCTGGTCATGCTGCGCATCTCGGGCTACGGGCAGACCGGGCCCTATCGGGACCTGCCGGGCTTTGGCGTGGTCGCCGAGGCCATGGGCGGCTTGCGCCACTTGACTGCCGAGCCGGGGCGGGTGCCGGTGCGCGTGGGGGTCTCTCTGGGAGACTCCTTGGCGGCATTGCACGGCGTGTGCGGTGTTTTGATCGCCCTCTACCACGCTCGCGTGAACGGTGGGCATGGCCAGGTGATCGATGTCGCCCTCGGCGAAGCAGTGCTCAGCATTATGGAGAGCCTGATACCGGAGTACAGCGCCTTTGGCGCCATCCGGGAAGCTTCGGGAAGCGCCTTGCCGGGGATCGCCCCGTCCAATGCCTATGGCTGCGCTGACGGCTACGTCATCATCGCGGGAAACGGCGACAGCATCTTCCGGCGGCTGATGCAAGCTATCGGCCGCCCTGACTTGGCCGCGGCGCCCGAGTTGCAGGAGAACCGTGGGCGCGCTGCTCGGGCGGGCGAACTCGATGGGGCCATTGAGGCCTGGACGCTATTGCGTACCGTTTCTGAGGTGCTGGAGGTCTTGCGCCCCGCCGGTGTGCCCGCCGGCAAGGTCTACACGGCCAAGGATATCCACGAGGACCCGCAATTTCGTGCCCGCGAAATGATCCTGCGGCAGACAACGCGCGATGGCTATGAGGTGGATGTCCCCGGCGTGGTGCCCAAGCTGTCGGCGACCCCTGGCGCGATTCGCAGCGCAGCCCCGCGCCTGGGGGAAGACACCGATGCGGTGCTGGCGGAAATGGGCCTGTCGGTTGAGCAGATCGCCGAGCTTCGGCGCAAGGGGGTGGTTGCGTGAGTCCTTGGGCGGGCGCGGGCAGGCGAGTACACATACAGGAGGTGGGAACCCGCGACGGTTTCCAGTCCGAAGGGGTATTTGTCCCCACGGAGGAGAAGATTGCGCTCGTCGATGCGTTATCTTTGACCGGCCTGTCCAAGATCGAGGTCAGTGCCTTCGTCTCCCCACAGGCCATCCCGGCCCTGCGTGATGCCGACGAGGTGCTGCGCCGGATCCGGCGATATCCGGGGGTGGTCTACACCGCCTTGGTACCCAACCGGCGGGGCGCGCTACGGGCCTTGGAAGCTGGCGTGGACGAACTCAACCTCGTCATGTCGGCCAGCGAGTCGCACAACCTCACCAACCTGCGCATGACCCGCGCCCACTCTTTCCGCGCGCTGGCAGAAGTGGCGCGCGAGGCCCAGTCAGCAGGGCGTGCCTTCACCATCTCGCTGTCGTGCTCTTTCGGCTGTCCCATGGAGGGCGATGTTCCCCAGGCGGATGTCCTGGACTGGGTCGCGCGCTTCCTGGACCTGGGCGCCAGCGGGGTGACGCTAGCCGACACCACCGGCATGGCGCACCCCGGTCAGGTGGCGCAACTCACGCGCGCGATTTCGGAGGGCTGGCCAGCGGCCGAACTGAGCTTGCACTTCCACAACACCCGCGGCATGGGGCTGGCCAACGTGATCGCGGGGATCGACGCGGGTGCGACGCGATTCGACACGGCACTGGGTGGGATCGGAGGCTGTCCCTACGCGCCAGGTGCCACCGGGAACGTCTGCACGGAGGAGGTCGTGCATGCGCTGGAACTCATGGGGTTTGCTACGGGCGTCGATCTGCCCCGCCTGCTGGTGGCATCCCGGCGCCTGCCACGCCTGCTCGGCCATGACACGCCGAGCCAGATTGCCAAGGCCGGTTGCCGGCTCGATCTGCATCCGGTGCCGCCGGAATTCGACGCCATCCAGGCACGCGCCCGCGCTCGCTCGGGTTGAGCGCCTCAGGCCCGCAGGCGGTTCAAGCCTGGCGCAACTGGCCACCCTTGTGCGCATCGGCCGGGTCAGGCGTGAGGTGGAAGCCTTCGTAACCGCGCCCTGCCACTTCCGCGCAGATCCCCCGGTAGCGTGCCATACCTCCCGCGTAGGGCATGAACACGCGCGGTTTGCCCGGGACGTTCGTTCCCAGGTACCAGGAGTGTCCAGCCTGGGGCAACAGGGTCGCATTGGCGGCGTCGTTGACCTTTTCCACCCATTGCTGGACCGCCTGTGGATCCGGCTCGATAGAGCGGATGGATGACCGGCGAAGGTGCGCGATGCAGTCGGTGATCCATTCCACGTGCTGTTCGATCGCGACGGGCATGTTCACCAGCACCGAGGGGCTGCCGGGGCCGGTGACGGTGAATAGGTTGGGGAAGCCCTCGACCTGTAGACCCAGGTAGGTGCGCGGCCCTTCCCGCCAGGCCCGAGCGAGGGTGAGGCCGCCGCGTCCGGTGAGATTTAGGCCCAGCAGTGGCCCGGTCATCGCATCGAAGCCCGTGGCCAGCACCAGCGTGTCGAGCGCGTAGGTGCCGGCGCGCGTGCGAATGCCCTCAGGGAGGATGCACTCCAGGGGTTCGTCACGCAGATTCACCAGCGTGACATTGTCGCGATTAAAGGTTTCGAAATAGCCGCTGTCGATGGGAGGGCGCTTGGTTGCGAAGGGATGGTCTATGTCGGAGAGGGCAGCGGCCGTGCGGGGGGCTTTGACGACCTCGCGGATTCTTGCCCGAATGAACTCCGCCGCGGTGTCGTTCGCGGCCTTGTCCACCAACAAGTCGTGGAACGTCGCGCGGAACTGCAGGCCTCCCTTGGCCCAAGCCGCTTCGTAGATCGCTTGACGCTCCGGCGCGGAGGTGGCCAGCGCGCGGCGCGATGAGATGCGAAAAGGATGGCCGTTCGGTGTCGAGTGCATGACCGCGCGGATTTCGTCCTGATTCTCTCTCACCCAGCGTTTGAACTCCGGGGTAAGGGGCGCGTTGTGCGCGGGGATACTGTAGTTGGGCGTGCGTTGGAACACGGTGAGGTGCGCGGCGCCTTGGGCGATCACCGGCGCTGCCTGTATGCCCGTCGATCCCGTGCCCAGCATCCCGACCCGCTTGCCGGAGAAGTCCACCCCCGCGTGCGGCCAGTTGCCCGTGTGGTGGCAGTCTCCCGCAAAGCTTTTCAGGCCGGGTATGTCCGGGATGTTGGTAGTGGACAGGCAGCCCACGGCAGTGATCAGGTAGGTGGCGCGAAACTCCCGGCCGTCCGCGGTGCTCACGCGCCACTGGTTGGCGCCTTCGTCGTAGTTCGCGGCGGCGACACGGGTGTTGAAAAAGATGTCCCGGCGCAGGTCCAGGCGATCAGCGACGAAGTTCAGATAGCGCAGGATTTCGGCCTGCTCCGGGTAGCGTTCGGACCATTCCCACTCGTTGAGCAATTCCCGCGAGAAGGTGTAGTTGTAGGAATGGCTCTCCGAGTCACAGCGGGCTCCCGGGTATCGGTTCCAGTACCAGGTCCCACCTACGCCCGTGGCCGCCTCGAGCACCTGCACCGCAAGCCCGAGACGCTCACGCAGACAATGCAGTTGGTAGAGTCCGGAAAATCCCGCGCCCACGATGAGCGCATCAAGATTGCGTGGGGAAGCGGTCAGTTTAGGGCGGGTGTCGGGCATGGCCAAGAGGCTCCGGTTGATCCGGGGTGCGGGCTTTTGTGCTAGCGGGTATCGCAAAATCCACGATCGCACGCCCGGCCTGCGCGGCTGGGCGAAGCCGACGCAGCGCTAATATGGTAGCTGGATTTCAGGTGGCCCGGTGTGCCGCCATCCGCCTGCGGTCGCGCCCTTGTGGAGGCCAACTCACCGGCCCTACGAGGACTCCCCTCGTTGGGACGGGCCCCTTTGGCGACTGACTCCCGGTTTCACAGGTCCTGGACAATCTTTGACGGGGAGAAACGGCAGCGATTATTCTGCTTCCACGCTGCAGACAACACTTAGACCAGCGGGTAATGAGCCGGATGAATCACACTAAAACAGACTAGGAGACCTAACAATGAAAAATTTCTTCAAACGCTCGGCAGTGCTCGGCCTCATCGCCTTGGCCGGTGCCTGCGCTTCTCTGGAAGCCAGCGCTGACATCGGTGCCTTCGGTGGCGGCGATTTCGCTTGGACGCACCCCAGCGGCGGCGCCACCCCGAACCACATCTGGCGCATGGGCGACGGCTGGTCGCAGACCTTCGCCGGTGGCGGTGCCGATCCCGTGGGGGGCATGACGTTGCACCTATTTTTCGATGACAACACGCTCAGCAACTCGCCGGTGGATCTCGACGTGTTCCTCAACGGTGTCGATGTCGGTAGCTTCAGCATCTCGCACGGAATGACCGGACTGGTGAACGAGGGCTTCAGCTTCGCCCCCGTCAGCGGGCCGAACTACTTCGTGTCGATCGTCGAGACCAATGACGTCCCCCCGGGGATGGGTTCGATCTCCCTGCTGGCCGACGGGCGTTCCTCGACCGTTTGCCTGGAGCCCGTCCCCGAGCCCGAGACCTACGGTCTGATGGCCCTCGGCCTGACCGGTCTGGGCTTGGCAGCTCGCCGTCGCATCGCGCGCACCTAATCCTGTAAGTCACTGCCAGGGGGGCTTGCTAGCCCCCCAGATATCGCCGCCGGTGGGACTTCAGACCCCGCCGCAGCGCTGCCCCCCTGAATGGGCCGGTTCTCCGGTCCCTCAGGCGTCGCGGTGTGTGAGGCCGCAGCTGTTTAGCCCGAGTAGGGCGTAGAGCGGACAGAATCCCAGGGCCGCTGTGCCCAAGGCGATGATGCCGATCAGACCGAACCACCGTTCGGGCCCGTCGAACAGCGCGGTGAAGGCCAGCAAGGCGATTCCCAGCAGGACACGCCCGCTCCGGTCAAGGCTTCCCACATTCCGTTTCATGTGTACCTCCCCTGTCGTCGTGCTCCTCGCGACGGCGAATTTTGACGCCCGGGAGTTCACCGGACTAAGATACCGGTCGCAAGGGCGTGAGGGCTTGATCTGCATCAAGGCGCACTCCGCCGGTGAACGGCACAACGACGGGGGCGTAGCCATGACGAACAAGGGGTTTTCCGATCCGGCGACGACCTGGAATCGACGCTTCGACGTGCCGGAGTTCATCTTCGGAAGGGGGCCGAACCACTATCTCGCGCGCTGGGCGGACCGGCTTCCCGCCGGGGGCCGGGTGCTGTGCGTGGCTGACGGCGAGGGGCGCAACAGTGTGTGGCTTGCGGCCCGCGGCTTCCAGGTGGATGCCTTCGATATCGCGCAGGCCGGCGTGGACAAGGCGCGCGCGCTCGCCCGAGAGCATGGCGTGGAGGTGGACTACCGCGTGTTCGACTGCGACGCCGTGCAGTGGCCGTGCGCCTGCTACGACGCCGTAGTCGCCATCTTTGTCCAGTTCGCCGCGCCCCAGGTGCGGGCTCGCCTGTTCGAGCGCATGCGCGAGGCACTGCGTCCAGGCGGGGTCCTGATCCTGCAGGGCTTTACGCCCCGCCAGTTGGAATACGGCACCGGCGGGCCACCGCTGGTCGATCACCTCTACACCGAGGAACTCCTGCGCGAGTCCTTCGTTGGCATGGAGATACTGGACTTGGCGGCCTACGAGACCCAATTAACCGAGGGTAGCCAGCACCGCGGGCATTCGGCCGTGATAGGGCTCGCGGCGCGGACGCCCGCGCCGTGACCCGAGCCCCAGCAACATGCGCGCTTGCCGGGACTGTGTGATCATGCCGGGCGTTGGAAGTGAGGCGTTGCCGCGCACCCGGATTTTTGCCGCCAGAGGGTGAGCCCCTATGTCCGTTCCTATCGTCGAGTCCGTCCCGTCCGTCCTCCAGGCCGAGCGCGGGGACGTGTGCGAATCCCTTCGCGAGCAGTTGGCGCTTGCCCGTCGACGCCAGGGCGACGCCGAGGAGCGCGCCTGGCAGATAGAACAAAGCGCGCTCCTCCTGCAGCGTGAGGTGGCGCAGACTCGGCTAGCGGGGGAGTTGGCGCGAAGCCAGTCAGAGATGCTGATCGAGTCCCTGGGCATTCTGGCGAGCGCGTCCACCTTGGATACTTTCCTGGGGCACGTGCTCACGGCAATGGTGCACCAGCTCGGCGGCGTGGGCGGCACCCTGTGGCTGCCAGACCGCGAGACCGGAACGGCACGCCTGCATCTGGAGTACCAGGATTCCCGGTTGATTCCTGCCAGTGAATCGCACCACCCGGCGGTGCGCCACCCTCCGCCCTTGGGCGGCGGCCCGCACTCCACCTTCCCCGGAGATCGGGCGGAAGCCTACGTGCTCTCCTACGAAGTGCCTGGCATGCCGGAGGAGAATCGGGCCTACATTTTCTCCCTGGGAGTGAGGACGCTGCTCACCGTACCGATGATTCTGGGGCGTCAGTCCATCGGCTGGATCTGCTTGCGCTCAAGGGGGAGGGACGTGGGCGAACTACAGAGCAAGGTACGCGTCGCGGAGGCGTTGGCAGGGCAGGCGACGCTGGCGGTGCAGATGGCACGCCTGAGTGACCAGGCGCGGCAGGCCGCTATCCTGGAGGAGCGAAACCGTATCGCGCGCGACATCCACGACACCTTGGCGCAGGGCTTTACGGGCGTCGTCGTCAATCTGGAGGCGGCGCAGCGTGCACTGCGTAAGGACAGCGCGCAGTTGGCTCAGGAACACATCGACCATGCCCGCCAACTCGCCCAGGCGGGGCTGGAGGAGGCCCGGCTCTCGGTGCGCGCTTTGCGCCCAGACGTGTTGCAGCAGGCCGATCTGGCCCTCGCGCTGGATACCCTGGTGCGCCGGGTGGAGGCGGGCGGGCAAACGCGCGCGCGCCTGACGGTGATCGGGGCCCGACGGAAACTGGCGGGCGACGCCCGCGCAGAGTTCCTGCGCATTGCGCAGGAGTCCGTCACTAACATTCTGAAGCATGCCGGCGCGCACGAGGTGGACATTACGCTCAGCTACTCTAGTTCTGTGGTGTCCCTCTCGGTAGCCGATGACGGGTCGGGCTTCGACCCCGGCGCGTACCATGAGGGGTTCGGCCTGCTTGGCATGCAGGAGCGTGCCCAGCGGCTGGGCGCTACGCTGGCCGTGCAGACCTCAGTGGGGCACGGCACGACCGTCTGCGTGACCCTTGCCGGTCCGGACGAGGCGCGACACCATGCGTGAGGGGCCCCGCCGCAGCGGTTCTGCGGTGCTCCCCATCCGGGTGCTCATTGCCGACGACCACGTGCTGGTGCGCCGGGGCTTGGTGGCCATCATCAACATGGAGGAGGATGCCTTGGTGGTGGGGGAGGCCGGCGACGGGCGCCAAGCGGTCGCGCTCTGGCGTGAGCTGCAGCCTGATGTGGTTCTCATGGACCTGCGCATGCCGGAGGTCGATGGGGTGGAGGCCATCCGCCAGATCAAGGCGCTCGATGCCCGGGCGGCTATCATCGTGCTCACCACCTACGACCATGAGGAGGACGTCTACGCCGGCCTGCGCGCGGGCGCCAAGGCCTATCTCCTGAAGGACGTCCAGCCCGAGGAACTGTTCCACTGCATCCGGACGGTGCATGGGGGCGAAGGCTACCTGCAGGCGAAGATCGCCGTTAAGCTGGCGCATCGCCTACAGGAGGCGCCGCTCACCGAGCGCGAGGTGCAGATCCTCGAGTCGCTGGCCGAAGGCAAAAGCAACCGGGCCATCGCTGCGGCGCTGTTCATCAGCGAGAGCACCGTGAAGAGCCACCTGAAGGGACTCTTCGGCAAGCTCGATGTCACCAGCAGGGCGGAGGCCATCACGCTCGCCGCGCGCCGCGGGCTGGTCAAATTCTGAGGTCGCTCACCCTGGCGACCTAGGTGTCCTCCCCCAAAAGTACGAGTCCTTATCACCCCTAGGTTGATGCCGCGCTTGCCTATCCGAACGGGATGCTTTCGCCCCTTCGGTGGATGCAGGGAACTTGGGCTCGGCGCACACTGCCCCTTAGTACTGCGGTTCAACACGCCTGCGGCGGCGTGGGCGGGTGGGCTAACGCCCCCCAACCAAGGCGTTTTGCGCGTCCGGCCGCGGCTCAACATTCGTTCGAGGGAAATCGAGGGGTCTATGCCAAATCTGAATATCAATGGTCAGAGCTATTTCGCTGACGCACCGGCGGACACGCCGCTGCTCTGGGTCATTCGCGAGGACCTACGCCTGACGGGCACCAAGTTCGGCTGTGGGTTGGGCTTGTGCGGTGCCTGTACGGTGCACATGGACGGGCATCCGGTGCGCTCCTGCTTGGTCAAAGTCGGTGAGGTGGGCAACGCCCGTATCACCACCATTGAGGGCCTGAGTCCCGCCAATTCCCACCCGGTTCAGCAGGCCTGGATTGAGCACCAGGTCCCGCAGTGCGGCTACTGCCAGTCGGGTCAGCTGATGAGTGCTTCGGCATTGCTGGCGAAGACTCCGAATCCGACCCCGGCGCAGGTGGTGGAAGCCATGAACGGCAACCTCTGCCGCTGTGCCACGTACTCCCGCATCGTCGCTGCCGTGCAGCGCGCCGCGGAAATCGCCAGCAAGGGGGCCTGACATGACCAGCGTTAATGAAGCCGTCCTGAGCCGCCGTCAATTCCTCGTCCGTTCTGCCGCGACTGCCGCTGGCACCTACATGAGTATCTCGCTGCCCGTCCTCAGCGGACTGGGCAACGCAGAGGCGGCAAGCACCTCGACCTTTCAGCCCTCGGTCTGGTTCAGCATGACGCCCGATGGCAAGACCACCATGCATATCCTCAAGGCGGAAATGGGGCAGCACATTGGTACGGCGCTTGCCCAGATCATCGCCGAGGAGTTGGAGGTTCGCTGGGAAGACGTGCGCCTCGAGACGCCTCTGGAGAGCGTCGAGAACTTCGCCATCTACGGCTTGGCCTATACCGTCAACAGCGGAAGTGTGACCACGGAGTTCGATCGCCTCTCGCGCTGCGGTGCGGCCGGTCGAATCGCCCTGGTGGAGGGTGGCGCCAAGCTGCTTGGCGTGGCCGCCGGGAACTGCTATGCCGAGAATAGCCGAGTGTTCGACCCCGCCTCGGGCCGCTCCGCGAGCTACGGCGAGATCCTGCAGAAGGTCAAGATCGACCGCAAGTTTGGCTATCCCGAGGACTTCCGCAGCATCAAGCTGAAAACGCGCGACGACTACAAGATCATCGGCAAGTCCATCGCCGCGCTCGACATTCCGTCCAAGACCAACGGGCAGGCCAAGTTCGGCATCGACGTGTTTGTGCCGAACATGGTCTACGGTGCCCTTGCCATGCCGCGTTCCCGCTATGGCTCCAAGGTGCTGCACATTGACGACTCCGAGGCGCGCAAGGTGCCGGGCTTCATTCGCGCCGTGAAGATCGATGATTCCACGGGGAAGTGCACGGGCTGGGTCGTCGCCATCGCCGAGAAATTCCCCGCTGCGATGAAAGCGGCCAAGCTACTGAAGCTGAAGACCGATCCCGGGCCCTATGGAAAACTTAGCTTGGGCGACATCATGGCCGAGTTCTCCACCCTCCAGTCCAACGCCGCAGCGAGCGCTAACTGGGTCAAGGAGGGGGACGTCGAGCAGGCGCTCGGCGAGGCCGAACAGGTTTTGGACATGGAATACACCACGGACATGGTCTGCCATGCCACCATGGAGCCACTGAACGCGACGGCCTATGAAGCAAGCCCGAACGAGTGGCACGTGCATACTGGCACGCAGAGCACCTCGTTCCTACGAATGACGCTCACCGACTACATCAGCCGTGTGTTCAAGAAGAAGCCCGAGGAGTTGAAGGTCTTCGTCCACGAGTACATCCTCGGCGGGGGCTTCGGCGGCAAGCAAGACTACGATGAATCCCTGGCGGCGGCCTACTGCTCCAAGATCATCGGGCGTCCAGTGAAACTGATCCAGACGCGCGAGACGACCTTTGCCACGAGTTTCCCGCGCACACCCACACTGCACCGCATGAAGGCTGGCACCAAGGGTGGAGAACTGGTTGCCATGAACCACGATATCGCCTGCGGATGGATGGGGCCGCGGTTCTCGGTGGGGAAGAAGTTCGGCAGCGACTGGCTGCAACTCGATTCCTGGGATGACAAGAAGCAGGACATCGACCAGTGGTCCATCGGTGGCAGCGATCACTGGTACTACGTGAAGAACCACCGGGTGCGTGCTTGGGATAGCGAGCGCACGACCTACGCCGTGCAGGCGAGCGCGCTGCGCACCGTGTCGAACTCCTACAACATGTTTGTGGTGGAGTCCTTTATGGATGAGGTGGCGCACTCCCTGGGCCGAGATCCGCTGGAGTTTCGCCTGTCGATGCTCAACGGCAAGGGCGGCAACCGTGGTATCCCGAACACCGGACACGCGCCGGGAACTCCATCGGACTATTACATGGACCGGCTGTGGCTTTCGCTGCCCTGGACCCAGGAAGCCGCTTGGCCCAGCTACGAGTCAGCCACGGTGGGCGGCGCGCTGCGCCTAGCCAACTGCCTTCGGGTCGCGGCGGGCAAGGCGGGTTACGGTACGAAGAAGCTACCCCCCAACACCGCTATGGGCATCGCGGTGTCCTCGGCAGAGGAGCGGCAGAGCCCGACCTGGGTCGCCGGCGTGGCGGAAGTCACGGTGGATCCCGAAACCGGGCAGTACCGCATCAACCGCCTCACGATTGCCATGGACATGGGCACGACCATCAACCCGACCGGTGCCCGGTCGCAGATTATGGGAGCCGCGCTCTGGGGTGCGAGCCAGGTGCGAGCGGAGCGGCTCACGCTGAAGGACGGTGCCATCGAACAGACGAACTTCCATGAGTACACGCCCATCCGCCTCACGGACGTGCCGGTGATCGACGTGGAAATCATCCAGTCGGGGAACCACCCCAGTGGCGTGGGCGAGCCTTCCTCGACCGTTGTCGCTCCCGCGGTGGCCAACGCGATCTTCAACGCTGTCGGGGTGCGCATTCGGCACATGCCCATCACGCCGGAGGCCGTACTGGCGGCGCTGAAGCAGAAGGCCTAGCCGGGTAGTTCCATGCCCGTCCCTACAAGGCCCCCCGCCCTCAGGTCAGCGGGGGGCCGACAGCACGCCGCCCGGGGCGCGAGCCCCGCGTAGCGCTGCGATCCTAACCCCGTAACAGGTGGAAGCTGCCGTGTCCCAGGAAATGCTCTACCTGCCCTGCGCGCAGGTGGTGGACCTCTATCGTGCCCGCGCGCTCTCACCGGTGGAGTATTTGCTCGCCGTGATTGCACGGGTTGAGGCACTCCAGCCCCTGTACAACCCCTTTGTGGTGTTCGACCCGGAACGGGCGCTGGCGGCGGCGCGAGCCTCCGAGGCGCGCTGGATGGCGGGAGCGCCGGCAGGCTTGGTCGACGGCCTGCCCACCACGGTTAAAGATTTGGTATTGGCTCGCGGCTGGCCCACCTTGCGGGGGTCGCGCACCATCGATCCGCGTCAGCCTTGGGACGAAGACGGTCCGCCTGTTGCCCGCATGCGCGAGCAAGGCGCGGTCCTGTTAGGCAAAACCACGACCCCTGAGTTTGGTTGGAAGGGCGTCACCGACAGCCCGCTCACGGGTCTCACACGTAACCCCTGGGATCCACGCATGACCCCGGGGGGAAGCAGCGGCGGGGCCGCCGCTGCGGCAGCCTTGGGCATGGGGCCCTGCCACATCGCGACCGACGGTGGCGGCTCCATTCGCATTCCTGCGGCCTTCTGCGGTGTTTTTGGGATAAAGCCCACCTGGGGCGTCATCCCCGTGCATCCGCATTCCCCGGCGCTCACGCTCTGGCATCAGGGTCCGCTCGCGCGCAATGTGGCTGATGCCGCGCTGATGCTCACCGTGATGGCGCAGCCTGACGCGCGCGACTGGTACAGCGTGCCAGCGCAGGGGCGGGACTACCGCAAGGGGCTGGACGCTGGCGTGGCCGGTTGGCGGATCGGTTACAGCCGCACGCTGGGCTTTGCCCGCATGGATCCCGAGGTGGCGGAGGTGACGGAGCGCGCCGTGCAGCGCTTCGTCAACCTAGGGGCGCATGTAGAGGAGGTGGACCTCGAACTCGACGATCCCATCTCTATCATGCAGCCCCTGTGGGCAGTGGCACTCGCCCTCGCGCTTGCCCCCTTGACCGAGGCGCAGCGGGAATTGCTCGACCCGCCGCTGCTGGAGGTGGCCGCGCTGGGCTTCACCCTGAGCGCCCTCGATTACCGCCGGCTGGAGCGCGAGCGCGAGGCGCTGGGCCGACGAATGAATAACCTGCATGATCAATTCGACCTGCTGGTGACCCCACAAATGCCTATCACGGCTTTTTTGGCGGGGCATGAGGTGCCTCCCGATGGCACGCGGCAGCGCTGGTGGGAGTGGTCTCCCTTCACCTACATCTTCAACCTGACCCAGCAGCCCGCGGCTAGCGTGCCTTGTGGATTCGCCCCGAACGGCTTACCCGTGGCCTTGCAACTGGTCGGCCGGAAATTCGATGACGCCCGGGTGCTTCAGGCTGCGCGCGCCTTCGAGACGGTGGCACCGTTTTCCATGCCCGTGGCGGCCGGCACGTCTAGCGCAACGGCGGGCGCACTGTGAGCAGGCGCTCTGCCGGGTCCTGGACGGCGCATCCCTAGGCACCCTCTGGAGTGACTATGAGCCAAACGCAGTCTCAAAGTACGGCAACCGGTGCTTTGCCCAATCGCTGGTTGCAACTGGCATTCGGCGTGATCTGCATGATCTCCGTGGCCAGTCCGCAGTACGTTTGGACGCTCTTCACCAAACCCTTCATGGCGAAGCTGGGGGCGAACCTGGCCCAGGTGCAGGTGGTGTTTTCCATTGTGGTGGGACTGCAGTGCTTCCTGGGCCCGGTGAACGGCTTCCTAGTGGAGACCTTTGGGCTGAAGCGCTTGTTGGGTGCGGGCGGCGTTCTGGTGGCGCTGAGTTGGGTGCTCGGCGCGCAGGCGCAGAGCCTGTGGGGGCTCTACCTGACCTATGGCCTCTTCGCTGGCCTGGGAACGGGCATCGTCTACATTGGCGTCGTGGGTTTGATGGTCAAGTGGTTTCCCGACCATCGCGGGCTCGCCGCTGGTATCGCCGCTTCCGGCTACGGCATGGGCGCCTCTCTCACAACGTTCCCCATCTCCGACAGCCTGAAGGCGGTGGGCCTGGAATCCACGCTCACCACCTTCGGCATTCTCTTCGGTGTCGTGTGCGTGGGTTGTTCCTTGATGCTGCGCACGCCGCCCGCGGACTACCAGGCTACGCGCCATGCCTCGCTGCCGGTAGCAGCGCGGGCGGACGTGGCCCCCTCGGCGATGCTGCGAGAGCCGGTGTTCTGGCTGATGTATCTGATGATGACCCTGATGTCCACCGGAGGGCTCATGGTGGTCTCGCAAATGGCCGCCTTTGCTAAAGACTTCGGTATCGGGGGTGCCACTGTCTTCGGCATGGCCGCGTTGCCGCTGGCACTGACCTTGGATCGGCTGACCAATGGGCTCACGCGTCCCTTCTTCGGCTGGATATCCGACCGCATCGGGCGGGAGAACACCATGCTGATTGCCTTTGCGTTGGAGGGCGTGGCCATGACCGTCTGGTACGCCTACCGAACGGACCCGACACTCTTCGTGTTGCTCTCCGGGGTGGTATTTTTTGGCTGGGGTGAAATTTTTTCGCTCTTCCCCTCGACACTTACCGACACCTTCGGACCCCGCTACGCCTCGGCCAACTATGGGTTCCTGTACACCGGCGCTGGTATCGGGGCGATCCTGGGAGGGCCCCTGGCAGCATTGCTCTACCAGGCCGCCGGGGGCTGGAGCAGCGTCTTTGTGCTGGCGATCGCAGCCAATTTCACCACCGCCCTGCTGGCCATCGCGGTACTGAAGCCGCTTCGCCGACGCTATGTGAACGAGGGGGAAGCGCGTGCCCGGGCCCCTGCAGCATAGTAGCGGCATGCTCGCTTGGGCGAGCGACTGCGCTTTGGTCTAGGCGAGCGCTGAGAGGTGTGCGATGAGTTGCGATCTCTACTATTGGCCCCAGATCCAGGGGCGCGGCGAATTCGTGCGCTTGGCGCTCGAGGCGGGGGGCGCCGCCTACCGCGACGTGGCTTGTCTTCCAGCCCGGGCCGACGGCGGGACCCCGGCGCTTCTGCGCGAACTTCAAGGCACTGCGGGAGCGGATCTTCCCTTCGCGCCGCCGATCCTCAAGGTGGGAAGCGAGCGGATCTCGCAGACGGCAAACATCCTGAACTTTTTGGCGGCGCGCTTAGGCCGCGCGGCGAAGCGGCCAAACGCTTTGCCCACCCGTTGCACCTTATCATCGCGGATTTGGTGACGGAGGTCCACGATACGCACCACCCGATCGCCAAAAGCCTCTACTACGACGAACAGCGACGCGAGGCCAAGCGCCGTGCGGGCGACTTCACCCAAATGCGGCTGAGGAAGTTTTTGCGCTACCTGGAGCGGGTGATCGGCGCCAATCCCTCGAAGCGTGGGTTTCTTGTGGGGGTCAGCCTGACCCACGTGGATTTATCGGTGTTCCAGGTGTGCGCAGGGTTCTGCTATGCATTCCCGCGGTCCATGGCCGCGCTGGCGCCCGCGTGCCCCCGCTTGGTGGCGGTCTGCGAGGCAGTCCAGCGCCAGGAGCGCGCTGCCGCCTACCTCGCCTCGCCCCGGCGCATTGCTTTCAACCAACGGGGCATTTTCCGTCACTATCCGGAACTCGACCGTCCGGGCGCCAAGTGATCTCGCCGCTGCAGGGGAACCTGCTGGCGGAGCTCGCTCCTACGCTGGGTGGGGAGCGCGTCGACGTGCTCATCGACACGAGAGACTTGCGCCTGGAGCGCATCGTATCCTTGGCGGCTGCCAGTGCGCCGGGATTCTGGTATGACCAAATTCGGCCAGAGTGGGTGCTCCTGCTGGCGGGAGCCGCGCGGCTTCGCTTCGTGGACGAGGCGCAGGATCGCGTACTAGGACCGGGGGATTTTCTGTATCTACCCGCTGGGCGCCGCCACCGGGTGGAATGGACGGATCCGGACCAGCCCACGGTATGGCTCGCCCTGCACCACGGAGGTGACGGGCAAGGGGGTGGATAGACACCGAGCGCGCTGGTGGCCTCGGGCTTCCAGGACCTTAGCGCTGCGGACTCAAGCCGTCGGCGAAGTGTCCCAAAACGTCGGAGAGCGCGCGAGCGAAGGCCAGGATTTCTCTCTGAGGATCGGGGCCGGCCACTGGCACTGAGGCATGGAGGACCTGATCCGGCCCCTCGGGCGCGCGCGTGCGAGCAGACACGAGCTGTGAGTGCACCGTCAAAATACAGGCTGGCGCAGTTCCTGGCCAGCGGTCCACGTACAGTTCGAGTACCGAAGTGTTGCGGCTCACTTTATTCCGCAGCGCGTGTCTCATGCCGAATCGCAGGAAGATATCCACAGTGTTGCGCACGCCCCCGGCTAGGGTCGCCTACACCGGCGCTGGGGGTCGCCGGACCGCCTTCACCCAAGTCGAGGGCGCAATGCTCTGCAGGGGCACTGCAGGCTTTGGTGGCAAGGTCGGAGCGAAAGGGGGCACTTCACCGACACCCTGCTGAACCAGACCGACCCTGAGGGCCTACAATATTTCACTAGGCGGTCAGATTTTCCGGAGAAT
>JANXRW010000028.1 GCA_025356655.1 Betaproteobacteria bacterium | reverse complement strand
TTCCAGGCAGCGAAGCGCAGGGCACGCGGATACACGCGCTTCGAGACCATGCGCACCATGATCTTCCTGATCTCCGGTAAGCTCGACTTCTCCCGCATCAACCCGCATGCGGCGTAGCCCACCCAGAATTCAAAAGAGGCTTCCTTTGTCGCTACTCACCTATTCCCCAAATCGCTTGCGAAGCGATTTGTTCAGTCAAGCAGCCTGCAAGGCTTTCTGGACCGCCTTCGGCGCACGCTCAATGACCAGGAGATATGCTCGTGTCGGACCCTCCGGCCGGCGCGACCCCTGTTCCCAGTGGCGCAGCGTGTTGACGCTGAATCCGAACTGGCTCGCGAACTCATCCTGCGTCATGCCAAGGTTCGTGCGGATAGCCTTTACATCGATCTGCGCCGGTACATGGACGCGATACGCGTTCTTGTCCGCCTCGCCCTTGGTATAGGCCAACGCTTCCTGAAGGCCGCGCCGGATACTGTCGGCAATCTTGCTCATGGTTTCGTCCTCTTGAATGTCCTGACCAGCAACGCGGTCAGCTTTCGAAAGTCATTTCGATCCTGCTGGCTCAGATCGGCCCGCTCGTTCTTGGCGTAGGCGGTCAGCGCGAAGATCGGCACCTCCGGATCGTGATAGAAGTAGACCATCCGCGCTCCGCCGCGTTTGCCGCGACCCTCCAAGCCCCACCGCAATTTCCGCACGCCGCCCGTTCCGGGAATCAGGTCGCCCGCCGTCGGGTGATAGGCCAGGTAATCCACCAGCAGCGCCCGGTTCTCGTCGCTGATCAGCTTGCGAGTCGCAGACAAGAACTCCGGCGTCTCGATGACGGTGATCGGAACGGTGCCAGCCATGTCTAATACTAATCCAATGAGCTAGTTTTCGCAATCGAAAACTGGCTTTGGCGACCGCATTTTCGGGCAGGAAAAGCCGGGCTCGCATTCCTGCGGCGCTGCCGAGCAGGCCGTTAGCCGCTTACAGTCAATTCGTGACTACACCCTGGTTGCCTGGAAAAGCTGCAACCAGACGGAGAAAAACGATCCATCTATTTCAAGCTGCTGGAATCGGAAAACACCCGCAATCCACAACGCAGCATAGCGCTGTGGCCACCGCGCGCGCGCAACGCAAGATCGCTCGGCTCGAGGCCGCACCCCGCCACCCGAGTGGCGCTCGGTCGTTGCTACGCGGCGGTCGCGGGGCGTTGTCAGAGTGAACCTGTGTCAGCTCAGGGGTCCGAGCACCGGATCGCGATGGTGATGGACCTGGCTAGGTCGGCCAGTTGTGGCAGTCCTAGGACCTTGCCGCCTCGGCCTATTGTTGGAGCTAAGCCTTGGTCACGCAGCAGCTCTTTTGCAACGGTGCCCTTCACCGCGAAGTTCACGTTTTGCGGGATGTCACCGATGGCCTCCGCGATAGCCATGGCATTGAGTTTTGAAACCACTACGCCGACCACGAAGCCTTTCTCGTCGAGCAGGGGGCCGCCGGAGTTGCCGGGCTGGACGGGCGCGGAGATCTGCAGAACACGCTGGTCATCGCCGAGCCCTGCTAGGGCGCTGACGGTGCCCGTGGTAGCGACGCCGCTGGAGGCTAGAGCGCCGCCGAGCGGAAAGCCATACGCCATGACCGCCTCACCCTGCCGAACAAGGTCGGACCTGAAGGTGGCCCAGGCCTTTATGGTCCCCGTGAACTTGAGTACCGCGAGATCGTTCTGGGGATCGTCAGCCACCAAAAGGGCTGCCAGCCACTCGCCGCCGGGCGGCGCTACGAAGTAGGTGTCGCAGCCTTCACCACATGGTGATTGGTGAGTGCGAGACCGGTGCGCGACACGATGAAGCCGCTCCCCCTGATATGTGGCCGTGCGGGGGAGCCGCTTTTTTTGGCGCCGGCGTCTGCCCCCTGGTCCGCTCCACCCGTCAACGCGGGGTCCGTCGGCGGGCTCGCCCACTGGTCCGCTCCACCCGTCAACGCGGCGTCCGTTGGCACGCTCGCCCACTGGCCGGCCCGTCGCTGGCTTTCCGCAACCTGCCGACGGGTCAACTGGTCTTCAATCGCCTGCCTGCGCTGCAGCGCCTCCTCATCACCCTCGACGCCGGCGAGATTGAACCACTTATGGGCCTCGACGAGGTCCACGGCAACACCCTGGCCTTGCTGGTACATTTCGCCAAGCTGAAACATGGCGGGACCAAACCGTGCGGTGGCGGCCAGTAGGAACCACTTCCGGGCATCCTCATAGCTTTGGACAACACCGCGGCCGCTGCGGTAGAGCAGGCCGAGGAAGCAGCGGGCAGTGTTAAAGCCCTGATCCGCAGACAGGCGGTATAAGCTTGCCGCGCGCCCCAGGTCGACGTTGACTCCGCGGCCGTTCTCGTAACTCCAGCCTAAAAGCAGCTGTCCCCAGGCGTTCCCCTGATCCGCTGCCTTGCGCAGCCAGAACACCGCCGTGCCATTGTCCAAGCTCACACCGCGGCCGTTAAGGTATGCCCAGCCCAGGGAGGCCTGACCATCCGCCCAGCCCTGTTGCGCCGCCGCACGATACAGGCCGGCAGCCCTCTGGTCATCGGCCGGCACACCCGTGCCTTCTCGGTAGCGATTCCCCAGCGCGACTTGAGCTGCCGGCATGCCACCATCGGCGGCAATGCGGTATTGTGCCGCTGCCGCTTCAGGATCCGTCCCTACGCCTTCGCCCCTGTCATACATGTATCCCAGCGAAAAGGCGGCCCCTGGGTGTCTCTGCTCTGACGCCGGGAGGTACCAAGCGGCAGCCTGGGCCCGATCCTGCACGACACCGCGGCCGTAGTAGTACATCTCGCCGAGATGGAACTGAGCGTCGCGCGAGTTGCCGTTGGCGGCCTCGC
This sequence comes from Betaproteobacteria bacterium, assembly GCA_025356655.1. GTDB lineage: Bacteria > Pseudomonadota > Gammaproteobacteria > Burkholderiales > SHXO01 > SHXO01. The sequence continues at coordinate 13,228 of JANXRW010000028.1, read as the reverse complement.
GGTACCACCTCTGCGCTTGCGGGTAGTCCACGGCGCCGACTTGTCCTGATTCGTACATCGAGCCGACCGCGTCCTGAGCCTCGGCATATCCCTTCAAGGCAGAGCGCTGGTACCACACCAGCGCATCAGCCAGGTCCTGTTCGATCCCGAGCCCGAGGGCGCGCGCCTGACCGAGCTTAAATTGCGCCCCTGGGAGTTCCTGCTCCGCTGCCTTTCGGAACCAGGTCACGGCTTCGGCAAGGTCCACCCGCACGCCGACGCCCGATGCGAGCGCCAATCCCAGCGCGTGCTGCGCCGACGCAAACCCCTGCTCCGCCGCCAGGCGCAACCATCTCACGCCTTCAACCGCATCTGCACCGGTCTGGCTGCGCTTTAGGTAATCCGCTCCCAGGGTCGCCTGCGCCGCCGCTAGCCCCTGCAGCGCAGCCGCTCGGTAGAGCCGCATTGCCTGGTTGCCATCAGGGGCCACGCCGCGGCCGGACTCGAAGAGTTGTCCTAGGTCGTACTGGGCCTGCGCATGGCCCTGGTCCGCAGCTCGGGTGAACCAGCGGGCGGACTCTTGCTCATTGCCTTCAACGTCCTGCCCGTCCCGGTACGCAGCACCGAGGTGGTGCTGCGCCTGCGCATTACCTCCATCGGCTGCGACCCGATACCAACGCAGGGCTTCCACCACGGACTGACCGATGCCACGCCCGCTCTCCAGCGCCAAGCCGAGCGCGTAGGCGGCTGCCGCGTCGCCTCGGCTCGCGGAGCTACCGAAGAGTCGAACCGCTTCGGCCGCGTCCTGTTCAACCCCCGTGCCCTCAAGATACATCCAGGCCAGCCGCGTTCCCGCCGCGGCGTTTCCGCGGCTATGCGCCAAGCGGAAGCATCGGGCCGCCTCGCCGAGATCCTTTGGCACCGCCTTCCCGAGTTGATGGAGCAGACCAAGCTGGTAGTCCGCCTGCGCATTGCCCTGCGACGAAGCGGCCCGATACCACTTCAGTGCTTGGCTCGTGTTAACAGGCACGCCCGTGCCGTTTTCGTAGATGCTGCCTAGGGCCAATTGCGCGGTGGCGTTGCCTTGATCCGCCGCCTTGCGGTACCACTTCAGGGCTTGCGATGGGTCGGTGGCCACCCCCAGCCCGCTCATGTAGGCCGCACCCAGTTCCACCTGGGCGTCCGGTGACCCCTGGCTGGCCGCCGCCTCGAACCAGCGCGCGGCCTGCGCTAGGTCGCGCCCAACACCGTCCCCCGACTGATAAAGCACGCCCAAGCGGAAGCGCGCTTCGGCAATGCCGCCGTCCGCCGCCTGCCGATACCATCGCATCGCTTGCGCTCGTGACGGCTCCACGCCCCTGCCGAGTTCGTACAGCCTCCCGAGCCCCCACGCCGCCTCGATGTCGCCCCCCTCCGCCGCGATCAGAAAAAGTCCTGCGGCCTGCGCACTATCGCTAGCGGCGGCATCTCGCTCAGCAAGCATCCAGGCAAGGCGGCTATGTGCCTTGAGGTTTCCTCCCTTTACCGCCAAAGCGAACCACTGGTGCGCCTGGGCTTCGTCCGGGCTCACCCCGCGGCCCTGCGAGTAGATCAGCCCAAGGCGGTATTGTGCATCGGCGTGCCCCTGCTTAGCCGCCAAACGATACCAATCCAGGGCTTCGCTGTCGGAGTGCGCAGAGCCCCCCGCTTCCTCGTAGCAGTTTCCCGTCAGGTATTGGGCTTGCGCCTCGCCGCGCCGTGCCGGGGGCAGGAGCAGTTCTAGGGCAGCCGCGAACCCACCGCGTGCCATCAACCCCTCTGCTTGGTCGTTGGCGCTTGCGGCCGCCACCTCGCTACTGCCCGTCGGGGTCTTCGGCGTGACGCCTGTGACCTTCGGTGCAGCATCGGGCGCACGGGTGGGGCGGGGCCGTGCTGGATCATCAAGGGAAGACGCTGCGGGCGCTCGCTTGTCGCCCCGCCCGAGCATGTGCGACAGTCCCGGGACACGGTCCCAGAAGGATCGCGACTCGGATGGCTTAGCCGCTGGGCCGGCGGGAGCCGCTGCGGTCGTAGGCGCTCCTGTTGAGGTGTCCTTCCCCAATAGACGACCAAGCCCGGGGATTCGAGTCCACAGCGACCCTGCGGCGGGCGGGGCCTTCGCCTCCGGGGGCGCACTCGCGGGCTCGGCAGGGTGAGGCTGCGCATCGGCCATTGCGCATTGGTCTCTACCCAGGAAACGTTTCAGGAGCGGGACCTGCGCCCAAAACCCACCATCTGAGGCCGCGGAGCCTGGGAGGGAGAAAGGCTGTGCCGGGGCTTGTCGCGCATCCTGCGCGCGCTGCCCCCATTGCTTAGCCTCAGCTTTATCCACTGGCACGCCGCGCCCCTGTGCGTAGAGGGTGGCGAGGGCCGCCTGGGCCTCCGCATAGTCCTGGCGTGCCGCCAATGTGTACCATCGGGCCGCCGCGGAGTCGTCCTTCTGCACGCCCACGCCGCACTCAAACAACCACCCCAGGCTGTACTGGGCCACCGCCATGCCGGCTTTGCTCGCGCGCTCGTACCATATGGCTGCCTGACGAAGGTTAACGCCTGTTCCTTTGCCGGTGGCGAGCAGAAACCCGACGGCGGCCTGGGCCGTTGCGTCCCCGGTTTCCGCCAAGGGCGTCCACAACGCTAGGGCAGCGGCGAACTCCCCGCGGTCAAATGCCGCTTTGGCATCGACCGCTCTGTCAGCAGGCAAGCAAGGGCTGGCGGCCAGAGACAAAACAATCGCGAAGACAACCCGGACCAGCGAGCGCATCCGTCGCTCCCATTGGGCCAGCTTTAAGGCCCGCTTTCCAAAGTTCAAACCCGGCGCGAATGCAAAAGCGAACTGGCGGGCGTCCACAATCCGGCATTGGGCGGAGTTCGGCGGAGACACCGGCGCACGCCACCGAGCCCACGCATACAAATCTACATCCCAGCGCGGCGGCTGGCAATTGCCTATCGGACCCGCTACGTTCGTGGACGATGAATTCGCTGCCCCCGCCACCTATTCCTAGCAAACAGCGCGGCCTAGCAGGCACTGGAATCTTCGCTTCCCCGGCTACACGCAACTGCGTCAGAGCACAGCATTGAGCATTTCGATAGCGGCGGCCTTGGCGCGCCGCGGGGGGCTGAGGCGTGGTGGGCCGAAGGGTACTGGATGCGGAGCAACGGCTTTAGCTGCAATGGATAGGCGTCAACCCACCCGTAGACTTGGGCCGTGGGCCACGCTCAGGGATGGCCAGCGGATATCTGCGCCGCGGCGGCGGCCGTGCAGGTCGAGCCGAGGGTACCTAAAACCTCGGGCATGTTCCGCCAGAAGGGGGGCGCTTAACATAAGGCCGGACCCTATGTCGCCCCGGCGCACTCCGTAAGCGTCGCGGCTGAAACACAGGAGCCGCGCCGCCCGGCAAGACGAGTTGATCATGCCAGGGCGAGCGCGTCGGACGGCGACCGCTGGGGTTGTTCGGATAACCGGACCGTCAATGGCTTGTGGGTCGGGCTTCCGCAAGCGTTCGCATGCCGCGGTCCGGACGGCGGCCGAGCCGTCGCCCCGAGGTTAGCGGCCGTGGGCGATAATGCCGTCTCGATTCTCCCTGGGGGTTGTTATGAGCGGGCCGAAGTCCATCCTGATGAGCCCGGTTGATCCCATCGCCTTGTTGGTCGCGGCTGCGACCATCCGCGCCGCGAGCGCTGTGGCGGCGGGCTACCGCAGGGGGCATGCCCTGCGCGACCAGCATGAAGATATCCAGGATCGCAACCGCGACGCACAGGCGCAGGCTCGTCGCGGGGGAGAGGCCGTCTTGGCGCAGCGCATCGCGGAACTCGAAGCCCGGGTGGGCTCGCTCCAGGCGCTGGCCAGCGAGATTGGCCTGGGCGACGCCCTGGCCGGGGTCTGCCCGGCATCGCCAGCGGCGGAGCAGGGAGGGCAGATCGCGCACGTTGAAGCTCTCGAGGGACTCCTGGCCGAGTTGCAAGGCATCGTCATGACCGAAGTGGGTCGGCAGCAGCGTGACCTGTTGGAACTGCCCGGCCTGGACCTCCGTGCCCTGCCTGCCGCCCCTAGACCCTCGGGACCCGCCCAGCGGTTGCTTGCCCGTATCGCGCATCTGGGACCTGCGCCTCAGGAAATCCTCGCACTTGCCGAAGAGCTAGAAGCCACCTTGCCCGGCGAACGCGCCGTACTCCTCACCACGGAACTGCGCGGGCGCATCCAAGCCTGTCTCGAGCGCAGCCAGCAACGGATGATCCAGGAGGCGCAGGCCGTGGTGCTGGGCCAAGCTCTGGCTGACCTCGGTTACCAGGTGGAGGGGATCGACGAGACCCTCTTCGTGGAGGGAGGGCTGGTGCACTTCCGTCGCGCGGGCTGGGGCGAGCACATGGTACGCATGCGCATCGCCTCCGGAGGCGAAGGTGCGAATTTTAATGTGGTGCGGGCAGTGGATGCCCCAGGGCAGGAGAGGAGTGTGTTGGACCATATCGCCGAAGATCGCTGGTGTGCAGAGTTTCCCGCGCTGTTGAAGGCGCTCGAGGCCTACGGGCTGGGGCTCACCGTCACACGCCACCTCGGTGCAGGTGAACTGCCGGTGCAGCAGGTCGCGCGCGCGCGTCTGCCCGTATTTCGCGAGGAGGAGGCGGGCACCGGGGCCCAGCGCCCGCGTGCAGCGCAGCTTCCCCGGCCGGGGTGAGCCTGGATTCCGGACGCCCCGGCATGTCGCCTGCCTCGCCTCGTTGGCTCTCCGACCTCGCGCGGCAGCTGCCCATTCGCTCCCAGTTCGTGGTCTCCGGAAATATCCGGGACAGTTTTCTGGTGCCCATGGCACCTGGACCTACCCTCGCACCGCTGCTGCGCGCCGCTTGGGAGACCTTGAGGCCGCTGGGCTACGCCTTTTTTTTGGTGTTCGACACTGCCGACGGCCTTCGTGTCTATCCCAACGAAGACGGTCCAAGAGCGCTGGCCGAGCGCCTATTCGACCTGAAACTGTGCGAAGGCTGCCAGATGGTGAGCCTGGAGACCCTCACCCAGGTCATGAAGAACTTGGCGGCGCAACGCGAGACCCGGTGCGCCCTAGTGGTTGATTTTGCTTCGCGGCTCACGCGCCACCCAGACCACCTCGCCGAGGGGGAGCATCGGTTCTTCGTCGCCGCAGAAAAGCTGTCCCTGCACGCCACGCCCGTCGTTCCCCGGGACCCCGGGGGGAGCCCGCTGTTCAATCCCGTCCTCTGGCTAGTGAATCGATCGCAGGATCTGCCCTCTTGGTTCACCCTGGACAGTGAACGGGTGGCGAGTCTGGTGATCGCGCGGCCGGATTTCGAGACGCGCGATGCCACGGCCCGCCAGCTTGCGCCGCTCTTCGCGGGTTACGCGACGGCGCCCGAGGAAAAGCGAGAGGTTTTCGTGAAGGCCTTCGCCAACGGCACGCAGGGCATGACACTTTCCGCGCTCTCCGACATTACTGAGTTGGCGAGCCGGCAGGACCTGGGGATCGCGCATATCGAGGACGCGGTGCGCAGTTTCAAGGTCGGCGCCCTGGATAACCCCTGGCGCAGAGACTACCTGCGTCAGCGGATCCGTGACGCCCAAGCCTTCATCGAGGACCGCGTGAAGGGACAGCGTCCAGCTGTGGTGAAGACCCTGGACATCCTCAAGCGCTCGGTCATGGGCATGACCGGCGCCCAGGCGCGCGCGGGCACCAGTCGGCCACGCGGGGTGTTGTTCTTCGCGGGGCCCACGGGCGTCGGCAAGACGGAACTGGCCAAGACGCTCACGCACCTCGTCTTCGGTGACGAGCGGGCCTACCTGCGCTTCGACATGAGCGAATTCGCCGAGGAGCACGCCAGTGCCCGGCTCCTGGGAGCGCCCCCGGGTTACATCGGCTTCGACGCCGGTGGCGAGCTGACCAACGCCGTGCGAGAGAAACCCTTCTCGGTGGTGCTCTTCGACGAAATCGAGAAGGCGCACCCAGGCATCCTGGACAAGTTCCTGCAGATTCTCGAGGATGGTCGGCTCACGGACGGGCGTGGCGAGACGACCTATTTCTCCGAGACGATTTTGGTGTTTACCTCCAACCTCGGCATTTTCGTCGAGGATGCCCAGGGGAGCCGCGTACAGAACGTGCGTCCCGGGGACAGCTATGCGACGGTGGAGAGCAAGGTCCGCGGGGCCATTGGCGACTACTTCAAGTTTCGTCTCTCGCGCCCGGAGATTCTCAATCGGATCGGTGACAACATCGTGGTGTTCAACTTCATCACGCCGGAGGTCGCTGAGCGTATCTTCGATGGCATGCTGCGCAACGTCGCGCGGCGCGTGAGCGATGAGCTGCAGCTCAAACTGGGCATGCCGGCGCAGGTTCGCGCGGCGCTGCTCGAACGCTGTACTCGGGATCTGGCCAACGGGGGGCGCGGCATTGGCAACGAGCTCGAGTCGGCCTTCATCAATCCGCTGTCCCGGGCGCTCTTCGACCAGGACCTCACCGGCCGCAGCCGGGTCTCGGTAACCGCCTTGCAGGAGCACGAGCAGGTGGTTAGTCTGTCGCTCGTGCTGGCCTAGGTGGGAGCGACTATGCGAGCCCTTCGACGGGTAGCCACCCGGTCTTGAAGATTTCCGTCAACAAAGCCCATTTTCCCGTCACGGTTCTTGGTCCAGGCCGCCGCATTGGCGTCTGGCTGCAGGGCTGCAGTATCCGGTGCAAGGGCTGCGTCTCGCTCGACACCTGGGCGCGGGATCCCGGGCGAGAAATGACTGTTGCGCGCCTGTTGCAGTGGTGCCGCGAGAGTTCGAGCGGCAGTCCCGACGGCATCACCATCTCCGGCGGCGAGCCCTTTGATCAACCGGGTGCGCTGGCAGCCTTTCTCGACGGCCTGCTCGATTGGCGCACGAGCGCCGGCCTGGATTTCGATATCCTGTGCTACAGCGGCTATCCGCTGTCGACCCTGCGACGCAAACACGCAGCACTCCTCGGTAGGCTCGATGCCGTCTTGGCGGAGCCCTACATCGATTCACAGCCGACGCTCAAGCCCTGGCGCGGATCGGACAATCAGCGCCTCGAACTGCTTACCGAGCGGGCGCGGGCGCATTTCGCGGCGCCTCTTGCGCAGAGCACCGCCTCCCTCGACAAGCGAATCCAGGTCTTCGTCGACAGCCAACGCGTCTGGTACGTGGGCATTCCAGCGCGGGGGGATTTGGCGGCGTTGGAGCAGGCCTGCGGCGAAAACGGCGTGGACTTCTCCCAGGTCTCCTGGCGGCAATGAGCGACGCGCTCCTCTCGTCCTACGTTCGAGTGTGTCCGAGCTGCGGAGCAGAAAGTGCCGCGGAGGTGATGCGCTGTGTCTGCGGGGCGCTGCTCACGGGGGTTGACCTGCAAGCGCAGGGGCAGGGCAATGCGCTGCCCGTGCCGCGGCCGGTGCCAGCGCCGACACCCCTGCCGCTGGGGCGGACGGGCCCGCAGGGCGGGGCGGGTGAGCGGATCTGCCCGCATCAGGACTGCGGCCAGCCTAATCCGGCCGGCTCCGTGCGGTGCCGCTACTGCGATCGATCGCTGGAACCCGCGGGAGACGTCGCCGCAGCCGCCGGCCTCCTGCGGCTGCCCGCCGTGCTGGCCGCGCGCCATCGTGTGATCCGCCCGTTTCCCTCTACCGGCGCTGAGGCGGAACTCCTCCTGCTGGAACCTTCAGCCGGGGGCCCGCCGGTGGTGGCCAAAATCTACCGCGGTGGGCTAATTCCCAAGGCGGGCGTGAGGCAGCGTCTGCAAGGCCTGGAATCCCGCTACCGCGTGGAAACCTTGGAAAGCGGCGTGGCCGACGGGCACTACTTTGAACTGATGGAGTATTGCGCTGGCGGGTCGCTAAAGGACCTGGCGCGCAACGGTCCACTGCCTCTGGGAACCCTGCATGCGGTGGCTGCTCAGGTCGCAGCGGCGCTGGCCGCGGTGCATGCCGCCGGCTTGGTGCACCGGGATCTCAAACCGGACAACATCCTGCTGCGCAGTCGTGAACCGCTGCGCCTCGTACTTGCGGATTTCGGCATTGCATCGGTGCTCGACGCCACGCAGCGCTTCACCGGGACGGCGCGCACGCTGCACTACGGGGCACCGGAGGGCCTCTCGGGCATCGTGGACGCTAAGACGGACTACTGGGCCCTGGGAATCCTGCTGCTGGAAATGGCCCTGGGACGCCACCCCTTCGCCGGCCTGTCCGATGCCGTCATCCTGCATCACTTGGCTACCCGGCGCGTGGACGCTTCCGGGGTGGAGGACGCGGGCCTGCGTAAGCTGCTCCGTGGCCTACTGCTGCGCGACCCGGCCCTGCGCTGGGGTGGGACCGAGGTGGATCGCTGGTTGGCTCATGACTCAAGCCAGGCGGAGCCCGCCGAGCCGGATCTCGCCGGTTTTCAGGCGCCCTATCGGCTGGGTGGGGAGCTTTGCCAGAATCAACAGCAACTGGCGACGGCCTTCGCACGCCATTGGCGCGAGGCGGTGTCCGACCTGGGAAACGGCCAGCTACTGGCTTGGTTCCGCGATGTGCAGAAGGACCAGGACACGGTCCGCCTGCTGCTCGGCATGCGCCAGGAGCGCGCACTGCATGTGGATGTGCAGCTGCTCCGCCTGATGCTGCACTTGGCGCCCGGTATCCCGCCGGTTTGGCGCGGGGAGGGCATTGAACTGCGCGCCGTCTTGTCACGCGCGGACCAGGCGCTCAAGGGGGACGAGAGCGCTGAACTCTGGCTCGATGCCCTGCACCAGCATCGTGTTCTGGAAGCCTACGCGGCAGCGGGAAATGCGGAATTGGCGGAGATCGCCCGACGCTGGGACGAGGCGTGTCAGGGGTTCGAACAGGCCTGGACGAGCCTACGCGCACTACTGAGTAACGCGCGAAGGCATGAAACCGCCGACTACGACGAACTGGTCTACGGGGACGGTGGCGCTAGCAAGCCCTCGCTGTTGCCTTTACATGCGCGGCTGCTCGCGGCGGCCTTCGATCCGCGCTGGCTAGAGCGCCTGCGCCTGCGCCTGAGCGAAGAATTGGTTCGCTTGCGCGTGGCCTGTCCCTGGATGGAGCACTTGGGTGCCCCCGCACAGATGCCTGCTGCCCAATGCTTGGCGCTGGAGGCACTAATGCCCGAAGCGCGCGCAGCGATGCAAAAGCAACGGGAGAGCGAGCAGCAGCAAGCCCTTAACGCCCTGCGCGAGCGCGATGCCATGCAAAGCCGGATGGCGGGGGCCCTAGCGGACTTGCTGCGCTGCTGCGAGGTTCGAGGCTTCAGCATTGTCCGTTCTGAGGCGCTGCTCGCCGCCGTGGAGGCATTCCAGGGGGAACTCGCCCGGATGCGAGGCGAGCCGCAACTCTGGTCCACTACCCTGGCGGTGCGCGCGCGGCGCGTGGAACCTAGCGCGAGACGGCTCCAGGCCCTGCTGTTTGGCGTCGCGCAGAGCCGCGCCATCAACGAGGGATGGATGAGTTCGCGTGTGTCCTCGGCGGTGCTCGGGGTCGTGGTGATGGGCTTCCTCGGAGGCGGCGCTTGGCTGGGGGGTGCAGCGCTCGCGGGCGCTGGCGGGTTATTGGCCTGGCGGCTATTGCCCCCCTATTTTGTCAGGCGCGACATCCGCGCGGTCGTGCTCAAGATGCGCGTCACGCTGCGTTCCGCGCCGCCGGGCGCCTCAGAGCATGCCATCACGGAGTCCTCCCGGCCGTGAGCGTTAGTTGCGACGCCAGGTGGTCGGGCAGGCCCTGCGGCTGTGCAGGGCAAACTCGGCTTCCTGCTCGCACTGCAGTTCTGCGTGAACCGACGGCATGTCCATGCGCGCGGCGCGACCAGCGGGGGCGGTGACGGTCGAGACCTCGGGCACCCCGGTTTCACAGTACAGAACCACACGCTCGCGCATGATGAGCAAGCTGGGTAACGTCTCGATGCCTAGCGCTGCGGCGAGATCTGCGACCTGCGGAAGTAAAAGGCAGCCCAAGCGTGCATCCGGCGCCGAGGTTTGAAGCGGCTGGGCGAACGGTGCGAGTCCATAGGTCTGGTCGACGACGGCAATACATGCCACGACCAGGAATAATCCTTGGTCCCCCATCGACTGGAATTCCTCGCCTGTCAACGGTGTCAACATAGCCTCCGCCTAAATGGATTGAACCACCGATCGGACCTGTCGGTGCGACTGAAGGCCCTACGGCACGGAGCCGTCGCCGCCTACTTCGCCATTGCTTTGCGCTTCCAAAGTTCCCAAGCGCGGTCATAGCCCGATAGGGGCGCGAGCTTGCGCGCCTCCTCGGGGTCGAGGTACACGACCTCGCCGCCCAACGCGATAGCCTGAGCTTGCATGCGCGCGTTGACCTGCAAGAAGACGCACCGACCCACGGCGTCCGGCACCGAGGCACCCACGACCGCGGCGCCGTGGCCGCGCATGAGCACGCCCGGGCGGTCACCCAAGGTGCGCGCCAGGGCGCGGCCCAATTCCGGGGTGCGCACCAGGAGATCAGTCATGCCTCCCGTGTCACGGATCTCGAATACGGGGAGGCTCGTCTCGATGAAGGCCGCCATGTGATAGATGGGCCGCAGCGGTACCTTGGTGACGCCGAAAGGAATAACGGCAGGCGAGTGGTGATGCACCACTGCCATGACATCGGGGCGCGAGCGGTAGATCTCACCGTGGATGAAGCGCTCCAGATAAAGCTTCCTCCCACGCCCCTCCACGGGATTGCTGTCCAGGTCGAACTCCAGGATGTCCTCAGCGCTCACCAACTCCGGGGCTATCGAGCGCGCCAGCAGGTACTTGGTGGGGTCCTTGTCGTGGCGAGCACTCACGTGGCCGTAGCCATCCACGACGCCCTGATCCGCCAGGATTCGGTTGGCTGCGACCAGATCCTCGATCAAGGCGGGTGATGCAGGTCCAGCGGAGGCCGCCGCTCGCGCGGGTACATGCCTGAATAAGGCAACGGCAGCAGCCGCGGCGCCGACCGCGAGGAAGTCCCGGCGGGCTAGCCGGTGAGCGTTAGGCGTAACAGCCATGACGGGCACTCCTCGATGAGGGTCAGGATCGTGTCAGCTATCTTATCTGCCTTGGCTCCTGGACGTCGAGGCCTTCCAGTGCCGTGCGCTACTTCTGCGGTGATTCGGTCCGGCTGAGCTCTGACGCCCGCGCTTGGTCCCCTGCTTTGCGGCGTTTGCGGCCAAACAGACCTGCCGCCGCGAAAGCCAAGCCGCCAAAGACCACGGCGATCGGCGCTGGGAGCGTCTTCACGGGTGGGCGACGCGGTGCAGCCACGGCTTGGCTGGCTACCGTTAGGAGGAGGGCAGCAATGGCAGCACGCACGGCAAGGGATGAGAGCGGGGATTTCATCAGTGGGTCTCCTTGGGGAACGATCCTACGGTCGTCGTTCTCTGCACCGGACACCAGCCTCAAGGCTATATTGGTCGTACGGGCACGAAACAGATACGACAGACTTCTGACAATAGTTTACCGGTGACGCCCAAAGAGTCAAGAAAATCCAAGGAAATCGGACGACGCGATGTCGCAATTAGGGATTTGGTCTCAAAGCTTAATCGACCAAATGAAGAGAGCAAGAAGTCGACCAATGCTTTCTTAGGGATCCGACTTCATCCGAAGCCCATAGGAAGCGCTTTACATGTCCACATAATGGGTGTTTTTGATCGATTGGAAGTGGGTCGAGGGAGGGATTTTTCGGGGTCGTCCACCTAGGGCGCGTATGGGCTGGAGAGCCCTCGTGGCCACAGTCGATCCGTGCGGCCGCGAGTGCCGGGGATAGGCAGCTGATTTCCCGGCTGCCAGCCGATGTGCAACCGGACACGGGAGCGCGTCTCCTCTGCGGTCTGCGGGGGCGCCAACGGTCCATCCTGGTATGGGACCTGAGCGCCCTCCACGATGGAATCCAGCGGGTGCCGCCGGTTACCGATGCGGCAACCGTGGTCGGGCAGTTGTCGCTGCCCGACCACGGGGGGCGGTAGAGTGAATCTATTTCGCGGGCTTTGTCTCTTCCAACCGATCGGTGGCCGGCGGCGGCGTACGGGACAGTGCCCCGATCTCGGCCCTCAGTTCCGGCGTGATGGTGACCTTCACTGAGTCCAGGGATGCCTGCAACTGTTCGACGCTGCGTGCGCCGATGATCGGTGCCGTCACCGACGGGTGGGAGCCCACCCACGCCACTGCCATGCTCATGGGGTGGACGCCCTGTGCCTTACAGAATTCGGCGAAATGCGCGGCGGTTTCATGCATCCAATCGTCGCTATAGCGTGCCTCGTACATCGCCTTCTCCACGAGCCGGCCTGCCTTGGGCTTGTCCGACTTCGCATACTTGCCCGTGAGCAGTCCGCCACCGGCCGGGCTGTAGGGGAGAACGGCCAAGCCATTGAATTCCGCCATGGGGAGTAATTCCACCTCGGCCTGCCGCTTGACCACGTTGTACATAGGCTGGATGGCCTGCACCCGAGCCCAGCCATGAGTTTCCTGGATGTCGACGATCTTCTGAGTCTGCCAAGCAGAGTGGTTGCTGACTGCGGGATAGATAATCTTTCCGGCCCGGACGAGATCCTCCAATGCACGCAGGGACTCCTCGAGCGGCGTGGCGGGATCGTGCAGGTGGAGGTAGAAAAGGTCGATTCGGTCCGTCTGCAAGCGCTTCAGACTGCGCTCTGCCGCGTAGACGATGTGCCGGCGGGAGAGCCCCCGTGCATTGATGTCCGGCCCGGTCGGATTGAAGCACTTCGTGGCGATTACGAGATCATCCCGGTCCCCCTGGATGAGGTTGCCGAGTATCTGCTCGGAGCGACCGGCGCCATATTGGTCCGCCGTGTCAAAAAAATTGATGCCGACGTCGCGACAAGCTTTAAACATGCCCGCGGACGCCTGCTCATCGGCCTCGCTGCCGAAGGACATCGTGCCGAAGCAGAGTTGCGAGACTTGAACGCCGGTTCTTCCCAGGGGTTTAAATTTCATAGTGAAAGGTTATTCGTCCCAGTGGTTTATGAAGCCTCGCCGAATAATACACATTGCCGCATCCGCGTGCGACGGCCAAGGCTAGGGCGCTAATCCTTCGCCGGGTGGGGCCAGGAGCCGGCAGGCGCTGAGCGGTGAAGGGGTCAGGTCTCCTCGGGGACCTAACCCGAGTTTGTCATCACGCTCCGTCAACCCTAATTAAAGCAACAACGTAGAGCGTTATTGCCGTGCGTATGGCACTACATTTTTGCAGCTGCCCATCCGCTTGTCGCGACGGCCCGCGCGGGCGCGGTCAG
>JANXRW010000164.1 GCA_025356655.1 Betaproteobacteria bacterium | reverse complement strand
GCCACAATGCCAGTCCCAAGCGCATCGGGGTCTACCTGGCATAGGACGCCCACGAACTGCTGCAGACTCTGAACGGATGCCCCAAACCCCTTTCAGCGCCAGCCCCCCGACCACCTAAGCGTCACATTGAGAATTGCTGCCGCCTGGGAGACCTCGCCACGGTCTTCGTACGTGTCGCGCAACGCCGGGAGGCCTCCCAACCCTTCCCAGCCCGGCACGTCAGGGGGCAGACCCTGACGGGTGAGCAGTGGGCGACGGTTCTCGACGGGCTGGCGCGTCGCCAGGGCTGGGCGAAGCCTCGCGTGGCGGGACTATGCTGGCCCCCAATCCGCCTGGACGGATGGGTTCTTCCCCGTTGGGCCGCCCTAGCCGAGATGCGCTACCGCTAGACTACCCCCCACGCGCTCGACAACGGTCGACTGTGCGCGTTGATCGGGGGGGAGTCGCACACGGCGTTTCCGCTGGCGGTGCACTGCCTCGAGGGCCTGGGTTCCCGGGTCCGGCACGGGTGCGGGCGTGTAGCGCCCGCCGGCCCTCAGGCCGCGTGTCCGCCGAGGTACGCGGCCCGCACCTCCTCGTTACCCAGGAGTTCGGCACTCGAGCCAGACACCGTGAGGGCGCCGGTTTCCAACACGTAGCCCCGTCCCGCCACGGACAGCGCCATGTTGGCGTTTTGTTCCACGAGCAGGATGGTGGCACCGAGTTGATGGATCTTGCGGATGGTAGCGAAGAGTTGCTGCACGATCACCGGGGCAAGTCCCAGGGAGGGCTCATCCAGCAGCAGCAGTTTCGGCCTTGCCATCAACCCGCGGGCGACCGCAAGCATCTGTTGCTGGCCACCCGAGAGCGTCCAGCCCAGCGCGTTCTCGAAGCGGCGCAGGTCCGGGAAAATACCGAACATTTCCTCCACGCCGTCGGCCATTTCCTTGCGGCTGATGTGCCCCCGGCTGGTGGATCCGAGCATGATGTTCTCGCGCACGGTGAGACCCGGGAAAATGCGCCGGCCTTCTGGCACGTGCGAAATCCCCAGACGAACGACCGCCTCCGGGTTCATCTGATGGATGGGCTTGCCCTCGAAGAGAATCTCGCCGGAGGTGGGGCGGAGTAACCCGGAAATGGTGCGCAAGGTAGAACTCTTTCCTGCGCCGTTGGCCCCGAGCAGGGTGACGACCTCGCCCGCTTCCACCTGCAGGGAAACGCCCCTGAGGGCGTGCACCTTGCCGTAGAAGCTGTTGACGTTCCTCAGTTCAAGCAGGGCCATGGACGGGCGCCTCCCCAAGATAGGCCGCGATGACGTCGGGCTGGCGCAGCACCTCTGCGGGGGCGCCCTCGGCGATCTTCTTGCCGAAGTTCAGCACCGTGATGCGATCCGACACCTTCTCCACCACCCCCATGTCGTGGTCGATCAGAAAGATCGTGAGACCGTGGCCGCGTAGCCGCAGCAGCAGGGCCACGAGTTCCTGTTTCTCGGTTTGGTTCAGGCCCGCACCCGGCTCGTCAAGTAGGAGCAGGCTAGGGTGACCGGCCAGGGTGCGGGCGATCTCCACCATGCGCTGGTGGCCGTAGGGCATGTTTTTCACCAGCATGTGCACGTTCTCGCCCATGCCCACGAAGTCCAAGGCGGCCAGCGCCCGGTCTTCTAGCCCGCGGCGCCCACCCGGAATCGGGTTGTTGTCCCGCTGGGCGCCGACCATGACGTTTTCCAGGGCAGACAGCGACTGGAAGAGGCGAATGTTCTGGAACGTCCGGCCCATGCCCAGGCCTGCGCGCTGGTGCGGCTTCATCGCCGTGACGTCCACGCCCTCGAAGACAATCTGCCCACCAGTGGGCGAGTAGATGCCGTTCACCACGTTAAGCGAGGTGGTCTTGCCGGAGCCGTTGGGGCCGATCAGCGCGTGCACGCTACCTCGCGCGACCTCCAAATCAATGCCGTCCACGGCGCGCAGTCCGCCGAAGTGCTTCTGCAGTCCGGTGATCCGCATGATGGGTTTGCCGTCGGCTACCCGGCCGGCGTCGAAATCCAAGGGCGGCACGCTCCGCCGGGGCGGAACGCGTTCGGGCACCAGCTTGCGCCAGCCGCCGCGAACCAAGCCCCAAATGCCCTCAGGAAGGAACACCATAATGAGGATGACCGCTAGGCCGTAGATCGCCAGGTAGATTTGCTTCAGGAAGCGGAGCCATTCGGGTAACAGGATGAGCAGCACCGTTCCCATGGCGCCGCCAAAGGGCGACTGCACGCCGCCCAGCAGCACCATGGTGAGGAATTCGATGGACCGGGCGAAGCTAGAGTTGTCCGGGCTGATGTAAGCGAAGCCTGCCGCGTAGAGTGCGCCGGCGATGCCTCCCAGCATGGCGCTCAGGGTGAAGGCGAAGACCTTGGTGCGCAAGGTATGCACACCCACCACCTCCGCCGCCAGTTCGTTCTCGCGTACCGCTCGCATGGCGCGGCCTAGTCGCGTGCTAGGGAGCCACCAGACGAAGGCGATGCAGGCATAGAGCACTGCCACACAGAACAGTAGGTAGAACCGGTCGTCGGCCAGCACAAAGCCGAAGACGCTCGGCCGGGGAATGCCAGCGATCCCGTCCGGCCCGTGCGTGACCTCGACCCAGTTCACCAGAATCAGATCGAAGATCTGCTGGAAACTGATGGTGATCATGGCCAGGTAGTGCCCGCCCAGGCGCAGGGTGGTCAGGCCGAGCACCAGTCCCGCCAAACCAGCCGCGACAATGCCGCTGCCGGCGGCCATCCAGAAACTTAGGCCCCAGCCCACCGTTCCCAGCGCGACCGAGTAGGCACCGATGCCGAAGAATGCGGCCTGTGCCAAGTTGATCTGGCCCGTGTAGCCTAACACCACGACCATCCCGAGCACCGCCACCGCGTAGGTGACCGCGTTCATGAAGATGTTCAGCGTGTACTGGCTGACCGGGATCAGAAAGGGCAGCAGGGGGATGAGTGCCCCCAGCACCAGCAGGGCGATGAGCTTGCCCTGGGAAGCGCCCGCGCTCGGGGCCTTAAGTTCCTCTGCCTTCATGCTTTTTCCGAAACCCTCTCGCCGAAGATCCCCTGCGGACGCAGCAGCAGGAACAGGAACAAGGCCAGGAAGGCGTAGGCGTCCTTGTAGGGAACGGAGATGTAGTAGGCGGCGAAGCTCTCGATCACGCCCAGGAGCAGGCCGCCCACGATGGCGCCCGTGACGTCCCCGAAGCCACCGATGATGGTGGCCGCGAACGCCTTAAGAGCGATGATGGATCCCAGCCCGATGGAGACGAACAGGATGGGCGCAACGAGAATTCCCGCAAGGCCACCGAGCGCCGCACTGTAGATGAAGGTGATGGCGATCATCGTCGCCACCGGAATGCCCAATAGCCGGGCCATGTCCTTGTCCTGGGAAGTGGCCTGCAACTTCTTGCCCAGAAGGGTGTGCTCGAAGAAGAAATACTGGAAGGCCACCGCGAACAGCGTCACCACCAGAATCACCAAGTACTGGCTGTCCAGGAACACACCACCCACCTGGATGCCGTCGATATTCAGGATCTTATCCAGTGGCTTGGGCTGCGGGCCGAACACGGCCAGTACGGTGTTTTGCAGGAAGATCGAGGCACCCAGGGTGCTGATGATGACGGGCAGAAAGGAACGGTTTCGCAGTGGGTAGTAGACGCCCAGATTGAACAGCATTCCGAAAACCGCCATGACCAGCAGGGCCAGGATGATACTCACCACGTAAGGCAACTGCAGCCCGACGAGGAAGGTCACGATGGCGTAGGCACCGAGCATGGCGAAGTCGCCCTGCGCGAAGTTCACCACATTGGTGGCGCGGATGATGAGCACGAAGCCCAGCGCAACCAGCGCATAGATGCTGCCCAGGGCAAGGCCCTGGAACAACACCTGAAGATTGTCGAACAGGGCTGACACGGCCCCCCCTTCGCGCGTGCGCGCCAGCTACTTGTTGCTTTCGAAGGTGATGGTTTTAATGAACACCACCCGACCATTTTCGTTCTTCACGACGTTATAGCCGTGAAGCGCGTCCCCGTTCTTGTCAAAGCAGTATTTGCCCTCGACACTCTTGAAGCCGCAGGTGTTCAGCAGCCCGGTGCGCACGGCCGCAGGTTCAGCACTCTTAGCTTGCTCCATGGCCGCCGCCAGCAGGTGCAGTGCGCCGTAGGCCCAGGCGGAGTATACGTCGGGGTCGAGTTTGTACTTGGCCTTGTATTTCTCCGCGTAGGCCTTCGCCTCAGGGTTCGCGCCCGGGGTGAAGTCGGCGATGGCGAAGGTGCTGTGCAGGGCTGACCCCGCCAGTTTCATGGCGGTGTCGGTGACCAGTGAGGGCGAGCCCACCCAGGGGATGGTCACGCCGAGTTGGCGCAGTTGTTTGGCGAAGATGCCCACATCGGGCGAATTCGTCATGTAGGTGGCCAGCACATCGGCCCCAGACTTCTTCAGGGCCAGAACGACCGGCGTGAAGTCCTGCGAATTGTTGGTGTAGCCCTGCACGAACACCGGCGTCACGCCGACCGCCTTCAGCGCGCTGGTGAGCGCAGCCATGCCGCCGCTGCCGAAGGCGTCGGTGGAATGCACGATGGCGACCTTCTTGAGCTTCAGGCTGTTGACGGCGAAGTCCGCGATCACGCGGGAGGAGTAACCGTCGTTGGGGCGTGCCCGGAAGATCCAGGGATTGTTCACCTTCGTGAGGCTGGGGTCCGTCCCGCCGATGACCGAGGGAATCGAGCTCTTGGCGATGGTCGGGGAGGCGGCCTGGACCTGGGTACTGCGGATCGGACCGATGATGGCGCTGATGCCGCCCTCGCCCAGCAGTTTGGAGTAGGCCAGCACCGTACCCGGATTGGTACTTTGGTTGTCCTCGATGCGAAGCTCCAACTGCCGGCCCAGCACGCCGCCCGCGGCATTGATTTCTTCGAGTGCCAAGCGCGCGCCGTTGACCGTGTACTGACCGGCTTCGGCGTTGGGTCCAGTCGTTTCGTTCACTAGGCCGATATGGATGGGATCGGCTGCTAGGGCGCTCAATGCCAGCGCCGCGAAGGCGGCGGCCATTGCCCGGCCCAGGATTCGGACAGCCATAGATTGTTCTCCCATGAAATTCGTTAGGTAACCCGATCGCGCCGCGATCTTGGCTTTGTGCTTATCCGGGGCCATCGCGCACCCTGGGCCGGCAGAGGAGCGCAATGTAAGGCGCCACTGCTATGACGTTAACGTCGGCCCAAAAGTGCTGCGGCGCAGCGTGCGTGGCGATGGTGCCTCGGGGGGGCTGCCTACTCGTAGCCCGCCCGGGCGGCTAGTCTTTTTTGAGCAGCGCCTTCACGATCTCACCCAACTGTTGCAGTGACGCTGCATCCTCCGCCGAGACGTTGCTGGCGTTGGGGCAGCGCGGGTCGGTGCGCTGCAGCGCACCGAACATCGGCCGCGTGACCGGGATCGGGTCGCAGCCATGGCCTTGCTCGCAAACGAAGTCATAGACCGGCTCGGCCTTCACATGACAGGCGAAGCAGTTCAGGCCGAGCCGGTTGTTGACCTCGGCAAAGCCCCGCGTGAAGATCTTGGAGCCCTCTTTGGTGTTGTCGATCCAGAAGAACTCCCAGTCCCGCGTCGCCGGATTGAAGCCCTTCTGCTGCTTGACCATCACTTCGTTGGGCATGATCTGCAGTACCGAACCCTCCGGATAGTCGCCCTTCCCCGCCTGGGCCACCGCCACCGTCCCGGCCAAGTTACCCGCCAGGTTGTCCACAAAGAAGTGGCGCACGGGTGTCATCTGCGTGATGCAACGGAAGGACCCGTCATCGACCTTGACCCGGGCTTCGTCCGCACTGCCCGAACCCCAGGCCAGAAGGCCCGCAAGCGCCAAAACGCCGCTGCCGATGATGCGCTTTTTTGAAGTGGAAACCATGGCTGCTTCTCCTGTAGCGGGGCGCCGTCCGTGCGGAGCCCTCGGGTGGTGATGCCGACTCCCGCGCGCAGCCTGCGGGCAGCCGTCTCTTGCCGCTCGGGGCGGGACATTCTGTCCCGCCGGCGTCTCGAAAGCAGTCTACCTGAGCCGGTCGCCGCTTGGCAACGGTCCTGGCGCTTAGAGCCAGCGCATCATGCCCATCTCGAAGGGATGGGTGAGCAACTCGTGGTGAGGATAGACGCGGATGCGGTACTCCAGCTTTCCGCAGAGATCAGGGGTGATCTGGAGGACAAAGCGGTGCTCGCCTTCCTCCGTCATCTGTCCATCCCACTCGAAGCGGTGACGCTTGGCCTCGCGGTACCGGCTGTCGCCCGTCTGCCGGGCGATGAGCATCTCCACCACCACATCTTGGGGTTGCATGCCGTCTAAAAAAACCGCCACGTCGAGCTGGATGCTGCCCCCGAAGGGCAGGGTCCGCGCCGGCGTGTCCAGGCGGCGTAGCCGGATGTTGTTCCAGCACTCGCGCACGTGCGCCTTCCAGCGCGCTACTTTGGGGGCGGCCCCTGTGGTGGCGTCGGCAAATCGCCGGCCCTGTCGTGAGGCGGGCAGGTAGAGTCGCGAGACGTACTCCTGAACCATGCGGGCCGAACTGAAGCGTGGCAATAGGCTGGCGATGGAGTTCTTGGACATACGCACCCATTCCGGCGAGTAACCCCTGTCACCGCGATTGTAGAAGGCCGGGATGACATGATCCTGGAGTAACTCGTAGAGGATCTTTGCTTCCTCCTGGTTGCGCCGCCCCTCGTCGAAGCCTTCCGATACCGGCTTGATTGCCCAGCCGTTCTGTCCGTCATAACCCTCGTCCCACCAGCCGTCGAGCACGCTCAGGTTGATGACACCGTTCATGCCCGCCTTCATCCCGGAGGTCCCGCTGGCCTCCAGCGGGTAGATCGGGTTGTTCAGCCACACGTCGACCCCGACCACCAGGCGGCGGGCGCTGCGCAGGTCGTAATCCTCCACCAGGAGTATGCGGCCCTCGAACTCCGGCATGCGCGCCACCTGGGTGATGCGCCGGATCAGATCCTGCCCGGGTTGGTCGGCCGGGTGCGCCTTGCCCGCGAAGAGCAGCACGACGGGACGCTCGTCATTGCACAGCAGCCGCCGCAGCCAGTCCAGGTCCTGGAAAATGAGCGTGGCGCGCTTGTACGTGGCGAAGCGCCGGGCAAAGCCGATGGTGAGCACGCTCGGGTTGGCCGGGTCGGTGAAGCGCAGGAGCCGGTCCAGGTGCGCTTCGGAGCCTTGGTTACGCGAATGGTTGCGGCTGACCCGGTAGCGGACCAGATGCAGCATCTGCGTCTTCAGCGACTGCCGGGTGCTCCAGAACAAGTGGTCGGGGATCTCGTCGATACGCTTCCAGAAGGAGACGTCCGTCATCCGCTGGGTCCAGTCGAAGCCCAGGAAACGCTCGAACAGGTCACTCCATTCGGACGCCAGGAAGGTCGGCACGTGCACGCCGTTGGTGACGTAGCCCACCGGGTTGTCTGCCGGATCGATCTGCGGCCAGACGTCGTGCAGGATCTGTGAGGAGACGCTGCCGTGGATGCGACTCACGCCGTTCTGGTGGCGCGAACCGCGCGTGGCCAGCGTCGTCATGTTGAACTCGCTGCCTTCGCCGGCGCGGCCCAAGGCAAGGAACGCTCCCCGCTCTAGGCCCATCTCGCGGCACAGTGGTTCGAAGTAGCGCCAAGCCATGGCCTCGTCGAAGTAGTCGTGGCCAGCCGGCACCGGCGTGTGCGTCGTAAAAACCGTATTGGCGCCGACGGCCTCCAGGGCACTGGCGGCGTCGAGCCCGGCCTGCGTGAGCGCGCGCATGCGCTCGAGCACCAGGAACGCGGCATGGCCCTCGTTGATGTGCCATACGGTGGGTTTTAACCCCATGGCGTGCAGTGCCCGCACTCCACCGATGCCCAGGATGATTTCCTGCTCGATGCGCGTCGTGCGGTCCCCGCCGTAGAGTTGATGGGTGATGTTGCGCGCTCGGGGATCGTTCTCTGGCAGGTCGGTGTCTAGGAGGCAGAGTTGGACGTGGCCGCAGCGCGCCCGCCAGATTTTCACCGCAACGCGCCCGGAGGGCATGTCCACGTAGATGCGTAGGTCGCCGCCCTCCGGGCCGCTCGCCGGTTCGATGGGCAGCGACTCGAATTCGGAGTCCGTGTAGAAGGCCTGCTGATTGCCCTCGGTATCCACCGCCTGGGAGAAGTAACCCTGCCGGTAGAGCAGACCCACGCCCACGAAGGGCAGGCGCATGTCGCTCGCCGTCTTGCAGTGGTCGCCGGCCAGGATGCCCAGGCCGCCCGAATAGATGGGGAAGCTCTCGTGGAAGCCGAATTCCGCGCAGAAGTAAGCAATCAGGTCGCGCCCGTCGAGCCATTCAGAGCCGTTACGCCGCAGCGGTTCGTTGTGATAAGTGTCGTAGGCCGATAGGACGCGGTTGAAGTTTCCCAGGAAGACGGGGTCGTCAGCCGCTGCCACCAGGCGGCGCTCGTCCACGCGCCGCAGGAAGGCCCTTGGACTGTGTCCGATGGCGTTCCAGAGGCCGGGATGCAGCCGCGAGAACAAGGTGCGGGTGGGACGGTCCCAGCTGTACCAGAGGTTGGAGGCGAGTTCCTCCAGCCTTGCCAGTCGCGCGGGGAGTTTCGGATTGACTTCCAGGGAATAGGTGCTTCTGTTCTGCATGTTCTCTCGACGCCACGTTAGCCGTTGCGATTGCTAGGCCCGGCGTTGCGCGGGCCTGTGCCGGGTCCCCGCTGGACCCGGAAGTCCGCGGGGCAGAAAAATTTCAGGCCGCCACTACAGCACGTAGCGCGCCAAGTCCTCGCTGCTTGCGAGGCCCTCGAGTCGGCCGTTGACGAAGGCGGCATCCACCACTAACACGTCCTGCGCCGCCGCAGCGCCAAAGGAAACCTCCTCGAGCAGTCTTTCCATGACCGTGTAGAGCCGTCGTGCTCCGATGTTCTCGGTTTTTTCGTTCACCTGCCAGGCGATCTCGGCTAAGCGCCGGACGCCGCCGGGCTGAAATTCCAGGCGCAGGCCCTCGGTGCCGAGCAGCGCCACGTACTGACGGGTCAGGCAGGCGTCGGTGCCGGTGAGGATGCGCTCAAAGTCTTCCACGCTGAGCGAAGACAACTCCACGCGGATGGGAAAACGCCCCTGCAGTTCCGGGATGAGGTCCGAAGGCCGCGCGTAATGAAACGCGCCGCTGGCGATGAACAAGATGTGATCGGTCTTGACCATCCCGTACTTCGTGGAAACGGTCGTGCCTTCCACCAGCGGTAGCAAGTCCCGTTGGACGCCTTGACGCGACACGTCCGCACCGGAGGTCTCCGCACGGCTGGCGATCTTGTCGATCTCGTCCAGAAAGACGATGCCGTTGTGCTCCACATTCTGCAGGGCCAGGGCCTTCAATTCCTCGTCGTTCACCAGCCGCGCCGCCTCCTCCTCGGCGAGGAGGCGCAGCGCTTCACGCACGGTGCAGCGGCGCTGCTTGCGCCGGCCGCCACCCAGGTTCTGAAACATCCCCTGAATTTGCGCGGTCAGGTCCTCCATGCCCGGCGGCGATAGGATTTCCATCTGCGGAGCCACGGCCGCCAAGTCGATCTCGATCTCGCGAGCATCGAGGCTTCCCTCTCGCAGTCGTTTGCGCAGGCGCTGGCGGGTGGCGGATGGCGCCGCCTCCGGTTCGGATTCGCCTAGCGCGTCGCGTGCTTGCGGTAGCAGGACGTCCAGTACGCGTTCCTCGGCCCGGTCGGAGGCGGCCGACTGGACCTTGCGCGTCTCGCGTTCGCGGGCCAGCTTGATGGCCATTTCCACCAGGTCGCGGATGATAGTGTCCACATCCCGGCCCACGTAGCCCACCTCGGTGAACTTCGTGGCCTCGACCTTGATGAAAGGCGCGTCGGCGAGTCGTGCCAAGCGGCGTGCGATTTCCGTCTTGCCCACGCCGGTGGGACCGATCATGAGGATGTTCTTGGGCGTGATCTCCTGGCGCAGCGGTTCTGGCACTTGCTGGCGGCGCCAGCGGTTGCGCAGCGCGATGGCCACCGCGCGCTTGGCTTCCTGCTGGCCGACGATGTGTTTGTCCAGTTCGTGGACGATTTCCTGCGGGGTCATCGACATGGCGTGCGTTTGGACGGGGCGCAGGGGCGCCTAGTCCAGGGTCTCGATGATGTGATTCTGGTTGGTGTAGATGCACAAGTCTCCGGCGATGGCCAAGGCCTTGCCGACGATTTGGGCTGGTTCCAACTCCGTATTCTCCAGCAGCGCGCGCGCCGCCGCCTGCGCGTAAGCGCCGCCGCTACCGATGGCAACCAACCCCAGTTCCGGTTCCAGCACGTCGCCGTTGCCGGTGATGATCAGGGAGCTTTCCCGGTCACAGACGGCAAGCATGGCCTCCAGGCGTCGCAGCATACGGTCGGTGCGCCAGTCCTTCGCCAACTCCACGGCCGAGCGGATCAGGTGGCCCTGGTGCTTCTCCAGCTTGGCCTCGAAGCGTTCGAAGAGCGTGAACGCGTCAGCGGTGCCCCCGGCGAACCCCGCCAGGATGCGGTTGTGGTAGAGCTTGCGCACCTTTCGGGCCGTGGATTTCACCACCACGGCGCCGAGGGTGACCTGCCCGTCGGCGCCCAGTGCCACGCGGTTGCCGCGGCGTGCCGAGAGCACAGTTGTTCCATGATATTCCATCAGCCCCCCACCGGTTTCATTTCTGGTGGCCACGGTACCACTACGACGGGGTGCAGGCCACGGGTGGATAGAAGCGTGCGGAAGAGCTGCGTGCAGTTGAGCAACCGAACGGTCGTACCCCGCTGGGCCAGCCCGTTGACCCGGTCGAGGAAGCGGCGCGTACAGGTGAGGTCCATGCGGCGCAGGCCGGAGAGGTCGATGTTCGCCCAGGGGTGGCTGTCCTCGAAGGTCTCCAACAGGTCGAGTTGTTCGTCGGCGGGCAGTGCGATCACCCCGCGCAGCGAGATTTGGTCGGGTCGCCCCAGGTAGCGCGGCTCCTGCCGCTGCTCCCCGATTGGCCGAAGAGGGAACACCGGCAGCAGGGTCGGTTCCCAAGCCGGCGGTTCGTTGCCCGCAAGCAGCGCCTCGATCAGTGCCACCCGCTCGAAATCCGCGCGCCGACCGTGCAGCTGATACAGCGTGAGCAGCAGCGCGCAGGGCCCTGGGGCCACCCGTGGCCTGGCGATGGCGGCCTCCAGGCGGGTTGCCAGGGTTTCCCACCCGGTCAGGCGGATGGCCACACTCCGGGACATGAATCCGCGCAGGTGCCGCGCGAGGCCGGCCGCACCCTCGGGATGCGCCTGGCGGATCTGGCTGAGGTCCAGATGCAGTGCGCCCAGCCCCTGCACCGCGCCCGAGAGCTGTTCCAGCGCCGCGTCGACACCCTGGTCCAGTGCCTCGGGTAACTCCAGGAAGCAGGCCCCGCCGGGTAGCAGGTCCGCAGCCAAGCGCCGGGCGACGGGACCGATCCAGGGGGGCGCTGGGCGCAGGAATACCGCCTCAAAGCTGGTAGCCAAGCCGCGGAACTCGCGCGCCATGCCGCGAAACCGGAATAATTCGAACAGCATGTGCCAGGCTTCCGGACCAAGGTGGGCGGCGTCCGTCGCCACCGCCAGGGACAACAGCTCCACGGCGCGATCCTCACGTCCCTCGGCGTCGAGCAACGCCGCCGCCTGCGCGGGATTTTCGCGCAGGCGTGCCGGCGGGGACTGGGAGCGCTCGAAGGAAGGTATTGCCATAGACGGGGCACAGTGGCGCAGGGCGGGCGACCCTGCGTTTTGGGGAGACACGGAAGTTTAGCGCAGAATCCTTCCGTTTCCCCCGTCCGCCGTAGCGCGTGCCCGGCCCCGCATGCGCACGGCCAAGTGGGCGGCGCCGGTGGCGGCGAGCAGGACCAGGACGAGGACCGGCCCGAAGGGCTGGTCCAGGGTGAGCGCGAGGGCAAAGGCCAGCAGATAGGCGCCTAAGCCCACGGCGCCCGCCAGGAGGAGTGAACCGCGCCAATTCGGGCCGAGCCAATAGGCGATCAGCGCTGGAATGAACACCAGGCAAAACGATGCCATGACCCCCATGGAGGCCGTGGAGAGTGCCAACCCGCAGGCGATCAACAGGTCGAACAGCAGGTGGTAACGCCGGGCGGAGCGGCCGCTAGCACTGAAGAAGTCCGGCAGCATGCGTTCGAGCAGCAGGGGCCGCGACAACCAGCGCATGGCCACTACGCTAACCAGCAGGAAGGCCAGGGCGCCGGCCAGGTGCAAGGGTCCCGCAAAGTAGAGCTGGCCATCAAAGAGCGCGTGTGCCAGGTGCTCCGCCGCCGGCACGTTGACCAGCAGCAGGATCGATACGGCCCAGCCGGCCAGCAGGATCAGTGCATAGCCGCTGTTTCCGCTGCGCGCCAGCGCTCCCTTGGCTAGCGCACCGGCACAGGCAGCCGCCAGCGCGCCGGCCTGGAACGGCAGGCTGACCACGGCCGCTGCGAGCGAGCCCGCGGCGGAGAACTGCGCAAAGGCAAGCGCGGCGAGCCACTCGTCGCGCAGCCGCAGGTACAAGCCCAACACCGGGAGCGTGAGGGCGAAAACGAGACCGGTGACCAGGGGAAACCCGAAGGTGGGGTCGAGCAGGGCTTCGAGATTCATTGTCCGATCTCCACGACCCGGTGACACACCGCATCCAGAAAGTCCCGGTCATGGCTGATCAGCACCATGGCGAGCTTCGAGCGGCGCCGCGGCAACTCCTCCAAAAGGTACGCGATGCCCTTGCGGTCCAGGTTGTTCGTGGGCTCGTCGAGCAGAGCCAAGTCCACGGGCGCGTCGATGCAGGCCCACACCTGAAGGAATTGCAACTGACCCCCGGAGAGGCGATCCAGCCGCTGGCCGAGCAGCGGGCGTATCCACTCCGGCAGCCCGTCCTCCCCGGCGCCCGTCAACTGCAGCAACTCCCGCCCGGAAACGGGAATGTCCTCCAGCGGCATGGGGTTCTGATGCTGGTGGGCCACGCGCAGCCCGGGCCGGCGCCCGAGGCTGCCGGAGAACACCCGGGCTCCGCCCGCGATGGCTTTCATGACGGTGGACTTGCCCGCGCCATTGGGACCGTTGAAGCCCAGGATCTCGCCCGCCTCAACCGTAAAATTAACCGGCCCCACCACCGGGGTCCGGTAACCCGCTCTCAGGTCGGTCACCCGCAGCAGGGCTTCGCTTGATGGGCCCTCGCTCAAGATTTGCGCGCCTTCAGCATCAAATCGATCAATTCGTCGAACAGCGAGAATAGGTCCCTGGCGGCGGCGTCCCCGCCTAAGGTCCAGGGCAGCGCAACGGCAGGTGTCGCTGTCTTCTCCGATAGCCACTGGGCGGGACGGGGATCCCGGTTGTTGGCCTGTAGGATCAGCTTGGCGGGACTCTCCTTCTGCTGGCGCAACAACTCTTCCAAGTGGCTGGAGGTCGGCTCCACCCCGGGTTTGGGTTCCAGCGAGCCCAGCACCGTCATGCCTAGCCAGTGAAAGAGGTAGGTGAACTCCTTGTGGTGCTCGATTACACCGACACCGCGCAGTGGCGCCGCGCGCTCCTCCCAGTGGCGGATGGCAGTCTCCATGCGCGCGGCAAAGGCCTTAGCGCGACTCGCGTATTCGGTGGCGCCGGCCGGATCAAGCGCCGCGAGGCGCAGTTCCAACTCGTGCGCTACCTTCAACAGGTTGTGCGGATCTAGATGCACGTGCGGGTTGCCGCGGGGATGCAGGTCTCCCAGCGCGCGGTCCACGACCGCCGGGACGTCCAATAGCGGCACGTAGTTCGCGGCTTCGAGGTTGCCGCGCTTGCCCGGCACGATCCGTTCATTGCCCGACTGCTGGATCACCGGCGGCAACCACCCCACCTCCAGGTCGGCGCCGGAGCAGATGAGCAGGTCGGCGTTGCGGGCCCGTGCGATCAGGCTGGGGCGCGCCTGCACCATGTGCACGTTCTGCTGCGCGGTCGTTGCTGCGTAGACCGTCGCGCGAGCGCCGGCGAGCTCGCTGGCCAGGGCGGCCCACTCTGGTTCGCAGGCGAAGATGCTAAGTGCGGCGTTCGCCGGCGCGCTGCCCAGGAGCAGCAGCAGGAAGGTTGCGAAGTACGGGACGATACGGTTCATGGTCGATGTCATCCAGCTAGTAGCCGTGGGCCCCATGGGCCCCCAGGCTGTAGTTGTACTGCAAGAAAATCTGGTCATCGCGCGCGCCTGGCTGGGAGCGGTCCTGGGAGAGCTGCAAGCGGATTCGGCTGAATTCCGAGGGATTCCAGTCGAGCATCAGAGAAAGCCGCTGCGGGCGAAAATCCGCACCGCTCAAGCGGCTCGCGTTGGCGCCTGCCTCCAGGCTGGGCGCTTCCAGACGGTCATACCGCAGACCGGTGCGCCACACCGGATCGAACTGCCAGACGCCCTGGATGTACCAGCCCGTCTGGGTAAGACGCAGCGGATCGACCTGCGGGCCCAGCCCCTGGGCACCGGCGCCGCCGGTGGAAGGGTTCACGTCATAGGTGAGAATCCCATCACGATGCAGTGAGAAAACCTCCGCCACCAGCTTCAGCCCCTGGTACTGGGTGTTGCCCTGAGGGGACCACTTGTAGACGGCGTCCAGTCCGTAGAGGCTGGAGCGGCCACGAAACAGGTTGGTCGTGCCGGTGACGGTATCGAGGTCGGCCAAGGGCAGCCCCACGGTGTTGGCCCTCTGGCGCAGGTAAGACAGGCCCAGGCGATAACTGCCCCCGGTGCCCACGTCGTCACCCAGGTGGGCAAAGGCAGCCATGCTGCCCACCCCGTTGGCGTCCGCAGGGTTATCCGCGGCGTAGCCCACCCGCTGGTGTCCACGCCCCGCTTCCACGCCGAGTTCGAGGAATCGGTCGGTGGGGGCGAGCCAGGTGAGCTGTAGGCCGTCGTCGCCGTAATTGTCGCCGAGCAAGGCGCGCTGCACCAGCGACGGGTCCACGAAATCCCAGGCGTGGGCGTGTACCGAGTTCTGGTAGCCGATCCCAGAGAGGAAGCGCCCGCCCTTGAGGTTGAGGCCCCGTCCCAGTTCCAGCGTCCGGAAGTACGCTTCCTCCACCGTGGCGCGGTCCGCATCGTTCAGGGACAGGTTGAGCGCGCCCATGAAGTAGTGATCCACGTTGGCCGTGACGAAGAGCTCGGATTCGCCCAGGCTAAAGCTCCGAGCGAGCGGGGCGGTCTGCCCCGCTGGTTGGTAGCCTGTCACGCGGTATTCCGACGGCGCTAGGCTCTGGTCGCTAAAGGTTCCGTTGAGAATCAGCGACAGCGCCGGGTTGAAGGTCCCTGCGGACTGCGCCCGAGCCGCGCCTGCAGCCTCCGGCGGGCTCGCCTGCGCTGTCGATGCGGGCACCACCGCGGGCGTTCGCTGGGCCTCGGCGGTCTCGAGGCGTTGTTCCAGCGCCTGGAGACGTGCCTCGTAGGTGCGGCGCAGTTCCGTCAACTCGCCGCGCAGGGTTTCGATTTCATTGTCGCCCGCCGCGTGCGCTGGGAGTAGGCCAAACAGCGGCAACACCCAGGCGAACGCAAGGAGCCAGGCCTTTGGCCGGTTCACGTCATTCTCTTTCACGCCATGCTCTCCGATAGTTCCACGAGGCCGCACCCCCGGTAGAGGGTGCGCCGCCAGCCAGTGCGCAGGACTCAGTGGGCGGTCGGAGGGGCGCGCGAACGAAATGCCCGCTGCAGCCGGGGGCTGTGGTCGGCCGCTAGCCAGAGGGACTGCAGGAGCTCGGGCGATGGAACCCGGAGCGCGAACGCTGGGGCAACCAGCGCGTCGGCGAGATGCCCCGACAGCAAGCACAGCTCGCAGACCTTGGCTCCGTCGACCGGCGCACCCTCCCGAGCTGGCGGGGGGTCCGCCAAGTGGGAGAGGGCGTGCGCGTGTCCAGCGTACTGCCCCAGAAGGAGCAGCAGCACCAGGAGTGCGCGAAACCAGCGTGCCGAGGTCATTGGCGGGTCATCGGGGCATCATTGGCGGGTCAGGGTGGATCATGACATGACCCGAGATTAAGCCAGTCCGCGAAGTTTACTCCAGGCCCGGCCGGGTTTGCACGTTTTGCGGGCAGTGCCTCAGACCACGCGCCGCGCCCTAGGGCAAGCTTAAGAGCACGCCCACGTATACTGCACCTTGCACCCCTGCGGCATTTTCTCTCGAGGAGTTCCAGCCATGCGACGCAGCGTTAGCGCGGTTCCCATCCTGCTCACACTCTGCCTGCTCCCCGCGCAAGCGCAGGATTGCCTAGCCCTGCGCGCGGCCGCCCGGCCGATGGCCGCCCGGCCTAACCTGGTGCTGTTCGTGCCCGATGGGCTGCGCGGGCGCCTGGTGGACGCGCAGCGCGCGCCAACCATGGACGCGCTGCGGCGCACAGGGGTCGCGTTTCCGAACGCCCACTCCCTGTTTCCCACCTTCACCACACCCAACGCCTCGGCCTTCGCCACTGGGGTCCATCTGGGCGACACCGGGGATTTCGGTAATACCCTGCTCGCGGGCTTCGGGCTGCAGTCAGCGGCGGGCAGTCCGATTCCCTTCATCGAGAACAATGCCGTACTCGCCGAACTCGACGCCAGCGCCCGTTACGCGGGAGATTTCCTGGGCGAGCCCACCTTACTGGCCGCCGCACGCTGTCTGGGCTATGCCACCGCCGCAGTGGGCAAACTGGGCCCCACGCTGATCCAGGACCATACCCTGGACGGTCGCCAGTCGACGGTGGTGATCGATGACGCCACGGGGATGCCCGCACCGGCCGGCGTGCCGCTATCCCCGGAAGTAGCCGCGCGCCTGAAGGCGCAGGGATTGCCGACGGTGACGCCAAAGCGGGGCGCCAACGGCGATGCCGGGGATGCCGAACGTCCTGGCACCCTCGTGGATAACCGGCAGCAGCAGGACTACTTCCTGGCCGCCACCACGCGGGTAATTCTTCCGTGGTTTCGCGAACAGGGCCGACCATTTTTTCTGGTCTACTGGTCGCGCGATCCGGACGGCAGCCAGCACGGCCACGGCGACAGTCCCAACGCCTTGGTACCCGGGATCAACGGGCCCACCTCGCTGGCGGGGGTGCGCGACGCCGATAACAATCTGGCCGGGATACTGCAAACCCTCGAGGACCTGGGGTTGGCGGGGCAGACCGACCTCATCGTGGCCTCTGACCACGGCTTCTCCACCATCGCCAAGGAAAGCCTCACCAGTGCCTCGGCGCGGGTGTCCTATCCCGACACCAAGACCGTCAGACCGGGGCAGTTGCCGCCCGGGTTCCTGGCCCTGGATCTGGCGCGTGGGCTGGGCCTTCCCTTGTACGATCCGGACGACGCGAACTGTGTGGTGAGCCCCGACGGGCATCCGCGGCGAGGCAATGCGCTCATCGGCGGCACGCCCGAGGCGCCCGCGCTCGCGGTAGCGGCCAACGGGGGATCCGACCTGATCTATCTGGCGCGGCCGGATCGGCGCTTGGTCCAGTCCGTCCTGGACGTGCTCCTGCGCCAGGACTACGTGAGCGGGCTGTTCGTCGATGACGCGCTGGGTCGGTTCGATGGCACCCTGCGCCTGGGCGATATCAATCTGAAGGGCGAGGCCAGAACGCCGGTGCCTTCGATCCTGGTGAACTTCCGCAGCTTCTCCACGGGGTGTGAGGATCCGCTGCTGTGTGCTGTCGAGGTCGCTGACACCAGCCTGCAACAGGGCCAGGGCATGCACGGCAGCTTCAGCCGCGCGGATACGTTGAACTTCATCGCCGCTCGGGGCCCTGACTTCCGCGCTGGATTCGTGGATCTTGCGCCCGTGAGCAACGCCGATGTGGGCCTTACGCTCGCCTGGTTGCTCGGGCTCGACACGGGGCGGGGCACGGTGCCGGGGCGCGTCCTGCGCGAGGCGATCGATCAACCCGTCCCCGCCTTCGAGCAGGGATGGCTTCGCTCCGCGCCCGCGCCCGGTGGCCTGCGTACCCTGCTGCGCTTCCAGCGTGTGGATGACACCCGCTACTTCGACGCCGCCGGATTTCCAGGGCGCACGCTGGGCTTGATGCCCGCGGACTAAGTAAGACCCGCAGTGCGCCTGTCAGCCGCATTTGGGCCTGGCGCGTTATTCGGGCGGTGCGTGCCATCGGGGCGCACCGAACGCCACCAAGCCCCGGTTCTACCAGGAGATGGATGATGACCAAGCCCGTGAAACTGCCGACGCGCCTAGCCGCCCTGTGCCTCTTGGGTCTTTTCGCTCTGCCGGCGCTGGCGGCAGCGCCTGACCCAGCGCCCGCCCCGGGGAGCCCGGCGAAGCCCAAGGCCCACCGTGCCAAGCCCAGCGGTCAGGTGCATCAGGAGGACCGCGACGGGGAGATCACCAAGGCGCAGAAGGGACCCACCTCCGCAAGAGAGCGCAGCGCCAGGCAGGACGACAAAGCGGTATCCGGGCAGCCGGCGCCGCGCAAGCCGGAGATGCCGCCGGTGGCCGCGCCGGGCGCCACCCCCAAGTAGTCTGCCGGTGCATCCCTTTTCATTCCGGTCGCCCCTCAGGCGGGCCAGAGGGGGGCCTCGTCCATCAGCCCGATCTGCTCGCGCAGTTCCAGCACGCGGTCCTGCCAGTAGCGCTGGGTGTTGAACCAGGGGAATGCCGCAGGGAAGGCGGGGTCGTCCCAGCGGCGGGCGATCCAGGCGCTGTAGTGAATCAGACGTAGTGTGCGCAGCGCCTCGATCAGGTGCAACTCCCGGCTGTCGAAGTCGTAGAAATCCTCGTAGCCTGCCAGCAGGCTGGCCATTTGGCCGATCTGTTCCTGGCGCTCTCCGGAGAGCAGCATCCAGAGGTCCTGGATGGCAGGTCCGGTGCGACTGTCGTCAAAGTCCACGAAATGTGGCCCGGCGTCGGTCCAGAGGACATTACCGGCGTGGCAATCGCCGTGTAGGCGAAGCGTGGCCACGGTGCCGGCGCGCGCTTGGCAGCGCCGCACGCCGGCCAAGGCCTGGTCCACGGCTGCCTCCCAGGCAGGGCGTAGGTCAGGGGGAATGAACCCGTGTTCCAACAAGTAGCGCCGCGGCTCCTCGCCAAAGCTCTCAACGTCAAGCGCAGGGCGGTGGCGAAAGGGTTGCAGCGCGCCGATGGCGTGCAGCCGACCGATGAAACGGCCCATCCACTCCAGCGTGTCGTGGTTGCTGAACTCGGGTGCCCGTCCACCCTTGCGCGGGAACACACTCATGCGGTATCCCTGTCCCTGGTGCAGGGTTCGCCCGTCAATGGGTAGTGGTGCAACCACCGGCAACTCGGCCTCCGCCAGTTGCGCGAGCAGCTCGTGTTCCTCCAAGATGGCCTCGTCGGACCAGCGCCCCGGGCGATAGAACTTGGCCACCACCGGAGCCGCGTCCTCGATCCCTAACTGGTAGACGCGGTTCTCATAGCTGTTCAGTGCCAGCAGCCGCCCATCGCCGCGCAGGCCGATGTCGTCGAGCGCGTCCAAGATGCGCTCCGGGGTCAGCCCCGCAAAGGGGCGCGTGTCTTCAATGTCCATCCCCCATTGTACGGGCGCTGGGCGACAGGGGGGCTGTCTCAGGGCGGGTCGGGTATCTCGCGCCATAGCGAGACGGCGAGCGCCATCACCACCGGCCCCAGAAAAAGGCCGAGCAGGCCGAAGGTCTCCACTCCGCCCAGAATGCCCAGCAGCACCCACAAGAAAGGCAGTCGCACTGAGCCGCCGATGAGACCTGGGCGCACGAAGTGGTCGGCGATGAAGAGTACGCTCATGCCCCAGGCCGCCACGGCCACCGCGGCCACCGCCTTGCCCTGCGCGAGCAGGATCAGCCCAGCCGCCGCCACGCCCGCGGGCGCCGCAAAGGGAACCAGTGCGAGCACGGCGGTCGCGAGGCCCCACACGGCCGACGAGGGAAGCCCTGCCAGCGCGTAGCCCATCCAGATAAGCACCCCTTCGCCAGCAGCGACGAGCACTAGGCCGTTGACGGCGGCCCGCACGGCAGCCAACGCATGCAGGGTGTAGCGCTCTCCCGCATCGCCCAGCGCAAGCGTCGAAAGCCGCAGCAGGCGAGCGCCCAGGGCCGCCCCATCGCGATAAAGGCAGAACAGGGTGACCAACGAGAATGCCAGCGTAGCGCCCCGATGCAACAACTGGGCGCCCACGATCTCGCCCCAGTTGACCACGGACTGGGGGTGCCATTGGTGAATCCAACTGCTCACCCCGCCGGCGCTGCCCAGGACGGATTGCCAGAAGGCCAGCGCTTCGCCGCCAACCACGGGCAGCCTGGCCAGCCAGTCGGGCGGCGGCAGACCCTGGCGCTGGGCTATTGCGAGTTGACTGGCCAACCATTCGGCCTCGCTACCGGCGATCACCAGCGCGTAGAACAGCGGGCCGAGCAGCAGCCCGCCCACGCCCAGGGTGAAGAGCAGTGCGCGTCGAATGGTGCCCCGGACCAGCAGGGGCCCCTCGGGGACGCGTTGATAAAGCGGCCAAGTGGCCAGCGCGATCACCACGGCCCAGGCCAGTGCGGGCAGAAAGCCGCGCAGCAGCCACGCCGAGAGCAGAATGACCGCGGTCGCGGCGATCCAACGCAGGAAGGCTGTGGCTGGGTGCGGTGCGGTGCGCTCGGGTGGGTTCATTGGCGCGAGTCCGCCACCGCTTCGGTGACCCCAGACCCTTGCAGGTGGTCGACTGCGGCCCATTGCAGCACCTGCCACTGGCCGCGCCGGTACTCCAGCCGGTTGATCCCGGCGTTGGGCAGCGCAAAATCCCGGGGTGCACCGAGCGGGAGTCCACGGGCGTGGCGGTAGAGGACGTCTAGCACCCCACCGTGGGTCACCACCAGGACCCTGGCCCCGGCATGCATGCGCGCCAAGTCCTCGAAGCGCGCTGCCACGCGTTCGTAGACCTCCCGCACGCTCTCCCCGCCGGGGACTTGATGCTCGGGGTCGCGTTCGGAGAAACGCCGGGCGTCCTCCGGGTGGCTCGCGCGTGCCTCCGCGAGCGTGAGGCCCTGGAAGGCCCCCAGGTGCCGCTCCCGCAGGGCCGCGTCGCGCCCGATGGGTAGCTGCACCGTCCGGCATAGCGCGCGCGCACTGGCAAGGGTGCGACCCAGGTCGCTTGAGATGAGGTGCTCGAAAGTCTCGCCGGCGAGTTCCCGAGCCGCCAGGGCGACCTGGCGTTCTCCCAGCGGGGTCAATTCGCTGTCCAGGTGGCCCTGCATTCGACCCTCGGTGTTCCAGTGGGTCTCGCCGTGGCGGAGGACGACAAAGCGGGTCATGCTCATGAGACTCCTCAATGCGGGGGCTCAGCAGCGGCGGCAGAGCAGGCCCTTGAGATATTCTCCCTCGGGGAAGCTTAAGTCCACCGGATGGTCGTGCCCGGGACCCAGGTGGCGTAACACCTGCGCATCCACGCCGGCATCGAGCGCCGCTCCAGCCACGATCTTGCGGAAGAGATCGGCGCTGACGCCGCCCGAGCAGGAGAAGGTGAAGAGCAGTCCGCCGGGTCGCAGCAGCTTGAAAGCCAAGAGATTAATGTCCTTGTACCCGCGGGCTGCCCGCTCCGCGGTTGCTACGGTGGGCGCGAATTTGGGGGGATCAAGCACGACGATGTCGAAGCTACGGCCCTGGTCGCGCAGCCGTCGCAGATACTGAAAAACGTCGGCCTGGACTAATTCGGCGCCGGCCGCCACGGCGTTGTCCGCCAAGTGCACCGCCGCGGTATCGAGGGCGTCGGCCGAGGAATCCACCAGCGTTACGTGTTTCGCACCCCGGGCCAGGGCTACCGTGGCGAAGGCGCCCACGTAGCAGAAGCAGTCGAGCACCTCTTGCCCCGCGCAGAGTGAGCCCAGCAGTGCGCGATTGTCTCGCTGGTCCAGGTAGAAGCCCGTCTTATGGCCGTGGGCCAGGTTGGCCCGAAAGCGCAAGCCTTGCTCCTGGAAGGGGACTTCCCCCAGTTCGGGACCCCGAAGCGTGCCCGTGCGGGGCTGCAGGCCTTCCACGGCAAGGCTGTCGGCGTCGGAGCGCTCGAAGATCCCGGTGACGCCGGTGAGTTCCAGCAGCAGATCGGCAATGGCTTCGCGCCAATGTTGCGCCCCAGCGCTGGAGGCCTGCAGGGTGAGCACGTCGCCATAGCGGTCTACGACCAATCCGGGGAGCCCGTCGGACTCCGCGTGCACCAGCCGAACCGCCTGCTCTCCGGGCAAGAGGCGTTCCCGGAGCGCCAGTGCGCGCGCGAGGCGTGCCCGGAAGAATGGCACATCGATCACCGTGGACTCGTCGAAGTCCCAGATGCGGGCGGCGATGCGCGAATCCGGGCTGTAGGCGCCCCAGCCGAGGAAGGCGCCATCGGCCGAGCGCACGGCAACGGTCTGCCCAAGGCCGGGGTTGCCTTCCACGCGGTCCACCGCCCCGGAGAACACCCAGGGGTGCCGTCGGAGCAGCGAGCGCTCGCGACCCGCTTTGAGGCGCAGCCCCGGCAGGCGCAGCGGCCGGCTCGCCGTCTGGTTCACTTGCGCTTGGCGCGCGGATGCGCGGCGTCGTAGGCCTGGGCCAAGTGCTGGAAGTCCAGGTGGGTGTAAATCTGCGTCGTCGAAATACTCGCGTGGCCTAGCAACTCCTGGACGGCGCGCAAGTCGCCGCTCGATTGCAGCAGGTGGGAGGCAAAGGCATGGCGCAGCAAGTGCGGGTGGGCGCGCTGCGCCATCCCGGTGGCACTGCCCAGGCGCGCCACGCGGTACTGAATGGTCCGGTGGCTGAGCGCCTCGCCGCGCAGGTTGACGAACACGGCGTCCACGCCAGGACGGGCCAGCAGTGCCCGGTGCGGCAGCCACTCTCCTAGCGCCGTAACGGCGAAGCGACCGAGCGGCACCAGGCGCGTCTTGCCACCCTTGCCCAGGACTCGAACCGTTGCATCGTCGAGGTTCAGCTCCCGCAGCGGCAAGCCTGCGAGTTCAGCCAAGCGCAGCCCTGAGGAGTAAAACAGCTCGAGCATGGCCCGGTCGCGCACGCTGCGGGCGTCATCCCCGGGCACTTCCACCAGTGCCACCGTTTCGTCGGGCGAGAGCACCCCGGGCAAGCGAGGCGCGCGCCGCGGCGCCCGCAGCCCGGCGAAGGGGTTGCCGGCCACCTGCGCGTCGCGGGCGAGGTGGCGGAAAAGGCCACGCCAGCCCGACAGCGTGCGCGCTAGCGAGGCGGGCGAGAGTCCGCGCAGACGCATCTGCGCCAACAGACGTCGGCCCAGATGCACATCCACCTGCGCGAGCGGGGTGGGGTGGGATAGGGCCAGCAGCGCGTCGAGGTCGCGCCGGTAGGCCGCCACCGTCTTTGGCGAGAGGCGCCGATGAGCGCTCAGCCAGGATAGGTAGGCCTCGCAGGCGCTGCGGTCCGGATGGGCCTGTGCGCGCGCCTCGTCCGCTCCCGGCACTACGCCTCCACGATCCGGCGCAGGCCCATGCTGGACAACTCGCCCATACGCGTGAGGTAGAGCACGCCCAGGTCCGGCGCGAAGCGCTGCGCCTCCGGGCTTCCGAGTACCAATATGCCCAGGCTGCGCTCGGCGCGCAGCGGCACGTAGACAAGCGAGCACAGATCCTGGGGCCCGTTGTCGAACCAGCCGCTGCTCTCGAACATGGGCCGCTCGGAGAAATAAGGTGCCGTTAGGCTCTCCACAAAAACGCGCGCCCCCTGGCTGACTTTTTCTAGTTCGATCACCGCATCCAGGCCTGGCTCAAGATCCGGGCCCCAGAGCCGCAACGCCACCGCAGGCACGCCGAAGTCCTCGCGTAGGTTTCGGTAGAGTGCGCCCACCAGTGCCGCGTGGTCGCGGGCGCCCAGCAGGGCCAGCGACAGGCGGTGTACGCGGTCGCCGATGGTGTCGTTTTCCTCGCCGAACTGCACGAGTTCGCTCAGCTTGTTCTCCAGGAGGCGGTTACGATCCTCCACCAAACGATTACGGTCGCGCAGCGTCAGCACCTGCCGCTCTACGAGCGGGATGGCCCGTCCCCCGTCCGGGTGGGGGACGCGCAGCGACACCAGCAGGTCAGGATGCCGTTCGAAGAATTCCGGATGGGCCTGCAGGTAGCGTAGCGCCGCCTCGTCGCCCGGGTAGTTATCAGATGTCAATCTCGCCCTCGAATACAGTAACCGCCGGCCCCTTCATTTGCACGGGGTGCCCGGGCCCCGCCCAGGAAATAACCAGTCGCCCGCCGCGCGTCTGCACGCTAACCGGGCTGGCGAGTAGTCCACGTTCAATTCCCGCCACGGCGGCCGCGCAGGCGCCGGTCCCGCAGGCCAGCGTCTCGCCAGCGCCGCGCTCGAACACGCGCAGCTTCGCACGGTTGCTGCCCAGGATCTGCAGGAACCCCACATTAACTCGCTCCGGAAAACGCCGGTGATGCTCGAGCAGCGGGCCCAGGGACTCGACGGGCGCGCGCTCGACGTCCGCCACGACGAGCACGGCGTGGGGATTTCCCATGGAAAGCACGGATAGTTCCAGGCTCGTGCCTTCGGCCTCGACACCGTAGGTGGTGGCCCGGCCCGGGGCCAGGAAGGGGACGTCGGCGGGCTCGAAGCGCGGCTCGCCCATGTTCACCGTCACCTCACCGTCGGCCTCCAATCGGGGAATGATCACCCCGGAGTGGGTCTCAACGCGGATTTCGTTCTCTGTGCTGAGGCCCTTATCGTGCACGAAACGCGCGAAGCAGCGGGCGCCGTTGCCGCACTGCGCGACTTCCTCGCCGTCGGCGTTGAAGATGCGGTAGTAGAAATCCGTGCCGGCGCTGCGGGGGGCTTCGATCATCAGGATCTGGTCACAGCCGACGCCGAAGTGGCGGTCGGCCAAGCGGCGGGCCAGCGCCGGTTCCATCGTCACGGGCGAGCGCAGGCCGTCCAGGACCACGAAGTCGTTGCCCGCCCCTTGCATCTTAGTGAACCGGACCCGCACTTCAGCCCCCCTTGGTCCCACCGGGCGGTACGCCCTCGGGCGATGCCAAACCCAAGTTCTTTGCCATGACGTAGTCGTCCATGAAGAAGCCGCCGCCGATGTCTACGACCAGCGTCCGCTCGACCTCGAAGCCGCACCGCCGGTATGCTTCGATGGATTCGGCGTTGTGGCGGTTGACCTGCAGGAACAGGCGCACGAACCCCAAGTCCCGGGCGCGTTTCTCGGCATGGCGCAGCAGCGCGCCGCCATGACCGTGACCGCGTAGATCGTAGCGGACATACAGCTTATCGATCTTCAGTTCGCTGCGTTGGGTCGAGGGCTCACAGCAGCTAAACGCCACCATGCGGCCAGCGTCCACCAGGGTATCCCACCAGACGCCGCCGCCGTCGAGTTGGGCTCCGATGCCTTCGGGCAGGTAGCCCCGGGCCAACATGTATTCTATCTGCTCGGTACTGATGATGCTCGGGTAATGGCGGTGCCAGGTGTCGCGGGCCAAGGCGATGAGCTCCGCGATCGCCTCCCGTCGCAGGGGCACGATCTGGGGCAATGCGATGGTGTCGTTCATGGTGTCCTCAGGCGCCCGCGCGCGGAGCACTTCGAAATCGCACTAGTAGAGGTCAGGCCCTGCATCGGGTCGGGTCTTGAAGCGTCGATGCACCCACCAATACTGCTCGGGCATTTCGCGTACGCGCTCCTCGATAAAGGCATTCATCCGGCGGGCGTCAGCGGCTTCGTCGTCGCCCGGGAAGCCATCCCAGGCCGGGTAGAGCTGCAGACAGTAGCCTTTGCCGCGCGGCAGTTGCTTTGCCACCATCGGCAATACCACGGCACCGGTGATCCGCGCGAGGCGGGAAAGCGCAGTAACCGTGGCCGCCTGGATACCAAAGAAGGGAACGAAGACGGCGTCCCGGGCGCCGAGATCCATGTCCGGCGAGAGTTGCAGCCGACGCCCGCCACGCAGTGCCCGCAGCAGCGGCCGCACGCCTTCGTTGCGCGCCACCATTCTCGCGCCGGGGAAGCGCAGGCGCCGCTGTAGCAGAAAGCGGTCGAACGCCACGTTCTTCTGATGGGCGTATACGGCCAAGCCCTCGAAGTCCATGCTCATGCGGATGCCTTCCATCTCGATGCCCACGAAATGGGGTACGAGAAGGATGTAGGGCCGCCCGTCCAGCGCTGCGAGGTGTTCCTGGCCGGCTAAGCGGACTAAGCGGCGCAGCCGGGCTGGGCGGCTCCACCACGCGATCCCGCAGTCCAGGGCCATGCGCCCCAGTGCCCCGAAATGGCGCAGGAGCAGCCATTCGCGCTGGCCTCGCGACAGTTCCGGAAAGCATAGCCGCAGGTTGGTGCGTGCGATGCGTCGGCGGCGTCCGATCAACAGGTAGGCCAAAACGCCAAGCGCCTTGCCCGAGCAAGCCAGCAATGGCAGTGGTAGCAGCCGCAGCAGCCAGACCAAACCGAGGGCGAGTCGGATCACGGCGTGATTGGCCGTGGGCGGGCCCCGGCTGGTTCCTTGAAGCGGTTGTAGCTCCACATGTACTGCTCCGGCGCCTCGGCGATCAAAGCCTCTAGCGCGGCGTTCATGCGCTGCACACCCGCATCCCCGCGGAGGTCCTCGGTCACCGGGCGGAGCGTGATGTGGTAACCCTCCCCCCGGGGCAGGCGGCGGGCGAAGGCGAGAAACACCGCGGGCTCGAGGTTGGCGCAGAGCCGGCTCACCATCGTCATTGTATAGGCGGGACGGCCGAAGAAGGTGGCCCAGTGGCCGTCGCCGAGTCCCGGCGCCTGATCGGGGAGGACGCCCACAGTTTCGCCTCGCTGCAGCGCCTGGTAGATCTGGCGCACACCGCGGGTATTAGCGGGCGCCAGGACCTCGCGACCGCGCACCCGAGCATTGGTCATGACGCGCTCCACCATGGGCAGCTTGGCCGGGCGGTAGAGCACGGTGAAGGGAAAGAGCGATGCGGCGTAGATTGCCGCCACCTCGAAGCAGCCTAGGTGCGGGGTGAGGAGGATGACTCCGGGCCCCGCCGCCAGGGCCTCATTCAAGGGTTCGAGGCCCTCACAGGCCCGTACCAGGCGGCACACTTCCTTGGGCGGGAGGAACCACAGGCAGAGCAACTCGAGCGCCTGGCGCCCCTGTTCACGGATGGCGGCGCGCAGAATTTGCCGGTACTGGGCTTCGTCCCGGCACAGGCCGCTCGAGCGCAGGTTTTCTTGGGTGAGCGCGCGGTAGCGCGGTGCGAGCCGGTAGACGAGCCGGCCGAGCAACGCCCCGCTCCAGTGAAGCACGGGAAGGGGTGTGCGGCAGAGCAGGCGAAGCAGGGCTGTCACCAGGCGTACACCTATGCTGCTGTGGGGCAGGGATTTCGGCGAGGAGGCGATGGCGATGGGTAGGAATTCCGGGAGGTGAGCCCGCCCGGCGTTGCCCGGCAGGGGGTTAAGGGCATCCGGCACGCTCTATGCTATGATCCCGGGATTTATACCACCATCCAGGATAATGGGGCCCCGGTTTCCATGAGCGAGTTTCTTTTTACTTCCGAATCCGTATCGGAAGGTCACCCCGACAAGGTGGCCGACCAGATTTCCGACGCAGTCCTAGACGCTATCTTAGCGCAGGATAAATATGGCAGGGTGGCCGCCGAGACGCTGGTGAACACTGGCCTCGTGGTGCTCGCTGGGGAAATCACCACCAACGCCCAGGTCGACTACGCGCAGGTGGCCCGCGAAACAATCCGCAAAATCGGCTACGACAACTCCGAGTTGGGTTTCGATTACCGTAGTTGCGCCGTCCTCGTGGCTTACGACAAGCAGTCGAGCGACATCGCCCAGGGCGTTGACGAGGGCAAGGGCCTCGACCCCGAGCAGGGCGCCGGCGACCAGGGTCTGATGTTCGGCTACGCCTGCGACGAGACGCCGGTGTTCATGCCGCTGCCGATTCATTTGGCTCACCGGCTCGTGGAGCGTCAGTCCGAGGTGCGCCGCGACGGCCGCCTGCCCTGGCTGCGTCCCGATGCCAAGAGCCAGGTCACCGTGCGCTACGTCGACGGACAGCCCGAGCGGATCGAGACGGTGGTCCTGTCCACTCAGCACGCTCCCGAGATCAGTTACGACCAGTTGCGCGAAGCAGTCATCGAGACGGTGATCAAGCCGGTGCTGCCCAAGGAACTTATCAAGGGCGAAATCAACTACCTTATCAATCCCACGGGCAGTTTCATCATCGGCGGTCCGCACGGGGACTGCGGCCTCACGGGGCGCAAGATCATCGTGGACACCTACGGCGGGGCTGCCCGTCACGGCGGTGGCGCCTTCTCCGGGAAGGATCCGACCAAGGTGGACCGCTCCGCTGCCTACGCCGCGCGTCACGTGGCCAAGAACGTCGTGGCCGCAGGCCTTGCCCGCCGTTGCGAAGTGCAGGTCGCCTATGCCATCGGCGTCGCCCGCCCGGTGTCGCTGATGATCAATACCTTCGGCACGGGGCGGATCCCCGAGGAGCGGATCGCGGAATTGGTACAGGCGCACTTCGACCTGCGCCCCAAGGGCATCATCAACGCCTTGGATCTGCTCCGCCCCATCTACAGCAAGACGGCAGCCTACGGCCACTTCGGCCGGGACGAGCCGGAGTTCTCCTGGGAGGGCCTGGATCGCGTGGCCATTCTGCAGAACGAATCCGGCCTGCCGAGGTCACACGCCTGAGCCCGGCGACCTGCCACGACACTCACTCAAACAGGAGTAGCACATGAGCGCTGTACTGAACGCGGTCACGGCCGACTATAAGGTGGCCGACATCTCGTTAGCCGAATGGGGCCGCAAGGAGATCCTCATCGCCGAGACCGAAATGCCCGGACTGATGGCCCTGCGCGAAGAATTCGGCGCGTCCCTGCCGCTCAAGGGGGCCCGCGTCGCCGGTTGCCTGCACATGACCGTGCAGACGGCCGTGCTGATGGAAACCCTGGTGGCACTCGGTGCCGAGGTGCGCTGGAGTTCGTGCAACATTTTCTCCACCCAGGATCACGCGGCCGCCGCCATGGCAGCTGCGGGCATCCCCGTGTTCGCCTGGAAGGGCGAGACGGAGGAGGAGGCCTGGTGGTGCATCGAGCAGACCATCCACGGGCCCAACAACTGGTACCCGAACATGATCTTGGACGACGGGGGCGACCTCACCCAAGTCATGCACGAGCGCTACCCGCATCTGCTGGAGCATGTGCGTGGGATCTCCGAGGAGACCACCACGGGCGTGCGCCGTCTGCACGACATGATGACCAAGGGCGAGTTGAAGACGCCGGCCTTCAACGTCAATGATTCGGTGACTAAATCCAAGTTCGACAACCTCTATGGTTGCCGGGAATCCCTGGCCGATGGCGTCAAGCGCGCGACCGACGTGATGGTGGCCGCCAAGATCGTGGTCGTCGCCGGTTACGGTGACGTAGGCAAGGGCTCCGTCCAATCCTTCAAGGGGCTGGGCGCCACCCTGTGGGTGACCGAGATCGACCCGATCTGCGCGCTCCAGGCCGCCATGGAAGGCTACCGCGTGGTGACCATGGATGAAGCTGCCGCCCAGGGCGATATCTTCGTGACCGCTACGGGTAACGTGAACGTGATCACCCACGACCACATGCGGAAGATGAAGAACAACGCCATCGTCTGCAATATTGGTCACTTCGATTCCGAGATCGATATCGCGTCCCTGCGCCAATACCCCTGGGAGAACATCAAGCCCCAGGTGGATCATGTCATCTTTCCGGACGGCAAGCGCATCATCGTCCTGGCTGAAGGCCGGCTGGTGAACCTGGGCTGCGGCACGGGACACCCGAGCTTCGTGATGTCCGCTTCCTTCACCAACCAGGTGATGGCGCAGATCGAGTTGTGGAACAACCCCGGCAAGTACCCGGTGGACGTCTACACGCTGCCGAAGAAGCTAGACGAAAAGGTTGCCCGCCTACACTTGGAGAAGATCGGTGTGCACCTCACCGAACTCACGTCCCAGCAGGCAACCTATCTCGGCGTTGAAACCGACGGGCCCTATAAGCCCGGCAACTACCGCTATTGATCCTGATCCTGCCCTAACGTAACGGCCGGGCCGCCCAGACGGGCGCGCCCGGTGCTTCGTTTACCCCTCAGGATTCGCTCTTGCGCAACTTCAGCTTCGAATTTTTTCCACCACAGACCGCCGAGGGCATGGAGAAACTTCGCGTCACCCGGCGCCAGTTAGTCCAGCTCCATCCAGCCTATTTCTCCGTGACCTATGGTGCGGGCGGCACCACGCAGCAACGCACCATCAACACGGTGCAGGAAATTTTTGACGAAGGCTTGGAGGTGGCGCCGCACATCTCCTGCGTCGGCGCCACCCGCGAAACGCTCCAGGACCTGCTCCAGACCTACCGCAATCTCGGCATCAAGCGCGTGGTGGCTCTACGGGGAGACCTGCCTTCGGGCATGGTGGAAGCCGGTGAGCTTCGCTACGCCAACGAGTTGGTCTCCTTCATCCGCGAAACCTTCGGTGACGCCTTTCGGATCGAGGTCGCCGCCTATCCCGAGTACCACCCCCAATCCCGCAGTGCGCAGGAAGATCTCATCAACTTCAAGCGCAAAGCCGATGCCGGTGCCGATGCGGCAATCACGCAGTATTTCTACAACGCGGACGCCTACTTCAGCTTCGTTGAGGAGTGCGCCGCGCTCGGGGTCACCATCCCTATCATCCCGGGCATCATGCCCATCCTCCGCTACAGCCAATTGGCGAGATTCTCCGACGCCTGTGGTGCGGAAATCCCGCGCTGGATCCGACGCAAGCTCGAAGGCTTCGGCGACGATGTAGTCTCTATCCGCTCATTCGGCTTAGACGTCGTCACCGCGCTATGCGATCGCCTCCTCCAAGGCGGCGCCCCCGGCCTGCACTTCTACACCATGAACCAAGCCGGGTCCATCAGCACCATCTGTCAGCGTCTGGGGCTGTAGCCGGAAACCCACGCTCGACCAACGCGAACCGACTGCCGCCTGACGAGAGGCGCCCAGCCATTCGGGCGACCCCTGGCCTAAACGGCCCCGCAAAAGACACCGCCCGCCAAAGGCCAACCCAGCGAAACCCCCCAAGTGATTTACCGGGAGGCGTGCGCCCGCACTGCCAGCACCGTCACCCGGAAAGCTGCCTAGGGCACCTCGCGCTCACGTCGGCCGACTCTTTGCGTTGGTCGAATATTGTAAACGGCTCATTTGGGCCTATCCGGATCTGCCAACGCCAAGTTCGGCGCCTCGACAGGCCCGAGGTGTCGCCGGCTGACGGGGCCGGTTACAAAGCTGGACTCGCCGGGGGACGCGCTGTCCCGCCGGCAGGCGTGGATGGCCTTTCGGTTTCGTCAGGCATCATCGGAGGAAATGCGGCGCGGGAATTGAAGGTTGCTCGCTTGCCAACGAGCAAGGCCCCGCCGAGATCTGAACCCCCCAGCGACCCAGCATGAAGTTTGAGGGCCGGCCGCGAAGCTGGCCCTCCGTGGTTCATCACTTCGGCAGTTTTGAGGCGTCCCCGCCTTGAACTGCAGGACCACTCTAGCGCGGCCAGAATCTGCGCGCGACGTCGTTGGTGTCCACCGTGTACATGTCGAGGAA
This sequence comes from Betaproteobacteria bacterium, assembly GCA_025356655.1. Classification (GTDB taxonomy): domain Bacteria; phylum Pseudomonadota; class Gammaproteobacteria; order Burkholderiales; family SHXO01; genus SHXO01. Next base: position 485 of record JANXRW010000164.1, on the reverse strand, counting down.
TGTGGGTCATGGGGCTGCCCGAGGCGTACTGACTCGAGGAGCGCGCCGCTTAGTCCGCCGGCGCGGCTTCTGTCGCAAAAAGAGTCCCTTTTGAGAAGCCGCCGGCGAGACCGAAGAAGGACTAAAATCTTCGGCAGGGTGTCGGCGGCGTAGACATTATGTTCCGAAATTCATGATCGCCGATGTTATGCCCGTGCGCCGCGAGATTGGGGCCGTTCGGGTCGTTGCATGCTTGTGCTTCTTGATCGAATTCCAAATATTCGTCGAGCGTCATCTTGGAGGACAGTGCGTCGCTCGATAGCGCTTCAATATCCCCTAACGGGATGTCCGGGTGGCGCAAATATGGCTCCTCGGCGGAATCTGTGGGTGGTTTTGGGGCTACGGAGCAGGTGCTGAAGTGGAGTTTAGGTACTTGTAGAGCTTGCGGCAGGTGGCGTCTAAGGAGTTCTGTTCCTCTTCGGTGATCCGTGGCCAGATCAGCGGAC
>JANXRW010000102.1 GCA_025356655.1 Betaproteobacteria bacterium | reverse complement strand
GTCGACCCGCATGTGGGGCGCGTGCTCGGCGTCGAGGACGAGGAGGGCAAAAGCCTCGGTGCGGCCACGCCGCTCGATGCGCTGGCGAACCTGCACCGCAAGCGGCGAAAGCCCGGCGCCACGACCTCGGCGCAGACGCCGCCGCCAGCGAAGGGCCCCAACCTGGTCGAACTCGCGCTGCGGCGCTACCACGGCGGGGAGGGTGTGTAATGTACCTACGACACTTTGGCCTCACCCACGCCCCGCTGGGCAAGTGCCTGGAGCAGCTCTGGGATGATGGGGGGCTCACGATACTGAACGAGCGCTTCAACTGGCTGCTCGAGTCCCCCGGACTGGGGCTGCTCACCGGGGAGCCGGGCTTGGGCAAGACCGCGGCCCTGCGCCAGATCAGCGCCAAGCTCAATCCGCACCGCTTCACGGTGGTGTACCAGGCCGACACCGACTTCGGGCGCGTCGACGTCTACCGTAGCTTCGCCCAGCAACTGGGCCTTGTGCCGAGCTACCGGCGCTCGCAGCTGTGGCGGGACATCAAGGCGCACGTGCACGAACTCTCCGAAGGCAAGCAGCGCCTGCTGGTGTGGATCATCGACGAGGCGCAGAACCTGCCGGCGGAATTCTTCCGCGACTTCCCCAGTTTCCTGAACTTCGCCCTCGACTCGCGTGACCTGATGAGCGTGTGGCTGGTGGGCCACCCGAGCCTGGCGCACCTGCTCGAGCGCGCGCCCTACGCTGCCCTGGCCAGCCGCATTCGCGCTCGGGTGCAACTGCACCCGGTGCTCGATCGCGAGCAGTTCGCGAAGCTGATCCAGCACGGCTTCACCCAGGCCCCAGGGTGGCCGGAGCCTCGCACACGCTCATCGCCGAATCCGGCCTGGAGCTCCTGCGCCAGGCGAGTCGTGGCAGCCCGCGCGAGGCGAGTCGGATCCTGAACACCGCCCTGCACCTGGCGGTGCCGCGCGCACTCAACCACCTACCCGACGAGATCTTGCAGCAGGCGATCGAGGAGTTGCGCTTGAGACGACGCGACACGCACTGCGCACCCCGCCACCCCAGCGCCTACATCCCGGCGCACTGTAGCCCGAAGCAAGCCCTGGCGGCCTTCGAACGGCTCGAGAGGCCGGCATCCTGCTCTCCCTACAACTTCTGTAGGGGAATGTTCATGGGAATCGAAGACTGTATTGCGTGCGGCCAGCCTTTTGAATCACCTCCTCAAACCCCGGGTCGATCGTACTGCTCCGCGCGGGAATGCCAGGACGAACCTCGGCGACAATGGTGGGCACGACATTTTGCGCACCCGGCGCATCGCCTACCCCCCGTGTTGTCCGACGTGCTCCCTCTCCCCCGTTTCGACACAACGCGCTTACTCGACGCCCCGGCGGGACAGGGATAGCGCTAGACAGGCTGCCAGCAGGGCAGCGCCCCAGGCAGGAATCGCCGGAACGTCCGCGTTCGCATCCAGGGTGCCGGCCACGGCGACCGGAAGGCTTGCGGCGTTGTCCGCTGGGTGCGGGTCGGGCAGGTCCGAGGATACCGTGAGCTTGAGCGTAAACGTTCCGGCGGAGGCAGCGGCCAAGGGCAGGGCGAGCTTGGCACTAGACCCCACGCCCACGGTCCCCAGGGCACAGCTGAGGGCGGCGCCCACGAACTGACACCCGGCGGGGGTCGCCTTGAGGCTAACGCCCATGGGAAGCGTGCCGCTCACTAGGACGCCCGTCGCCGCTTGCGGCCCCGCATTGCTCAACGTGGCATTGAGATTGAATACCCCGCCAGCCACGGCGTTCGTAGGGGATACATCCAGGGTCACCCCGAGATCCGCTGCGGCCGTGGTGTTAAGGCGCCAAGCAAGACTGAGGCTGCCGGTGGCCCCACCCGCGCCATCGACCTTGATCTGATACTCCGCGCCCGAGGTCGCTTCGAACAGCACGCCCGCGCCACCCGCAGATCCGTCTCCGGCGCTCTGCGCCACCGGAGTCAGGGCGGCGACGGCGGCGCCGAGGTAAACGCCCAAGAGCGTTGGCACCGTGCTTCCCTGCGTGGTCAGGCTCAGTTGTCCGCCAGCGGGGGCCACCCACTTCCACCACAGCGACGCGCCGCCGACAGGCAACGGCTCGGCGGACTCCAAGCTAGCGTTCACATTGCTGGTGGTGAGGGCGCCGCTGAGACCGGAGAGCGCGAGGCGGTTCACGAAAAGGTCGTTGGCCGGACGCAGAGCCTGCCCAAGGTTCAGGCGCGGAAAGATGAGCCCATTGCGCGGATCGGTGACGGGGACGCCGGTGGAAGTTAGTTCGGCCAAAAGCCCCGCGGGAGAGAGCCCGGGCGACTGAGCGCTGAGCACCGCCAGAGCCCCTGAGACGAAGGGTGTGGCTTGGGAGGTCCCGCTTTGCGTCATACCGCCCGCGGTGATCAGCGCACCGGGAGCGAGCAGGGTCAAGTAATTGGCGCTGTTGGAAAAGCACGCCACCTTGTCGGCGAAGGTCGTCGTATCCGTGCAGGGCACCGCCCAGGCCCGGCCGCCCCAGTTGGTGGAGTAGACCGCGCCGACGGAGACCACCCCGGGCACGCAGGCAGGATTGGATAGCGCGTTGCTCTTGCCCTGGTTGCCCGCAGCCACGACCGTAGAGATCCCTGCCGCCAGCGCCTGCGCGACCGGTGTGCTGTAGGTACTGGAAGGGCATTGGACCGTATTGATGGAGCCATCACCCAGGCTGAGGTTCACCGCACTTACGCGGGTTCCCTGCCGACGCAGAAGGATCGCTTGATCGGTCACGGCAATGACCAGCGAATCGGAGGTCTGGGAACTTGCGCCGAAGACGTTGTACATGGCGATCTTCGCGTCGGGCGCCTCGGCCGCCGCCACGCCCGCCACGTTGGTGCCGTGTCCAGCGGAGTCCAACGAGGCCGAGTGGTCCGCGATGTTTTGGTAGAGGGATACTTTGCAGCCTGCTGGTAAGCCAGGGGCGGTGCAGAACCCAAAATCCGCGAGGGTGTAGTTCACGCCCGTGTCCGCAAAAACCACCGTGCTGCCGGCACCGGTAAACCCCAGGGCGGCGCTGACCCCGGCCCCCACGAGGTTGGCGCTGAAGCTGTCGAGCACCGGGGAAAGCCGGCCGTCGATGCGAATGGAGATCACCAGTGGGTTGGCGGCTAGGCGATCGAGCGCCGGCTCCGCGTCCAGCCGTAACAGCACCATGGGCAGGTGCTGGTAGCGCCGTGCCTCGGCTAGGCCGGTTCCAGCCACTTGAGCGAGGAGTTTGTCGCGGGAGCGCCCGAAGCGCCGACTTTTTTCTTGAAGGATGACCGCGTCCTCCTGGGGGAGACCGCGTCGACGTACCTCTGACTGGGCCCACTGGTGCGTGGCGCTGTGCTCGAAGCTCACCAGCACCTCCTGCGCCGTCCCACGGGCTAGCGCCGCGCGGAGCTGCGCCTCGCCGTAGAGGGTCGCCCCCAGGACCCGCAGGGGCAAGGCAGTGCAGGCGACACACAGGACCGCGCACATCAAGCGCCGGAGGAACGGACTCAGGACAACCTCACCGGTCGGGGCGACGGGAAGGCGCGATGGCGCACCCTGGGATGGGAAGTGTAAGGACGGTCTGTTAAGCGCGTGTGAAGCCGGGGCGCTCCGCCGTGCGCGCGATAAAAAACGGGCGCCCGGAGGCGCCCGTTACAGTGGGTTTACCGCTTTTATTGTTGGTAGCGAGTCTTAGAACACGTGCTTCATGCCGATCGTGGCGCCTTGGATCTTGGCACCAGGGGCGGCAGGGCCACCAAAACCGGCCGTCTGATACGTGGCCAGGTCGTCGTTCTTGATGTAGGTGCCCATGATGTAAGCCTGGGTCTGCTTGGACAGGGTGTGGTAGTAGGCCAGACCCAACATCCAGGCGCCGGTGTTGGACGCATCGCAGGCGGCGGCGCCGGCGAAGGTGCACTTGCCGGATTGGGCTTTGACGATTTCGCCAGCCAGATAGCCCGTGGGGATGTTGACCTTGACGTTCAAGTTCAAGGCATTGCGCTTGTATTCGCTGATGTCCGTGGCACCGCTCAGGCCGTCAGCGGCGTACTTCAGCTGTTCCCAGATGATGTTGACGTACACGTCACCGAAGGTGTAACCAGCGCCGATTTCGAAGGCCTTGTCGGCGGTACCGGTCACAGCACTACCGCGCGCGTTGACCGTCTGCCCCTGGATGTAAGACAGCCCGTCATAGTCCTTGTGCGACTCGTAGGCAGCGAAGATCTTGAAAGGCATGTCGGGCGACGCGTACTGGGCACCGATGCCGTAGAGGTGGGGGTTCAGGCCAACGCCACCGGCGGGCTTATAAGCCGACAGGCTGGTGTACAGGCCGAAGGTGACGCCACCGAAGTTCGGGCTGTTGTACCACACGGTGTGGTTGGTACGGTGGTAGAAGTCGACTTCGCCGCTGGCGTGGCCGTCTTCTTCGAACACGCGGCTGTAGCCGGGCGTCGCCATCATCTGCAGGTTGGAACCCATGCCAGCACCGGCATCGAGGGGGTCATTGGAGTACTGAAAGGCTTCGTACAGGTTTTCGTTCGTGCCGTAGTAAATTCCGCCCCAGCTGTCACCGGTCAGGCCCAGGTGGCTGTTACGGTTATGGATGGCGCCGGCGGAGTTGTCTTGGAAGTTAGCGGTGATCTGCAGACCGAAGTCCAGCTTCAGGCCGCCACCGAGGTCTTCCTTGGAGGAGATGCTGAAGTTGGAGTAGTTCGTCTCAATCCCGGTCCGGGTCTGCCCGGCGCCGCCGGTGCTGGCCAGGCCCATCGTGTTCGTGGTGCCGGCCGAGGACCCGTCGCCGTCCTTGACCATCGCGACGCCGGCGTTGATGGCGCCGCTCAGGGTGACATCGGCGTAGGCCGCGGGGGCCAGGAAGGCCGCACCCACTGCCAGGGCAATCAGACTTTTCTTCATATCATCTCCTTGAGGATACTTCGCTGGATGTAGGCCCGCAGCCAAGAGACTGCGGCCAACCTATACCCGATTCGAAAGTTGTTTTCCGCCTTGTGCGAAGGCAGGGGTGGATTCTGCCAAAAGCATTCACCACAGAGCAAGTGTTAAAACCCTTCGCGGCACCGGTTTCGACAAAAGTGTTGCGTGCGCGCAACACTTTTTGCTCTATCTAGGCAAAAAGCCGTGCAAGCTCGGCCCCTGGGTCTGCCGCGCGCATGAACGCCTCGCCCACCAGAAAGGCGTTCACTCCGCCGGTGCGCAGGCGCGCCACGTCGGCCGCGGTGGCGATGCCGGACTCCGTCACCACCAGGCGCTCAGGGCCGATGCCCGGAAGTAGGCGCAGCGTGGTGACAATATCCGTGCTGAAGGTGCGCAGGTTGCGGTTGTTGATGCCCAGCAGCGGCGTGGCAAGCCGCAACGCCTGCTGCAGTTCCGGCTCGTCGTGCACCTCCACCAGAACCGCGAGGCCGAGCTCGGCGGCAAGCGCCGCCAGTTCCTGCATTTTTTCTGGGTCGAGGGCGGCGACAATGAGCAGGATACAGTCAGCTCCCAGGGCGCGGGCTTCCCAGACCTGATAGGGGTCGATCATGAAATCCTTGCGCAGCACCGGCAGGCCGCTGGCTTCCCGGGCCTGCGCGAGGTACTCCGGGGCGCCCTGGAAGAACTCGCGGTCCGTCAACACGGACAGGCAGGCCGCGCCGCCCGCGGCGTAGCTCCGGCCGATCTGCGCCGGCTGGAAGTCTTCGCGCAGCAGGCCCTTGCTGGGACTCGCCTTCTTCACCTCCGCGATCACGGCGGGCTTGCCACCGGCGATGCGCGAGCGCAGCGCGCCCTCGAAATCGCGCGCAGGCGGCAGTCCCGCCACCTGGGCGCGCAGCTCCGCCAGGGGCAGGCGGGCGGCGGCTTCAGCCACCTCGCGTTGCTTGACGGCCAGGATTCGCTGCAGAATGTCACTCAAAACCTTTCTCCTTAGATCAGGCGGCGCCGGTGGCGGCGGGCCGATGGCGATTGGAGAACGCCACCAGTTGTTCAAGTTTTGCCCGTGCCGCCCCGCTGGCCAGGGCCTCGCGGGCGAGCTCCACGCCCGCGGCCAGCGTATGCCCGCGGCCCGCCACGTAGATGGCAGCGCCGGCGTTCAGGCAGACGATGTCCCGTGCCGGACCCCGCTGGTTGTTCAGCACGCCGAGCAGCACAGCACGTGCGGTGTCGCGATCCGTGGCTCGAATCGACTCCAGGGGCGCGGTGGCCAGTCCAAAAGTGCCCGGGTCCACCCGGTATTCGCGTACCTCGCCTGCGCGAAGTTCCGCCACCGTGGTGGGGCCACTGAGGGAGATTTCGTCGAGCCCATCGTCGCCGTGGACCACCAGGACGTGGCGCGCTCCCAGAGTGGCCAGTACCCGCGCCAGTTTCCCCACCAAGTCCGCGGTAAACACCCCCATGACCTGGTTGGGGGCGCCTGCTGGGTTGGTCATGGGCCCCAGCAGGTTGAATAAGGTACGCACCCCCAGTTCGCGGCGAACGGGTGCTGCGTGGCGCATCGCTGCGTGGTGCGTGGGGGCGAACATGAACCCGATCCCCGTTTCGGCGACGGAGGCGGCCACCTGCGTGGGCGTCAGGCCGACGAAGACGCCGAGGGCTTCGAGCACGTCGGCGCTGCCACAGGTGCTGGAGACGGCGCGGCCACCGTGCTTGGCCACCTGGCAACCGGCCGCGGCCGCGACCAGGGCGCTCGCCGTGGAAATATTGAAGGTATGCTGCGCGTCGCCGCCGGTACCACAGGTGTCCACCAAGTAGGGCGCGTCCACGGCCACCTTGCTGGAGAGCTCGCGCATCACCTCCGCGGCCGCAGCCAGCTCGACGACGGTCTCGCCCTTGCAGCGCAGCGCCGTCACCACGCCGGCGATCTGCGCGGCGGTCATTTCTCCGCCCATGATCTGCTGCATGACCGAGCGCATTTCCTCGCGGGACAGGTCCTGTCGCTCGATGAGCGCGGCAAGGGCCGCCTGGGGGGTCATGGCTGGGCTCCGCTCTAGTGAAGGCGCAGGAAATTCGCGAGCAGCTCGTGCCCTTGCTCCGAGAGCACGGACTCGGGGTGGAACTGCACCCCCTCGATGGGCATGGTTCGGTGACGAACCCCCATGACCTCGCCCGCTTCGCTCCAGGCCGTCACCTCAAGCTCTGGCGGGAGCGTCGAGCGCTCGATCACCAGGGAATGGTAGCGGGTGGCACGCAGCGGCTGGCGGAGCCCCTCGAAGACGCCTGTCCCGCTATGCTGGATCATGGAGGTCTTGCCGTGCATCAGTTCCTTCGCGTGCACGATGCGTCCGCCGAAGGCCTGACCGATACTCTGGTGGCCCAGGCATACCCCCAGGATGGGCGTATGACCGGCGAAACGCGCAATGAGGCTCAGGCAGATTCCCGCCTCGTTGGGGGTGCAGGGCCCAGGCGAGAGCACGATCCGCGCAGGCGCCAGCGCGGCCACCTCATCGAGCGAAACTTGGTCGTTCCGGAATACCACCACCTGCTCCTTGAGTTCACCGAAGTACTGAACCAGGTTGTAGGTGAAGGAATCGTAGTTGTCGATCATCAGCAGCATGTCGTTCCTAACACATTGAATAAACACGACTATTACTACAGATACCGGTGTTTATATCCGGTTTGTTATCCTGTTTTTCAGCCGCTTGAAGGGTGAGGGAAGGCCCGGCCCCAGGAAAGGGGCCGTTAACCTGGAGTGCACAGCGCCAGAAGCGAGCGACTGTATAACGCATCGTCTGGGCGGCGGTCATTTTCTGGCCGCCGGTGCCGGTTCAGGGCGATTAGGTGAGGCCATCTCGAGCCCATCTCGCAGCAGCTTATCGACCGCCTTACGAACGAGCCAAGCGACACTCACATCTTCTCGGGAGGCAATGTGTTCAAGCGCATCAAGTTGTCGCCTCGGTAGCGTGACGGTCACCCTCTTGATTTCGGGATCGACGGAGCGTGTCATGAGATTTGCATCAACTTGCATCAGATTGCGGCATTGTAATGCGAACTGATGCTCTTCACCAACTGTAGTCTTTTCCAACATGGTATGAGTCTGAACGTTGTTCTGTGTTTCCAACGAGGAATGAGTCTGAAGGGTAAGGGTGGGATCGATCATCGACTGCATGGTGATCGACATGAACGAAGCGAAGGTGACGACGCTGGAGCAGGTGCGCGCATTTCTGGCAGGCACGGCCCAGGTGGAGTTTGGGAGCTGCGGCGCGGATGGCGACCGCTACCGGCAGATCAAGCGAGGTCCTGCGTCGGTTTGGCTACGGGCGCCTGGGGAAGGCCGACAAGGGGCTGATCCTGCGCTACCTAGAGCGCACCACCGGCTACTCACGCCAGCAGATCACGCGCCTGGTCAAGCGCGGCCAGAGCGGCCAGCCGCTCAGCACGGATCGGGCGCCGCTGCAGGGCTGGGCGCGCACTTACACCACTGCCGACGTCGCCCTGCTGGCCGAGACCGACAGTCTGCACGGCAACCTCTCCGGTCCGGCGACGCGGCACCTGATGCAGCGGGCACTGACCGTCTACGGCGATGCCCGCTACGAGCGCCTGGCCAACCTGTCGGTCGGACACCTCTACAACCTGCGCAAACAGCCCGGCTATCTCGACCGGCGCCGGGCCTACACCGCGACCCGGCCAACCGGGGTGAGCATCGGCGAGCGCCGGCCGCCGGCGCCGGACAACCGTCCGGGCTTCATCCGTATCGACAGCGTGCACCTGGGCGACCAGGACGGCTTTACGGGGGTCTACCACATCAACGCCGTCGACTGCGTCACCCAGTGGGAACTGGTCGCCACCTGCGAGAAGATCAGCGAAGCCTTCTTGCTGCCGGTGATCGAGGCGCTGCTCGACGGCTTCCCTTTCCGCATCCTCGGCTTTCATGCCGACAACGGCTCGGAGTCTGTCCACATCGTTGGGGTCCCCTCTTACTATCCGGCGCTGACCTGCTGAATCACACCCGCGAGCATGGATAGGCAGGTTTGATATACGCATGCATGAACTTACCCTTCGAATCCGATGCCATGAGCTGCTGGTAGATCGGCTCGGGAACGTTGTAGTACTGATAGACCCCGCCGTTCTTGAACTCGACTTCGAGCGTGCTGCTCGTCGGCTCATAGCCAATGGACAGCACTGTTGATGAGTCCACCATTTCTCGTTCCATGCTCTCTATCTCCTCTTTTGCAAGCGAGGTGCGCGGCACGCGCAATAAGGCCCAAGTAGGGTTTTGTGCGCGCCAGGATGCCGCAACACGTCCGAAGCTTTCCGGCAGACGAGCACGCTGCCAGCGTTCGGCGACGGCAGGGTCTTCGCTATTCGGTCGGTGCTTCTCGTCTGGCAGAGTGACGCGACAACGAATGGGAAGGCGCGCCGCCTCGCCGGTGATGATGGCCTCACCAACACGCAGCACGGGAAGACTGTCAATCACGCCTGCCAAGTTGTCCGGCAACGATGCCTGAACCTTGGTGCGATCCGTCGAGTTCGAGAGGCGCAGTGTGATGAACGTGCCGCATTGAGACAGGATGGTTTCGTCCACTTCAGACGGGCGCTGACTGACGACCATGGCACCGATGCCGAACTTGCGCCCTTCCTTCACGATCCGCTGAACCATGGTGCGCGCCGGGCCGTCGGCGTCTTTGGAGAGATAGCGGTGCGCTTCTTCCATCACCACAAGCAAAGGCCTTGCGATACCACCCTCGCTCTTCTCCCGGCCCCAAAAGAGGCCTTCATATATGATCTTGAGGATTGCACCGATCAGGCGTGCCACCACTCCGCTGGGAATCCCAGATAGATCAAGGATCGTGATGGGTTTGTCATGCCCGAGCCACGCCTGCAGCAGTTCGGGCAAGTCCTTCGCGGCTATGCCATTGAGGTCCGGCTCCCATTCACCAGGATGGAGCAAGAAATCGTATTGGCGATCCAGCAAACGAGACCGCATTTGATCGAGAGGACGACGGATACCCAGCACGCCGACCTGATTGATGAAGGGCGCTGCGGACCCGGCACCATGCGGTTTGTAGCGTGGCGCTTTCAGTGTCGCCGCATCACCGGCTTCATCCAACGCCGGCTGTGTTCTGGCTGGTCAGCCCACGTCTTGATTTCCGGTTCCAGCAGTTCAAACCACAGTTTCTTCAAGCTGAACGGGATTGGGCTGTCCGCTGTCATTGAATTCAGATCGAGGCCAGCAACGGGCGAGTTGGTCACCAGCTTGGTCTTGTAGTCGAAGATGCGATCAAGAATCTGTGACAGCGGCTTGTCGTCGAGCTTTCCCATCAAGAAGGCAAGGAGATCGGTTGGGTCAAGCGCCCAGAACGGGATGCGCAAAGGCTGTTCGTCAGCACTCGGATTGACACGAAACACGGCCGATACGGAGCGCAGCGCGCGACCGTATTCGCCGTGAATGTCCAGCAGCAAAATCCGCGCACTCGGAAACCCAGTCCCACCCTCCGCACTTCCGCCCAGTGCGATCGACCGCAGCAAGCTGGCGACAGTCGTGGACTTGCCCGCTCCGGTCGAACCCAGCACGGCACTGTGGCGGGTAATGAGTTTGTCCAGATCGATGCGGACGGGGATGCCCTCAGCACTCGCGAGTCGTCCGATCATCACTTGACCGCCATCTTGTGTGCCGTAGATGACCGCGAGATCCTCTTCGGTCACGAGATGGACTTCGTCCTTGACGTTCGGGTACTGCCTGATGCCACGCTCGAACGAGGCACCGACAATCTCGCCCACGAGCTGGATCGTCATCCAGCGATCGCCACGATCATTCGGTTCACGCGCCGCTTCCGGCGCCGCACTTGCGCCAACTTCGGCAACGATGCCATACAGGTCGTGATAGCCCTGTGGGATGCGCACAAAACTGCCGACCTGGCCGATCCGGTAGCTTTTCCCACCGATGATTGCGATGCCGGATGCCACACTCGGTGACTGCCGAACGCTGACTGCAGCGCCGGTTACGGCGCCAACATGGCCAAGCAGTGTCGGCTTCGAATTCATGCAGCGCCATCGACGGGATCTGTCGCAGGCAACGCGACAGCAGTGTCCGGTGGTGTCGGCGCGACTGAAACTGCTCCATCCACAGCCGGAGCGGTAGACAGAAAGGGTTGGACGGCGCGTGATGACGCGAAAAACCGCGCGAGCCGGTCGAATCGGCCCAACTGGAATTGCGCGGTGCCGCTCTTCTCATCGACATCCCAGTAGGTCGCCCGAATGGCACCCCAGTCGCGCGTCGGCAGGTCGCCAGGCATCCAAGGTGCGGCAATGCCGTTGATCATGGCCTTGTCCGGTGCATACAAGCTCATGTTGGCTCGGCGTCCCGCGATGTCGCGGGCGTGGACTTCCTGGTCGAGCGGTTTGAACTGAAATGCGAACACGCTCGCCGATGGGTTGGCAGACAGGCACTCGTCGATTCGCGCGGATATGTGCGCATCTGCAAAGGAAAACCCGGTTGCAATCAGCAGCGTGTCGGGTGTCATCAAGAACCCCCGCAAACGGTCGAACAGCGCGGCATATGGTGCCTTCTGTGTTTGGTCGTACTTCAGATGTTCGGGGAACACCAGGTGGGTCGCATCAGCTTTCCCCGTGCGCACCACTTCGCCTCGCGCATTGGCGGCCCAGCCGAGCGAACCATCCAACTTCCACAAGCGTGTCCAGCGCGCCGGCAGGTCATTGCTCGCCACCGAAGACGGATCGAAGAAGGGCTCGCTGGCGCCGCTGAAGCCGTCGAAAAACGGAATGCGCGTGCGCTCCAGCGCTTGTTCAAACAGCAGGTCGTAGTTGGTGGTGAAAATTTCAACCGGATGTGCGCGTCCCGTGCCGCTGATCCACGTCACGAACTCGGTGTACGGCGAAGGACTGTCATGAAGGGGCTTGTTGACGATTGTGCCGATCTGCTCGCAGATGGCTTCGCTCAGCTTTTTGTACCCTTCCCCATCGAGGTCATGAACCTTCGTCTTGCCAATAACGCCAGCCAAGCTGCGCACCCGCGACAGGATCGTTTCGATGTTCGGGGTTTCGAGTTCGGCCCGCACGGCGTCCAAGGTCTTGCCGTACTCGGCTTCCAGCGCTTCCATCACCATGTCGGTGAGGCCTGCCACAGCAGGGATCAACGGCTTGTCGCTACCTGGAGGGAAGATGCCGGCCGGCGCGCCCGCCCCGACCAGAAGGCCGATCCGCTTGCGTCCCTGGGCAATGATCTGCCGCAGACTGGCCATGTACTGGTCTGGATTGTGGACACTGACGATCATCGAGCACTCCCTCTTTTAGTGCAGGCTATGGCGACTTTCGCCTTTGAATTTTCATTGTTACCTTTTACGCTCAATTCGTCTCCCACAGGGAGACAACTTTGCCGTCGGCTATCGTTCGTGTTATATTTACCGCGCAGTACGTTTCTTTACGGGGCGCAAATTGAGCGCAAAATATCACTTGCAAACAAAGACGCTAGGCCCACGGGCAGCGCAGCTTTTTACTGAGCTGAATGAACTACGCCGGTCTACATTCACTCTGGCGGATGTGGGCTCGATCACCGGCCTGTCGGCTGCGGCGGCCCGCAATCTCGTGCACAAGGCTCAGCAACGAGGCTTGGTGACGCGACTGAAGCCCGGTTTGTACAACCTGGTGCCCTTCGAACTCGGCCGGGCCACTGAGCACATCGACAGCCCGTACCTGATCGCGCGCGAACTCGCCGGTGCCGTGCCCTACTTCCTGTCGCACGGCACTGCGCTTGAACTGCACCGCATGGTGACGCAGCCGAACTTCACCGTGTATGTGTCGTGCACGCGGCGCGTGCGTCCGCAGACGGTCGGCGGCTATGACTTTCGGTTTATCCACATCACTGCGGAACAAGAATTCGGGGTCATGAAGCACTGGATCGACAAAGAGCGCTTCGTGATGATCAGCGACATGGAGCGCACGATCATCGACGGGCTTCGACACCCGGCATTTGTCGGCGGCATCACCGAAGTCGCCAAGGGCTTGTGGATGAAGCGGGATGTGCTGAAGGTCGAACACCTGGTGGACTACGCACGACGCCTCGGCGTCGGCGCCGTCGTGCGTCGCCTCGGCTACCTGCTGGAACACTATGGCCTAGCCGATGCGTCGGCGCTGGAACCGTTGCGCGGCATGCTGACGGCAACATACCAGCGCCTTGATCCACTGCTCCCCACCGAGGGGGCATTTCTCTCACGTTGGCGGCTCCAGCTCAACGTGACTCCTGAAGAACTCGATACCGTGAGGCTTGGTTAATGATTCCACAGCGCAATATCTCCCGGATCTCGAACACACTGATGAGCGCCGGCGGGCGGCGCATTCCCGAGGCCGTCATTGAGCGGGATTACGTGCTGGCCTGGTTCCTGACCGGCTTGGCTAACCATCCGTTACGCGAGATTCTGGCCTTCAAAGGTGGCACGGCCCTGCGGCGATGCTGGTTCGAGGACTATCGGTTTTCGGAAGACTTGGACTTCACGCTGACCCGTCCGATCACCCTTGCAGATATCCTTGCCGGGTTAACCGAAATCTTTGCGGCGGTTGAGGCCACCTGCGGCTTGCGGATCGCTTTCGACCGCGAAGACCGCCACAGCCACCCGAACAGCCACACGTTTTATCTGCGCTACCAAGGGCCGCTGCCCGCTGCGAACGACGTGAAGGTTGATATCACGATCAACGAAGTCCTGTGCTTCCCGCTGCAAGATCGTCCGATTCATCGCACCTACGACAGTTTTGACGACTTACCCGAAGGGCCGACGGTGAAGGTCTACGCAATCAAGGAAATCGTGGTTGAAAAACTGCTGGCTTTGAGCGACCGGGCGCGCAATGAACCGCGCGACTTGTACGACCTCTGGTGTCTGTTCGGTTCAACCGACTTGCGCGTTGCAGAAATGCGCGCCGAACTCGACACCAAGTCGGCGCTGCGGCAGCGCGTCGTCGCAGGCATGGAGCAGGCAATCGCCGCCAAGGAAGATCGTTTGCGGCGACTCTGGACTGCCCGCCTCGCGCACCAGATGAACCAGCTGCCACCCTACGACGACGTGTTCCGCGAAATGTTGCGTGTAGTTCGGGCCGCTGACTTGCCTGGGCCCTGACGCGATGGTCGCCAGAGTTCATTTGGGTGCGGCTCTTTTGCGACGGGCCAAACTTGGTTAATTCCATCGCTGCCACAGTCACTTAGGATATTCCCCAATGGCGCTTTGGAAGTGCTGGACGATGTCCTCGCACACGTGCCGGATGCGCTCCGGCGTCTTGACCAGCACCGCCATCTTGGCGGCGGTTTTGCCGAGGTTGTCCTTGTCCAGGTCGGAGAGGCCTCCGGTCATTTCCTTGAACGCGGCATCGATGGCGGCCTTGTCGATATGCAACTCCACCAGGCGCGGCTCGAAGTGCAGTTTCAGCGTCGCCCCATCGCGGATCGACTCCTCAAAGCCGTAGCGGCTCATGTAGCCCTTGGCATCCTCGTCAGCGCCGAAGGCGTAGAAGGTGTTCTTGTCGAAACGGTTGATCGGCGTACCAGTCAGGCCGAAGAGGAAGGCATTCGGCAGGGCATCGCGCATCTTGCGGCCGAGGTCGCCTTCCTGTGTACGATGCGCCTCATCCACCAAGGCGATGATGTTGCTGCGCTCGTTGAGTGCGCCATCGGCCTCGCCGAACTTGAAGATCGTGGTGATGATGATCTTGCGCACATCCTGTGCCAGCAGTTGTTGCAGCTTGTCGCGGGTCTCGGCCTTCTCCAGATTCGGGATATCGGCCCCGGTGAAGGTGCCGGTGATCTGGGTATCGAGGTCGATGCGATCCACCACGATCAGCACCGTGGGGTTTTTCAGGCGGGGATGCAGGCGCAGTTTCTGCGCCGCGAATATCATCAGCAGCGATTTTCCCGAGCCCTGGAAATGCCAGATCAAACCCTTCTTGGGGTAGCCGGCCAACACGCGCTCGACGATCTAGTTGGCGGCTTCGTATTGCTGGTAGCGGCAGATGATCTTGATGCGGCGCTGCTTTTTGTCCGTGGCGAACAGGGTGAAGCTGGAGAGGATATCCAGCACTACATGTGGCCGCAACATGCTCTCAGCGGCGAGTTTCAGGCCATGCAAAGGATGCCGCTGCGGGTCACCGCCATCCGCATCAAGATTCCACGGTCCCCAATCCTTGACCGGCAGGCCGAGCGAACCGTAGTGATATTCCTTGCCCTCGGTGGCCACCGAGAACACGTTGCAGACGAACAGTTCCGGTACGTACTTCTCGTAATCGTCATGTACCTGCACGGCGCCATCGACCCAACTGACAGCCGAGCGCGTCGGCGTCTTGGCCTCGATCAGCACCAGCGGGAAACCATTGACCAGCAATACCAGGTCGGCCCGGCGCTCGGCGCTGCCGGCACGATAGACGAATTGCTGGGTGACCACGTGCTGGTTCTGGTCGAGATTGTCGAAGTCGATCAGCCGCACCGGTACATGCTCATGGTTCTGGCCGAAAGGCATGGAACGCTCGCCGCGCAGCCGGGCGGTCATTTCCTCATTGGCGCGAATCAGGCCGTCAGAGCGCACCGAGAGAATGATGGCGCGCAGCTTGTAGAGGACCTCATCGGCCCGGTCGGGCACAGCGGCAATTTCCGGGTTGAGGCGAATCAACGCCTCGCGCACCCATTTTTCAACCAGCACCTCCTGCGTCTGACGCGGAAAGTCGGCGCTGGCGATACGGCACCAGCCAAGGCCCTTGTGGGCGCGGCCGTAGGTGGCTTGAGGTTCCTGGACGACGTTGACCGCAAGAGGCTTTGTCGGACCGGATAGCAGGTCATATAGGTAGGC
The DNA here is from genome assembly GCA_025356655.1 of Betaproteobacteria bacterium. Lineage (GTDB taxonomy): Bacteria > Pseudomonadota > Gammaproteobacteria > Burkholderiales > SHXO01 > SHXO01. The sequence continues at coordinate 6,445 of JANXRW010000102.1, read as the reverse complement.
TTCGACGGTGTTAGATTCGTTGAAACTCATAAGTATTCCGCGCGTATCTGTTTCCGTATTTTCGAAGCCATTTCAAGACGAGCCAGACGGGCTGAGTATGCCTGCTCAATTTCATTCCATTGCGCGGAAATCACCATCTGACAATCAAGATCGGGCACGCTTATCTCAACCTTTCGTAATTCTGATTGTTTGACCCCGGAAACCCTTGATCCGGTAGATCGCTTTACGACTCGTTGCTGAGTAATCGGTGATCTCAACGCCCAATAGAGGTAGTCATTGTGGATTTGTTTATTGTCTGAACGAAGGCAAACAAGGCGCTGTGCAAGCGCAAATTTCATTGCTGGAACCCGCGCGACGTTTCCTAATGGAGCCTCTGTAGTGAAAAGCACGTCTCCGATTTGGGGCATTCCACGCGTCATCCATGATTCAAACTCACATTCTGGGATGAACTCCGTTTGTGAAAAATCGAGAAACCCATCTCTGACATTCCTGGCAGTAATCAGCGGAACACCACTTGTTGTCTTGTTTTGACTCTTGCCTCGGTAATCAATAACTCGCTCAAGTACTTCGTCGAGCGTCTTCTGGGGCACACCATTTTTTTGGAATTGGTCGATCAGCAACCTCGCTTGAAGTCGCCGAGAAGCGTCCAGGGCTCGTGCGATTGATTGGATATTTGCGTCAGCACCATGTAATAGTTCACACAGCTTTTCTTGTTCGTCGATGGAAGGCATCGCAAATGAAAAGCTTGCCAGGCTGGTCCAGTTGGTACGAGGGCTTACGCTACCCGCAGAGGTGCCGACCGCATGCTCGAGGAACGCATCGGTCTGGCAAATAAAGGGCAGTAGGTCAGGCATTAGGGTGCCGGAATCCTTGGTTTACAGCACATAGATATCGCCGGAAAAAACGCCGTCGAAGTCAGCAACGGCAACTTTTCGTTGGTACGCGCGGCGTTTGCCGAACAACACTTGACCTGGTTTGAACACGCTAGTGAAAGTCACACCGTCGGCCACATTGCCCCAACTCCGAATGCCTAATTCGCCTAGCTCCAGATGCTCCAAGCCGACAAAGCGTTCGATGCCTTCGGCCAATGGATCTGCACAGCGCGCTTTGGACAGCCGCACTACGTCGCCGAATTTCACCTTGCGCCAACCCGGCTTTGGTCTTCTTTCAGCCATTCCCGGTATTCCTCTCCCGCCACGCGGCGAACTCCAGCGGTCGCAGGCCGAAGCGGATGGCGTTGCCGGCGTGAAGGGTGTTGAATTCCTCTAGCGCCAAGGCAATGAATCGCTCCCGTTCGCTCTCGGCTATGGTCTCTGGCAAGTGGGCGCGGATCGTCGCTTCGTCGGCAGCGACATTGGCGCGCACGATGGTGGCGACCAATTTGGAAAGCTGGTTGCGGTACCGCAGGCGCATGGCATCGGGCGGCACGAGCTGCTGGTGCACGGCGACATATTGCTGGCAGGACCGCTCATAGGCCCGCACGAAAACGTCGCGGAGGAGCTCGATGCGATTGAGTTCGTAGACGCCGAGCAGGCCATCGACGTAGTCTTGTTGCGCCACGTCGATGAACGACAGCGGCGAGAGATTGTGGAGGATGAAAGGAATATTGGCGGCCAGGCGCGAGACGCGTTTGTTGACGTCTTCGAAGGGTTGCAAGTAGGGCAAATGCACCATGAGGAAGAAGGATTGCTCGAACGGGTCCTGGATTTCGGCCGCCATCTCCAGGACGACGAAGAACAGCTCCTCGATCCGCTGGGGCATCGCGATCGGCAGATAAACGCTACCGCCGATCTCGACCGGGCGATTACGCAGCCGGCCGCAGGCAGCGGGGTCAGGCAGGAGACCATCGGAGAGAAAGGCATGGAACGCGACGACTGTCACGGGATTGATGCCGACGTGCTCGGTATCCCGCACCAGGTATTCGATGGCAGCCTTGTGGTTTAGGATCATCTGGGTTTCGAGCGCGTCCTTGCCGGCGGCGGCCTGGCCAAATTCGATCAGCCGCTCGGTATCGAGACGGGTGTAGGTGTTGCCCTCCAACTGCGATGACGCCCAGGACAGGTCGATCAGGAGACGGTTGAGGATGTCGCGGGCCAAGGTGCCGGCGGGAGTGTTCTCAACGGGGGGGCGGCCGAGTGCATGCAGTTGGGCACGCAGGGATTCGGGCAGATAGGCAGTGCCGTTGGGCGTGTAGTTTTCCAGGAAGGATTGCTTATAGCCCACAGGGTCACGCTGCTGGCGTGGCTGGCGGACATAACGCCGGATTTCTTCGCCTTCAGGAGAAACCTGAATACGAATCTCGGCAGTGACCTTGTCCGTCGCGTGAACTTGTTCGGTGATGGTGACTTCGTGGATTCTGGGCTGGCGGTAACGCAGGCCTCGACCCTTGCCGATCTGAGTGATCTTGCTTTGATCAGCCAATTCGCCCACACGACGCTGCAGGGTGCGGCGGCTGACGATGTCGGCGAGGACTTTGTGCAGATCGTCGATGCCAATGCCGTCCTCGTGCCGGGCAATCTCGGTCTCAATCCTTGCAGTCAGATTCTCAGGAAGTTTTTTTGGCATGCTTTACCTTTTTTTGGCGCGTAGACAGTTTATTCGCGCCGATAAAATAGCTCTATTGGCGCGATTTGTCAAAATACGCGCCAAAACGTCATGCCCGGTCCAGCCCGTCGAGGGTTTCAACCAAGGCGTCCATCTGTTGCCAGAACGCCCGGCCATCGGTTTGCCACTGCGCCCACGCGGCGGGAAGCGTTGCGGGTTCCATGCCGTCGGCGTTGGTTGTGACGGTCTGCCGCTTTACATACAGCGGTATGGACAGATTGGCGCCGTTGGCGACAATTTGCTTCGTCGCCGCGACCTCGGAAAAGCCCGCCTCGGCAGCGAAGGCACGAAACGTCTTCAGGATGCGCTCCTGGTGCCTGGGGGTGAGGAAGCTCTGTGCCCGCTCCCGCGTGACCTCGTTCAAGGCATCAATGAACAGCACCTTGCCTTTTCGCGCTGCCGGCTTGCGCCGGTTGCACACGACTACGCAGGATTCCATCGGCGAGTTGTAGAACAGGTTCGGGCCGAGTCCGATCACGGCTTCGACCCAATCCAGTTCGAGCATCTTGGCGCGCATGGTCTGCTCTTCGTTACGAAACAGCACGCCATGCGGCCAGAGGATGGCGCAGCGGCCCTTGTCACTCAGGCTGGCGAGGATGTGCTGCTGAAAAGCGTAATCGGCCCGGCCTTGCGGCGGCGTGCCGAGGAAGTTGCGGCCCCATTTATCCTGAGACCACGCCTCGCGATCCCACTGCTTGATGGAGTAGGGTGGATTCGCCAGGATCACGCCGAACTTGCGCAGGCGGTCGCCCTCGATGTGTTTGGGATCGGCCAGTGTGTCGCCGCGAATGATCTGGAAATCCTCGACGCCATGCAGGAACAGGTTCATCCGGGCAATGCCGGAAGTGATGAGGTTGCGTTCCTGACCGAAAAGTTTGAGCGTGCGGTATTCGCCGCCACTGTGCTTGACCTCGGCCAGCGCCGATATGAGCATGCCGCCCGTGCCACAAGTGGGGTCGTAGATCGACTCGCCGGCCTGGGGCGCGAGCAGTTGCGTCATCAGGTGCACGACAGTGCGGTTGGTGTAGAACTCGGCGGCGGTGTGGCCGGAGTCGTCGGCAAACTTCTTGATCAGGAACTCGTAGGCATTGCCGAGCTCGTCCTCGGGCACATTGGCGACCGAGAGCGTCTGCGTCGAAAAGTGTTCCATCAGGTTCTTGAGGGTTTCGTCGGGCAGGCGCTCGCGGTTAGTCCACGGCGCGTCGCCGAAGATGCCGTCGAGCAGGTCGGGGTTGGCAGCTTCCAGTTGGCGCAGGGCGGTCTGAATGGCCATGCCGACATTCTTCGGCGTCTGGCGCACTTCGCTCCAGCGCGCACCCTCGGGAATCTGAAAGCGGTGGTTCTCGACGAATTCGGCATAGGACAGATCGCCACCGGAACCGGCCAGCGTCGCCTGGTATTCCTCTTCCCAGACATCCGAGACACGCTTGAAGAATAGGAGCGGGAAGATGAACTGCTTGTAATCGCCAGCGTCGATCAGGCCACGCAGCAGGACGGCGGCGCCCCAAAGGGGGGATTCGAGTTCTTGTTGGGTGATTCGGGTGGTCATTGTGTTTTTGACTTCGGGCGCTTCCTGACTGGCAAGCGGCTGAACAAGTGTGTTCCATGGTTAGTGCAGAAGGTTGCTATCGCTTTCGATGCTGAGAGCATCGCGTCGACACGAATCGCAGCGTATTGCGTGCCTGTAGTTCCTTGGGCACCGTGCACGAGGGTATGCCTTAACTGATAAGCCTTCTTGAAGTCATCCCAGTTTCCAACGACATCTGCCAGTCCCACCAAGTGCTTGGGTTTGATTTCACTGCGCCACGGATCGCTGTATGCCTTTAGTCCATGACAATGTCTAAGTATTTTCTCTCGAATGATTACCGTCGGCTTCTTGCCAAGGGCAAGGATCGCTCTGCGAACAGTCCATTCGAAATCCACTGCTGCCAATAAAACAGCTATAACCGGATCGCCACTGGTAATGAACGATCTGATTCGATCGTGGCGCGAGGCTTGATTGTCTCCGACCAGAAATGTCATTGCAGCCAGCATCCCTCGGTCATCACCTTGGAGAGCCTATCTTCAGCCTCCCGGCAGCGGATCAGCGCATCCTTGAAGGCAGCGATGGCCTCAGACAGCGGCGGAATATCTTCCTGCAAGGGCGGCAGCACGTAGCGGGAAATGTTGAGCGTCCAGTCCTCGGACTTGATGTTGTCAAGGCTGACGATGCGCACAGCGTCCTGCACATCCTCAAACTTTTCGAACCAGCGTTGAATGTCGAGGGCGTGCTCCGGTTCGAGGTAATTCTGTGCCCGGCCACGCCGGAACAGGCGCGAAGCATCGGCGATCATGACCTTTCTGCGTCGTGAGGCGGGCTTCTTCTTGCGCAGCACGAGAATGCAGGCGGCGAGGCCGGTGCCGTAGAACAGGTTTGGAGCCAGGCCGATGACGCCCTCCACCAGATCCATTTCCAACAGCTTCTGGCGAATGATGCCTTCGGCGCCCTTGCGGAACAGCGCTCCCTGCGGCAGAACAACCGCCATGCGTCCTTTGACCTCGGCCATGGACTTGACCATGTGCTGTACCCAGGCGAAGTTGCCGCTGCTGGACGGTGGCAGGCCGGCAAAGTTGCGGCCAAACGGATCGTTGATCCATTGCTCCTCGCCCCATTTCTCCAGGGAAAACGGTGGATTGGCGATAACGCAATCGAAGTTGGCGAGGCGGTCGCCCTCAAAAAAGGCAGGGCTGCGCAGCGTATCGCCGCGCACGATCTGAAAATCCTCGATGCCGTGCAGGAAAAGGTTCATGCGGGCAATGGACGATGTCGTGAGGTTCTTCTCCTGGCCGAAGAGCTTGCCCCACAGCCGTTTCACATCTCCATGCCGATCTTTCACCTGCTGGACGGCGGCGAGCAGCATACCGCCCGTTCCGCACGCCGGATCGTAAATGGTCGCCTCTTTTGAAGGCTATTTGCATTCTAGGGTTGGAATCGAGGGTTTTTGACCTTGAAACCATCTGAAACTTTTCCGGCCCGCTGGTTGGAAACCGGCAGTATTGGCTGACCAAGAACAAGACGCTCTTGGTTGGAATTTATGTCCGTATGGACCGGTTTTTCATGAAACGCAGCCTGGGCTCGTTCGGCGAAGCCGAATGAGCCAGGAGGCAAGCGAGCGAAGCCGAGCGCGGCAGCATTCCGCATGTCCGGTTAATCCAGCCCACCGGATTCCGCGATCTCGACCAGCGTTGGGATGTGTGGGCCGTACTCAACAGTTTCTGAGCTGCCGGTCTTCTCTGCAATCCGGACTCCACTCCCGACCCTCCGTGCATACTTGGCGTACAGCATCTTCGCCCGAATGATCTCGTAGCTATATCCCCGCCCCATGCGGTTAGCGACCTTGGTCAGCCCATTCAAGCCGTCCGTATAAGCGTTCGTGATTCGGCTTGGCGAGTCCCAGTAGGCAAAGATGTCGTCGTAATGGTTGTGAACGGTCTTGGCGAGGCTTCGGAAACCATCCAGTTCATCCGGCAGTGAGTTCTCCCAAGCCTCGAACGCCCGCATGGCCGACTCCTTGATCGGATCATCGTAAATTCGGTAGAAGGCTTCTTTGAAGTCATAGGCCACAGCAAGGTCAGGGATCACTTGCCGGACAACCGCCAGCGCTTCAACTTCGGCCGACGAGAGGTTATGGGGTCGCTTCAAGGTGAGCCACCGGATCGACTGGGCAGCGGAACCCTGATGCGTCACTATTTGTTCCTGGCGCTCACGCCAACGACGCTGGCGGGCGGCATGCCGGTGGGCTCCGTGGCGCGTGCGCTGGTAGCGTCGGCCGGCACGGCGTACCGATTCGCGTCGGCGAAC
>JANXRW010000033.1 GCA_025356655.1 Betaproteobacteria bacterium | reverse complement strand
GCCCGCCGGTTGAACCTGCGCGTGCGCCTCGCCCCACAGGCCATGTTCGAGGCCATCCGCACCGCCGCTGGCCTCAACCACCGGCCACCACGCCACAGCGCTTTGCTGCTCGCCCGCTGGCCCTCCACCCCTTGGCTTCGTCAGCACCTGCGGGAGTGCCGCCCACCGGCCCCGCACTTCGATCAGCTCACGCTGTTCTGAGCGACCCCCAGTCTCGCTCTACTCCCCCGTCTCACATTGCCCCACTCGGGGACGTAATCCGCGACCACGCTCGCCAGCACTCGCGGATTACCGTGCGACGGAAGCAGTGGAATAAAGTGAGCCCCAACACCCTGCCATCTCGAACTCCTCCTCCTTCACCCACGCCCGCAGCACCCTCACCGCGACCCCCGCAGCCGCCGCGCCGCCTCGCTCACCAGCGGATAGACCCACAACGCCTTCACCGCCGCCCCCTCGCGCAGGTGCTCCCGGTCCATGCGCCCGCGACCGGTGGTCTCGCCAATGCGCTGCCAGTTCGCCGCCCGATAACAGTGCCCACTGTAGCGGTGTCAATCGACCAGCGTCTCCACCAGCAGCGGCACCACCGCGTAGCGCTCCTGCCAGTCCCCCGACAACCGACGCAGCCCGCGCGCGAGCACCACACTCGCCAGATTCTGGATCCGCACCCAGGGCAGGATCAAGAACCGGCTCTGGTTGACCACCTGCTGCAGGTTCGCACGCCGCGCGGCCTCGTCCCAGCCGATCCAGGCCTCGCGCGCGGCCATGCGCCAGGCCGGGCTGGAGAACTGCATGGCGCCCAGCACCTGACCCCCGCTGCGGAACAAGTAGCGCAGGTGCGCGCCGAACGGCACCTTGTGGCCCAGATAGTGGTGCCGCCCTACCAACTCGCGGAACAGCAGCCGCTCTGCTTGCGTGTGCACCTGCTCGAGCTCGACGGGCTCGAACTGCCCCACCGTGCCCTCGATCGGCGCCCCGGGCTCCCCACGCTCGGTCACCGGCACGCGGGTGCGCGCGCCCACCGGCTTGGTGGCCCGCTTCGCCGGCAGTTGCAACACTCCGCGCGTGTCGAGCAGTTCGAGGAACTCGCGGCACTCGCGAGACTTGAGCCCGCCGCCCGGGCGCCTCCACTCCAGCAGCTCACACACGGTCAGCGCCAGTTCCATGCGGCTCAGCCCCGCGTAGCGCTTGACCACCTGGCAGATGAGCTGCAGTTCGGCGCCATCGAACTGCCGCCCACAGAACGCTACCCCTGTACCGTCCATGCACGTACCCCCCCCGACAGAGTTTGCTCAGACACGAAGGTAGTGCAGGCGGCGACAAATGTCCAGCAAAAGATATCCCACGCGGTTCCCGGAGGCGCGAGCGGAGCCCCGGAGTTCGCCATCAGGGCAGCCTATGCCGCCGCGGGACCGATAGCTCGGCGACGCACCCTCATCAGCGCCATTGGAGAATATCCTAAGTGACTGTGGAAGCGACGGAATTAGCCAAGTTTGGCCCGTCGCAAAAGAGCCGCACCCAAAGAATATAAGCGTCGCAACGGACGCCCCGACACGTTGAAGAAAGGAGGTAAATCATGGGGCGTACCAAAAGCGCAGGACTGCGCAAGCGTGGCGATGTCTGGCACATCGATAAGCAAATCCGCGGATATGGCACGCTTTGCGAAAGCACTGGAACGGGTGACCTCGAAGAGGCAGAGCGCTACCTCACATTCCGGCTTGAGCAAATCCGACAAGCCAGCGTCTACGGAGTGAGGCCGCGCAGAAGCTTCCGACAGGCTGCAACGAAGTATCTGCTTGAGCATCAGCACAAGGCATCGATCGACTGCGACGCATTGCATTTGAAGCACCTTGACGGGTTCATCGGCGACTTGCCGATTGACCAGGTGCACGAAGGTAGCTTGCAGGCGTTCATCGGAGCAAGGCGGTGTTGGGTCGCAGTCTAAAGCGCAATCCACCGGCAGTTTGGTAATGCTCTTGGCCACCGGGAAGGGGGGCTGGGCGGTGGGGCAGCGAGAGGCAGGCGGCGGTGCGGGCGTGTAGGGGGGAGGTGGCGCAGTGGAGTGC
>JANXRW010000152.1 GCA_025356655.1 Betaproteobacteria bacterium | reverse complement strand
GGATTGTCGGCCCGTGCCTTCGGTCAACCGCGTGGTGTGGCCCCGAACACCCTTTTGCGCCGGGCCGGACGGATACTCCGGGGGCAGCAGTTGCCTGGCCAGCCGCAGGGGGCTACCAAGCCCTTCCTGGCCGTGCCGCTGGAGAGGGAGGCGCGGGCGACGCCCTCGGCCACGGGCATGCGTATCGAGCACCCAGGCGGGCTCACGGTGTGGCTCGATGCCGCCCAAGCCGAGCGCGTGATGGGGGCTGTGCTCGGACTGCTGGCCGGCGGGGCGCGGGCATGATCCTCAGCGGCGCCACGCGCCTATGTCTCTACCGAGCCCGTGGATAGGCGCAAATCCATCGACGGCCTGGCTGTGCTGGTCGGCGAGCGCATCGAGGCCAACCCGCTCTCCGGGCACCTCTTCGCCTTCGTCTCGCGCCGGCGGGATCGGGTGAAGCTTCTCGCCTGGGACCGCAACGGTTTTGTCCTGATCTACAAGCGGCTGGAGAAGGGGCGCTTCCCGGCTCCGGCCACCTGGCGAGCGAGGGCCTGAGCATGGCCCAACTGGCCGCCTGGCTCGAGGGGATGGACCTCAGCCAGGTCCGGGGGCTGCCAGCGTTGTCGGTGTCTCGGGTGGCTTGAGCGGCTTCCAGTTAAACGGCAGCAGTTGAGCGACCTGGTTGATGGGGTGCTCGGGCAGGCGCTCGAGCACGTCCTTCAGCCAGGCGTGGGGATCCACGCCGTGCAGGCTCCTAGTCACGTCCTGCCGGTTCGCTTAAGTCAGTGCCATTGGGGCGGGACTCTGCCTCCAAAAAAGCCTGGGACGTTACCGCGGGTCAGGGCTGCTCCCACCGGCAGGACTGGTGGATCACGGCAAGGGTGGGCGAGAGGTAGTCGATGCGGAAGTCGCACTCCCCGCGGATGCCCGCGAAGCGGCCCGTGCCGCCGGTGATCTCCTGCCGCCCCCGGCCCTCCCTGGCGTCGATATCGCCCGAGTTCCAGCGCGACAAAAAGTAAAACCGCTCGCCCGCCGGGTCGGTGACCGTGCCGAGCGCCTCGACAGCCAGTCCGGCCGCCGAGCGCTTGGCGAAGACCACGGCATCGGACTTGAAGTTGAGTCCCTCGGCGAGCAGCCCGCCCGTGGAGCGGACGATGGTCCCGGCGCCGGCAGCGGTTCCCGCGCTGGCTGTCCCGCCAAACATTTCGAGCTTGCTTTAATTCGTCGTAAGGGCCTGCACGGCATCGAAGCTGCCCGAGGCCGCCTGGGCAGCGGACACACAAAGCGCACCGGCCAAGCCCGCGGCCGTCCAGGTTAAGGTTCCGTACATCATGTTGTTCTCCCTGTGATGAAGACGTGGTGTAACCGATACCTAATAAGACCGCGGCGGACCGTATCGTAACTAAGGCCGCCGTAGAAAGTATAAATAAGCGGATCGGTTAAGTAACTAAAAAAATACCGCGTAAGCAGAAATTCTCATTAGGACGCTTAGGTGCCCGGGACTGCTGAGCGCTTACACCAGGTGCAGAGGCTGCACGCTGGCGAGATTGTGCGGGGGGGTAGCGGGGCGGCCGCAGCGCACTCGACGCCACGTGGGCGGCGCGCGCCGGCGCGACCTGCTGGGGCTGCGCTTGCTGGCCTCCACACGCTTTGACTCCCTGCCGCCGTTGGCGGTGGTGCTCGCGGGCGAAACACGCCTTGGCGAGGTGCTGGCCTAAGGAAGATCTACTGCCGCTGGGTATCCGCATGCGCGTGAGGCTCTCGCCAGACTACGCCGCGCGCGAGAAGCTGCGCTCCTGCCTCGATCACCTGCTCACCAGCCCCGGTGCCCCCGGGCTGATGACGCCCTCGTTCAAACAGACGCTGTGCGAACGGTCCGGGGCCAACTACCGGGTGATGACCAACTTTGGCGCTCAGCTAACGACCGCGGTGATGCGCCCGAGATCATGCAAATGGACGAGAAGCTCTTCCTCGAACGCTTCGCTCACCCAGCATCCGGCGGGAAGTGAGGCGCACGAAAAGCCGGAGCGGCACGACGAAGCCGAGCAAACGCACTCGCCGCAAGGCCAGCCCGCACATATTCGATCAACTCGGAGCGATCAGCGACGAAGCCGCCGGCGTGATCGCGCAGCTGCTCGGCAATCTGCACACCCAATTCGACGCATGCGTCTTTGGCGAGATCAGGCGGCATCACGAGACCATCCGCCCCTCGGCCACAAGACCCTACCAACTTCAGCTGCCCGGCCTATCGGACTCGGACGAGGACCCACTTGAAGAGCACTCCCGCGCGGCACCCCGTGACCCTGGGGCGCCGCGCGAGCCCTGAAAGCCTCGGCGTGTGTCGAGCGCCAGTCCACATTTGTGCCCGGGCCAGCAGGAATCGGCTGCACCGCAGCCGCACGCAACGAGAACCAAGAACCGCATGTCGGCCGCGAACAGCAGCGTCACAGCACACGCCGATCAACCCTCGCCGACGGTGATCAACGGACCCTCAAGAAGCGTGGCCGCTCTCGCGGGCCGTGTAGGCGCCCCACACCCACCCTTCCTGTAGTGGCGTCTGCCCCGTGCGCACATGTATCCAGTTGGGCGATTTCCGATCCAGAACAACCAGCCGGGTATTCCGCAGGAGAGGCGCGGCGCCGGGCGGCTTGTCGGTGGAGGGGTCGTCGCGCAGGTTCAACTGGTTGGCTGCGACGTAGACGCTCTCCACGGTGTCGATGGCGCTGTCGCGTCCAAGTGCGAGGCTGCACACGTGCGTCAACGGGAACGCTGGGCCCGGATCGGCCTTGCGCGTAGGGGCGATGTCCTCATGGCCCACGACGTCCCGAAGCGCGTAATTCTGTGCGATTACCTGCACCAGCGCCTCGCAGGTGGCGATCTGCTCCGGTGTGTACGCGTGCTAGTGTTGCCAGGGCCAGCGCGGCAGCTTATGCCGCGCCTCAATCACGTCGCCGATTGGGATTTTCTGCGTCCCGTCTGCAGAGCGGAACAAGTCATCTTACGGTGGACCCAGGCAGTGCCCGCAGGCGCCAACGCGGCGACGTTGTCGGTGAGCGGTTCGTCTCTGCGACCAAGGCTGCTGAGGCTCGAGCGCCCCCGGGTCTCGCGCCGGACTTCGGGGGGCGGATCACGCTCTCCGCCTGCCCATGCGATGCCCTGTAGGCCTCTGCCCGCTCCGCACCGGCCAGCACGTGGCATAGCAGTACCGCTCGCGCACGCGGCAGGGAACAACGCTGGGTAGCTTACAGTCACGGCCGAGGGTAGGGCGTCCCTCTGCGAAGACATCGGCGGCTGGAATCAGCTTTTCGGCGCCGCATTCCGCCTCGGCGACCCACGGAAGACACGCCAAATAGCGCGGCCGGGCTCATCGGATCGCGGGGAGTGCGAACTCCTGGGCGAGCAATTCATAGGAGCGCAGTCGACTGGGCGTGTCGCCGGTGATGGTGAGGACCATCACCTCGTCGGCTGAGCACCGCAAGGCCAGCGCCTCGATTTGTTGCCGCACCGAGGCCGGTGTCCCGACCAACGAACGCGAGCGCTCGCGCTCCATGAGTGCCCGGTCCTCCGGCTCGAGCGGCCAGGCCAGGGCCTGCTCGGTGCTCACGATTGGCAAGTCCTGCCCGCGCGCCAGTTGCACTCGACGTAAGTCCATGGGCGCGGCCAGCGCGCGTGCCTCTTCTTCGGTGGGGGCACACAGGGCGAACACGGCGAGCATGGCCACCGGTTGCGTCTCCCGGTAGGAGGGGCGGTAGCTCTGCCGGTAGTCGCGCAGCACCGCCGCCGCGCCTTGCGGGCTGATGAAGTGGGCGTAGGCAAAGCGCAGGCCCAGGTCGGCCGCCAGGGCGCCGCTGTAATCGGAGGAACCCAGTAACCAGACCTCCGGTGCACCCGGCCCGGCGGGCATGGCGCGCACGTTGCGGAAGGGGTGCTGCGGCGGCAGCCGATTGTCCAGATAACCGACCGTGTCGGTCACCTGGGCCGGGAAGGTGTCCTCGCCGAAGAAGGCGTCAGGGTTAATGGCCTGCGCCACCGCCAGGTTTCCCCCCGGTGCGCGTCCGATGCCCAGGTCCACGCGACCCGGGAACAGGGCCTCGAGCATGCGGAAGACTTCCGCTACCTTGAGTGGGCTGTAATAGGGCAGCAGTACGCCGCCCGTGCCTACCCGGAGCCGTTGGGTCAAGCCCGCGACGCGGGTGGCCAGAATTTCCGGGCAGGGGTCGGCGAGCGCGCCCATGCCATGGTGTTCGGCAAGCCAATAGCGGTGATAGCCCAAAGCGTCGGCCCTGCCCGCCAGCGTCAGCGTGACCTGGAGGGCCTGCGCGGGGCTTTGGCCGGCAAGGACGGGCGTCTGGTCGAGGATGCTCAGCCGCATGGCATGGCGCGCGTGCCCGGCCTTCGCTTACTTGACGATGATGTCCACGCCCTCGAAGGGCAAGGCGGCCCGATTCGCCAGCGGCAGTGGGCTGTTGGACTCGCGCCAGCGAAAGCCCGCGGGCGCAAGACTCGCCTCCTCACGACCGCCCGGCCCGGTGAAGAGGAGTTCTCCTCCGCTCACGGAAACCAGCATGCCGCAACCCCCCGATAGTTCAAGGCTCGCACCGGGCTCCACGTGCACGCGCGTTACGCGCACCAGTGCATTGTCCACCAAGGTATCGGACCCAACCGGCGGCAACGGCGCGCGCGAAGCGCAGCGCGCCAGGATCTCCGCGTCGGTGACGCGGTAGACCGTTTCGCCCACGTTAGTCACGCGGTGCACCTTGGGCTTGGTGCCGTAATCGATGAAGTAGGTCTCGCCGGGTTTGCGCGGCGCGCGCCGCTGCGCCGAAAGGCCCAGGTCCTGGGCCTCCGTGGGCGAGGAGGAGATGTTAACGAAGACCCCGTCGCGCAGGTGGGAGTGCCAGAGCGACTGATAACCGGGCGGCAGTTGCACGTCGAAGAAGCGCACATGCGCGTTCTCGAAGCGCAGCCGGTGCATGGGCTCCAAATCGATGGGTACGATCGCCTGCGGCCCGGCCGGGTCCTGCGCCTGGCAGGTGCCGATGGCGCCGGCGCCTAGCGCGAGGCACAACAGGAGTGTTGCAATGCGTGGCACGTTCATGTTGCTCCCTTGCCCGGAACGCTGCGCGCCGCGCCAGGGCGGCCTCAGCGCTCAGGGGTTATTGTAGTAAACGTAGCCCGTCTGGCGCACCCGCGCGCGTTCCAGCGCCTCGCGCTCAGCGGGCGTCTCGCGCCGGTCCCACCAGGTTAGGCGGGCTTGGCGTTGCTGCGCCACGAGCTCAGGCCGGTTGGCGAGGAGCTCCTGCATAAAGTGGGTGTGCTCGGATACGTAGCGGCGATCAGGCATGGATGGGACCTCACTGCGCGGGTTCGGCGATGAATTCCTTGCGGTGCTTGCAGAAGCCGGGGATCTTTCCGGCTACATACTTCCGGCTCGTGGAGTTCACCTCGGAGTACACCGTCATCTGCTTCGACTCGACGGTGCGGTTGGTCACAGCCCGTGTACCAAAGCCGTCCAGGCGGCCTTCGATCACGTCGCCCTCGCTGGGCCAGGGACCCCAGAGGTACTCGTAGAGCGTGTAGCCCCAGGAGGACTTCACGACGAAGAAGTTGCAACTGCGGTCACGCCAGAGTGTGGTTGCCTGCTCTGGTGGCTTGCCGCCGGTGGCGTTATTGTTTTCCGGGGCGGGAGCCGTCACCTCGGGCTTGGCGACGTCCGGGCCGGTGCCCGCCGGTGTTGGTGTTGGCGCCGGCACGGCCACGGCTGGTTCGTCGGCCAGTGCGGGCAGCGGGGCGGTCAGGGCGAAGGCGCACAGCAACAGCAGTACCCGAAGCGGGTGGTGCATGGAGTTTTTCCCGGGGAAATTAGGTAGGGGCCTGGGCGCGCGGCCAGCGGGCGCCCTTCCCCTATTCTACGGCGCCGGCGCGCAACGCACCACAGGTGCCGTCGCGTATCATCGACGCTCCATCACATCACCTTGAGCAGGCCAAGCCACGCCCATGACAGATCCCGTGCCCACGCCAAGCCTGCCGGGCCCGCCACGCGCCAGGCGTATCCCCCACGAGGTGCGATTCCAGGGCCGCCAGTGGACCGACGAGTACTTCTGGCTGCGCGAGCGCGACGATCCGCGGGTGCGCGCCCATCTGGAATCCGAGAACGCCTGGACCGATCAGGTGATGCGGCCTTTGGAGAGCTTCCAGCGCCAACTCTACGAGGAGATGCTCTCGCGCATCAAGGAAACGGACCAGGACGTACCCTACCGTGAGGGAGCCTTCGATTACTATCACCGCACCGAGGCGGGTCTGGAGTACCCGATCTTCTGCCGTCGTGCGTTGCAGCCAGGCTCCCCCGAGCAGGTCGTGCTGGACCTCAATGAACTGGCCGTTGACCAGGAGTACCTGGGCCTAGGCGCCTATGACCCAAGCCCGGACGGGAGGCTGCTGGCCTACTCCGTTGATTTCACGGGTTTTCGGGACTACACCCTGTTCTTCAAGGATATCGCCGCGTCCAGCCTGTTGCCCCAGACCCGGGACGGCGTTCGGTCCATCGCCTGGTCACTCGATGCCGGCGTGCTGTTCTACGTGACCGAGGACGAGGCTAAGCGTGCCAATCGCCTGTGGAGGCACCGGCTGGACGTGGGTGGCGCGCCCGACGAAATGCTCTTCGAGGAGCGTGACGAGCGCTTCAGCCTGGGCGTGCAACTGTGCCGCAGTCACGGTTACGTAATACTCACCTCCTACAGCGCCACCACGAGCGAGACGCAGGTGCTGCCGGCCGATACGCCGCTTGCGGCGTTCTCGCTCCTCCTCGAGCGTCGCGCGGGCGTCGAGTACTACGTGGACCACCGCCCTGGGTTGTTCTACATCCTGACCAATGACCTGGGCCGCAACTTCCGCCTGGTGACTGCACCCACGGCGGATCCGGCGCAAGCGAATTGGACAGAACTCGTGCCCCACAGCGAGGAGATCATGCTCGAAGCGGCAGACCTCTTCGCCCGCAAGGCGGTCCTGCACCAACGCTGCGGCGGACTGCCGCAGTTGCGGGTGCTCGATCTCGCCCTTGGGGGGGAGCACCTCATTTCGCTGCCCGAGCCCACCTACGCGATCGGCGGGGATGCGAACGCGCAGTTCGACACGGACACCTTCCGTTTTCGCTACGAGTCGCTGGTCACCCCGGAGGCGGTGTTCGACTACGACCTGGGCACCCGGGAACGCCGCTGCCTCAAGCGCCAGGAGGTGTTGGGCGGCTATGACCCCGCGCGCTACGAGTCTGCCCGGCTCGAGGCGCGCGCCGAGGACGGCACGGCCATCGCCGTGTCGCTGGTCTGGGCGCGTGCGTTGCGCACCGGCGGATCTCAGCCAATGCTGCTCTCGGGCTACGGCGCCTACGGCTTCGCGCTGGACCCGGAGTTCAGCTCCACACGTCTGTCACTGCTCGACCGTGGCGTCGTCTTTGCCATCGCCCATGTGCGCGGAGGCGGCGAGATGGGCAAACGCTGGCACGAGCAGGGGCGGCTCCTGGCCAAGCGCAACACCTTCTCCGACTTCATTGGCGTGGCTGAGCACCTCATCGCGACTGGATGGACGGACGCCGCTCAACTGGTGATCGAGGGAGGGAGCGCGGGGGGGCTGCTGGTGGGTGCCGTGCTCAACGCGCGCCCAGACCTGTTCCGCGCGGCCGTCGCCCAGGTTCCCTTCATGGACGTGGTGAACACCATGATCGATTCGACGCTGCCGCTCACCACGGGTGAGTATGAGGAATGGGGGAATCCGGCCGAGGCGACGTATTTCGAGTACATCCGCTCCTACTCGCCCTACGACAACCTGCTCGCGCGAGCCTATCCTGCCCTGCTCGTGGAGGCTTCCCTGAACGACAGCCAGGTGATGTACTGGGAGCCGGCAAAGTACGTCGCGCGACTTCGTGCCTTAAAAACTGACGATCATCCCCTGTTGCTGCGCACGAATCTCGGTGCGGGCCACGGTGGCGCCTCGGGCCGCTACGAGTACCTCCGCGAAATCGCCTTTACCCAAGCGTTTATCCTGTGGCAGTTGGGACTTGTCCCGGCGCTGCCCGGCCAAACCCATGAGGCAGTCCCGTGAAGAGAATCGACTTGCGCAGTGATACCGTCACCCTGCCTTCGCCATCGATGCGTGAGGCCATCGCCCAGGCAGCGGTGGGTGACGACGTCTATGGCGAAGATCCCACGGTCAACGAACTGGAAGCGCAGGTCGCACAGCGCCTGGGTACGCCGGCAGCGATTTTCGTCTGCAGTGGCACCCAGAGCAACCTGCTGGCACTGCTATCGCATTGCGAGCGCGGCGACGAATATATCGTCGGCCAGCAGGCTCACACCTACAAGTACGAAGGCGGCGGTGCCGCCGTGTTGGGCAGCATCCAGCCCCAGCCCCTGGAGTTTTCCCCTGACGGCACCCTGGATTTGGACCGGGTGGCCGAGGCAATCAAGCCCGACGATCCCCACTTCGCCCGCACCCGGTTGCTGTGCCTGGAGAACACCCAGGCCGGCCGACCCCTGCCCCTCGCCTACCTGGCGCAGGCGCGCGAGTTCTGCGAACGGCACGGGCTCGGCCTACACCTCGATGGGGCCCGCCTGTGCAATGCGGCGGTGGCGCAGGGGGTGCCCGAGGCGGAGATCGCGAAGCACTTCCACTCTATCTCCCTGTGCCTGTCCAAGGGGCTGGGCGCACCCGTGGGCTCGGTTTTGTGCGCCTCGACCGAATTCATTGGCCGCGCCCGGCGCTGGCGCAAGATGCTGGGCGGCGGTATGCGTCAGGCTGGCCTGTTGGCCGCCGCCGGGCTCTTTGCCCTGCGGAACAACCGCGACCGCCTGGCCGAGGACCACGCCAATGCGCTCGCGCTGGCGCAGGAACTCTCGGGCATCCCCGGGCTTTCGGTGGACGCCGAATCGCCGCGTACCAACATGGTTTTTGCGACGGTGGACCCTACGTTGGCCGCACCCCTGCGCGCGCACTTGGCCGCGCGCGGCATGCGGGTGGGCTCGGGGTCGAACCTGCGCTTGGTGACGCACCTGGATGTCAACCCGGAGGACGTGTTGGCCTTCGCCGCCTGCGTGCGGGAGTTTCTGCACGCCAGTGTCGCCGCGGGCGCACGGCGCCTGCCCGCCTGATCCCCGGGGGCGGACACGGGACTCCGCTATAATCCGTCGTTTGCCCAGGACCATGGACCCATCGCCCGTGCGGTGTGGCTCCCCAGGAGACTCCGAGGAACCCATGACTTTCCGCCTGCGAACCCTGCTGACCTGCGCGGCGCTGCCGCTGCTAATGCTCGCCGCGCTCGCCCGCGCTGCCGACCCGGCGGCTCCGGCCGCTGTGCTGCCTCCTGCCACTCTGGACGACCCGGCACCGCCGCCCGTAGCGGCCCCAGAGTCCAAGCGGGAGTCCGAGAGCTCCTTCTGGGACAGCCTCCCCTTCGTCGAGCGCCTGCGCAGCCGTAACGCCGAGGCCGCGGCGCCGAAGCCGGCAGCCCAGGCTCCCGCAGAGGCGGTGCCCTCAACGCCAACTTCGGCCGCGGCCGCGCCAGCCGCCGCCCCCGCCCCCGCCCCCGCAGGCGCCGTCGCCAGCGCAGACGATTGCTTCTGGGAGGGCATCCCGCTGCTCTCGCGGCTCTGTGCGAAGGCAGCACCCGCGGCCGTAAGGGAGGCCGCGCCAACCGCTGGCCCGAACAAGGCTGAAGGTGAATCCTTCTGGGATCACATCCCGGTGCTGTCGCGGTGGTTTGGCAAGCGCGACGGCGAACCGGCCAAGCCTGGGGTCGTGCCCCCGGTGGTGCCAGCGGCAGCGGCGCCGGCTTCGCGGGCGGGCTACGTCGGCTCCAGCGCGCCCTTTCGCGCCGGCATTGGAACTTGTGTTCGCAGCGGCACCTGGACCCCGGGGTCGGAGGAGCCGGAATGTGCCGCGCCCGCCGCACTCACTGCTGCCGACCCTAGCGGCGTAAACCTGCCCCCGCCCCCGGAGGAGGCTGCCACGCCCGCCCCGCGGATGGAGAAGCCCGAGCCGGCCCAGGTCAAGCGCCTGGAGCCCTCCCCGGTGCGCGAGGAGAGATCGCTTGAGGCAGAGGCCAAGGCGAGCGCGTCACCTAGTCCCAAGGCGGGCCAGGAACCCGCCGATCAGACCATCAACCTGTCTTCGGATGCACTCTTCGCCCTCAGTAGCGCCAAGGTGAAGCCCCAGGCCCGCGGCCAACTCGACGCGGTCGCTGCCAAGCTCATGACCCTGGACTACGCGGAGATTAAGGTGCTTGGGCACGCCGATGCCAGCGGCGCCAAGGCGCGGAACTTCGCGCTCTCCAAACGCCGCGCCGAGGCTGTCCTCGCCTACCTCAAGGAACACGGCGTGAATCCTGGGAAGATCCAGGCCCAGGGCATGGGTAGCGGTAAACCCGCCAACACCGAGCGGGACTGCTCCGCGCTCCCCCGCCAGGAGAAGATCGCCTGTTACGCGCCGGATCGCCGGGTGGAGATCGTCGTGGTTGCCGCTAGGCCTGCCCAGTGATGCGCCAGTGGCGCCGGCCGGCGGCTACCTGTCAGGCAACGCAGGGCCGCCCGTGAGCGGGGCCTCCGATACCTACAACATGGCGCTGTTCTGCGATTTCGAGAACGTTGCCCTGGGTGTGCGAGACGCCAAGTACGACAAATTCGACATTGCGCGGGTTCTCGAGCGCCTGCTACTCAAGGGTAGCATCGTGGTAAAGAAGGCCTACTGCGATTGGGAGCGCTACAAGGAGTTCAAGGCGGCGATGCACGAAGCAGCTTTTGAGCTGATCGAGATTCCTCATGTGCGCCAGTCGGGCAAGAACTCCGCCGATATCCGCATGGTGGTGGACGCCCTCGACCTGTGCTACACCAAATCCCACGTGGATGCCTTCGTGATCATCAGCGGCGACTCCGATTTCTCGCCTCTGGTAAGCAAACTCCGCGAGAACAACAAGAAGGTCATCGGCGTCGGCGTCAAGAAATCCTCCTCCGATCTGCTGGTCGCCAATTGCGACGAGTTCATCTATTACGATGACCTCGTTCGCGAGAAGGAGAAGGAAACCGCCAAGCGCACGCGTAAGAAGGCCACCACCAAGCAGGCTGCGGGTGCGAAGGCGGGCACGCCAGAGACGGATTCCGAGGATCGCGCCCAGAAGGCAATCGATCTCGTAGTGGGGACCTTCGAGGCGCTCGTCGTGGAGCGTGGGGAAGGCGATCGCATCTGGGGCTCCATGGTGAAGCAGGCCCTTAAACGCCGCAGCCCCGGGTTCAACGAGTCCTACTACGGATTCAAGAGCTTCAGCAGTCTGCTCGAAACAGCCCACGCCCGGGGCCTCCTGGCCCTGGAACGAGACGACAAGTCCGGTGGCTTCCTGGTCACCGCGGCCCCGGGCGATGCCGCCGGGGATGAACCCAACTAAGGCTTGACCGGCGGCTCGCGCTCACGGCCCGCTGGGGCAATGACGCCCGGTTGCGTGAGGGCGCTAGCCCAGGCTGCAGCAAGCTTTTCCTGGCCTAAGGCGGCGAATTCGCACTGGTGGAAGCGGTCGTGTTCATCGAGCATCCGGTCGGCGTCCACGCCGGTCAAGATGCCCTGCGATGAGGCCACCAGGCGGCGCTGCGCCTGCGCCAGGGGGTTGTCCGGCCGCCATGTCGCCAGGTGCCCGCACCCAGTCGCCACGGCCACCAGGATCGGTGCACGCACGCCCCCCCGGGACAGGGTCTCCTTCATCTCCAGGAAATCTGCTCGGTACTGCGCCGGATCCGTTCCCGCCAGGAAATCCGCCTCGCCCTGCTGCCAGAGCACCTGGGTGATCGCGTAGCGCGGACGGGTTTGGCCGAGCAGGTCCGCGAGCAGGGGATTCAGGCGCCCATCGGGCTTCCAGTCCGCTACACGGGACTGCTCCACCCCGGCCGGGATGAGGATCACCCGGTCGACCTGGTGCTGCTCGAGGAGCAGGTTGCCAAGGCGCGTCCAGGAGTCACCCCACCGCCCGCTGGAACCCAGCAGCGGAGAGTTGGCGATATAACAACGGCCCTGGAAGAGGTTGAGTACGCGGGCGTCTGCGCCCGACCGGTGCGGTACATCCGCGGTGTTAGCGGCGTTACTTCCGCCCAGGGCCAGCAAAACCAAGGTCTGCGAGGTCTGCGCGGGACAGGGAACCTCCGCCTTGCCCGGATGGTCGGTGAGTCGCCCGAGGCTGTCATAGCGGCCGGCCCCGTCGTGCTGGAGTCGGGCCAGTTAAGCCCTGGCGCCTTTGCCATCGGTAACCGCCGGAGAAGGCGAGCCCACTACCCAGACCAGTACCAAAAGCCCCGCCAGGGCGGCCGCGCCCAGCGTGAGCGGTAGCACCCGGTCCGGCACCTGGAGCAGGGCGCGCAGCCGCGGCTCGCCGAAACGGGCGATCACCCACGCCACTGCGCACAGGCCGCCCAGGATCGGCAGCGGGGTGAGCATGCCCAGCCAGGGTGCGAGGTCGTGCAATCTCATGGCGCCGGCCACCAGGGCGTTCTCATGGATGAGGTACAGCGGGTAGCTCACGAAGCCCAGGAACACCAACACCCGGGAGGCCGCTAGGCGGCGCAGCGGCGCCCACTCGAAGGACCCGACGAAGATCAGGTAGAGGCCACCGAGAAACAGCAATCCCGTGGGGTTCCGCGTCCCCATCACCACCAGCGCACTGGCCAGCGCGTAAGCGGCGGAGCTTAGCAGGGCAAGCGGGCGCCGGGTTTCGCGGAAGCTGTAGTACCAGGCGCCTGCGGCGAACCATCCGAAGGACTCAAGTGACCCGGCCTGCGTGACCCAAGTGAGCGTCTGCGCGGCGGCGCTGCCACCCAGCGAAAGCTTATCCAGGATCCGGACCAGGACGGACAGGGCGAAAGCCGAGCCCAGAAGGTGCAAACTGGCGCGGGGGAAGGCGAAGTAGGCCAATCCGAAGAGGACGTAGAACTTCACCTCCACGAAGAGCGACCAGAAGGAGCCCTCCAGGGCGCGTACGGGGAAGCCCAGCAGCGCGCTGATCCATTCCGGCTCGAGGAACAGCAGCCCGGGGAGCGCGTTGGGCAGAGTCGGCCAGCCCGCCGGCCGCTCGTGGAAAAAACCAGCGCTCAGCCAAATGACGGCCGTTGCCAGTACCATGCCGGGAAATAGGCGCAGCCAGCGCTTGTAGAGGAACACCGGGAAGCGCGTGCTCTTGCGCAGGCTCATGAGAATCACGAATCCCGAGATCAGGAAGAATAACTGCACGGACTGGTTGCCGTGCTGCAAGAGCGGCCACTCCGCGCGTGCATAAGCCCAGGGCATGTAAACGGGCCAGCGCGCGAAGGCGTGGTAGAGGGCGACCACGAGGATCGCCAAGCCGCGCAGGCCGTCGAGGTTGGATATTCGTTCTGGGTTCTTAGAAATCGCTGATCACCGGGATGCGCTCGAGGAGCGGGTTTGCTAGAGAAGGCTGCGTGCCAAGTCGGGCGCGAGGGAATTCCGACGCTGGCCCGTCTCCCCGATCAGTTTGCCACCCATGGTGCCCGGTTGGTCGAGCACGGTCTGCTTGTAGGCGTCTGCCTTGAAGGCCCTGCCAGTCTGGGTTGTCGCCTCCTCAGCTGCCGTGCCACTCGCTGGCACGGCACTCGTCCCGGCCATGGGGCCCTCAGCCGCACGCACCGAAATTGACGCAAGACCGGTACAGAGCGACAGGGACAGGCAGCACAAGGTGGGCAATAGTCCCTGAACTCGCGGTGTAGAGCGTTCAGGGAGAACGGGCGTTTTCATGGGCAGGGACTTTTCCTCGACGGGCGTGCGGAGG
>JANXRW010000131.1 GCA_025356655.1 Betaproteobacteria bacterium | reverse complement strand
TCCAAGATGGGCGCGGGGGTCATGTCCAGGACAGGAGCCGCATTGCCGGTATCCAGTGCAAAGGAGTTGAGTCGAGGCGGCGAGAGGAAATAGGACTTAATTTCGATGACTTCGTCCGCCATCCGCCAGGATTGTTCGCCTTCGAGACAAACCTGCGTCAACAGATTAAACCCGGACACCTTCCTTAAGGATGGAATGTCGACGGGTCCTTGAATCTTCGAATCGATAGGGACTCCTTCAGGCGGTAGCTCTTGCCCTCGAGCACCACCTCCTCGCAGCGGTGCACGAGGCGATCAACCAGGGTGACCACGGAGGTCTACGTCGCGATCTCTGGATGCACCATCGGGGGTGTCTTGCACCGCAACCAACCCATCCCCAGCACCTTCTTGATGCTGCGCAGGTCCACTTCGATATCCCCGCGCTGGCAGTCAGAGCGGCCCGATCTCATCCTTGTCGACCTGCCCCGCATCGGGCAGCGTGCTCACCAGCACCTTGCCCCCGACCCGCGTCTCGCGCACCAGCAGTTCCTTGGGCACGCACTGGCAGGCCCGGACGCTCAATCCAATGCGGCCGCGTCGGCCGGCACCCGTGCACCCGGTGATCGCGGCTACCCCAGTGCTTGTCGCGCCGGAAGTCGCTCCGGCCACTGGCGTGCTGCTCCACTACCAGAGACACCCCCAGTTCGAGGAGCGTCGGCACGGCGACGTCGCTGCAGTATAGGAGCAGTCCGTCAGCATCACACGCGCCAGCCGGCAGCTCTCCTTGCCCTTGTGCGGTGCCCGAGCACAAGCCAATAAAGCTATACGGGATGCGACGGCACGGACTAGACCAGAGCGAGCGCTACCCTAGCCTCGCGCGTGCCCTGGCCCGCGGCGGGCGCGCGTCAGTTGTGGCACACTCTCTTTCTTTCCGGTTGTCCGCGCCTTGTTCCCCTACGAGATCTTTGTCGGCCTGCGCTATACGCGCGCCCAGCGCCGCAACCACTTCATCTCCTTCATCTCCGCCATTTCCATGGTGGGCATGGCCTTGGGCGTCGCCGCGCTGATCATCGTGCTGTCGGTGATGAACGGGTTCCAGAAAGAACTGCGCGCCCGCATCCTGGGGGTGGCTTCCCACGTCCAGATCACCGGCTTCGAACGCGGATTCAACGGCTGGGAGGAGGTTGCCCGCCAGGCCCGCGCGCACCCCGAGGTGCTGGCTGCCGCGCCCTACGCCAATGCCCAGGCCCTACTCGCCGAGGGCGACAGCGTGCAGGGGGCCATGGTGCGAGGGATCCTGCCGGAACTGGAGGACGGCGTGGCCGACATCGCCCGGCACATGCGCTCGGGCAACTTGGCGGCGCTCAAGCCCGGCGCCTTCAACGTCATACTCGGGGTGGAACTCGCGCGCGCCCTGGGTGTGCATCTGGGTGACAAGGTGGTGCTCATCGCGCCGCAGGGGCAGGTGACGCCGGCGGGGATTTTGCCGCGGATCAAGCAATTCACCGTTGCCGGAATCTTCGAGGTCGGGATGTTCGAGTACGACGCTGGGTTGGCGCTAACCCACTTAACCGATGCCCAAAAACTCTACCGCATGGACCAGCAGGTCTCGGGCGTGAGACTCAAACTGCGCGACCTGTTCGAGGCGCCGCGAATAGGGCGCGAATTGGCCCGGGGACTGCGGGCCGATCTTTTGGTGCAGGACTGGACTCAGGGCCACGCAAACTTCTTCAGGGCCGTGCAGATCGAGAAAAACGTCATGTTCCTGATCTTGACCCTCATCGTGGCAGTGGCCTGTTTCAATATCGTCTCGACGCTCGTGATGGCCGTCACCGATAAACAGGCCGACATTGCCATCCTGCGCACCCTGGGCGCCTCCCCCCGCTCCATCATGAAGATCTTCGTGATCCAAGGCGCGCTGATCGGGATGATTGGAACGCTCGTCGGCGTGGTCGTCGGGGTGCTGATCGCAGTCAACGTCAGCACCTTGGTCCCGGCCATAGAGCACGCGCTGGGAATTCAGTTCCTGCGAGCCGACGTCTACTACATCAGCGAACTGCCCTCCGACATGCACTGGACCGATGTGGGCACCATCGCCGTGACTTCCCTCGCACTCTCGCTCCTGGCCACCCTTTATCCGAGTTATCGGGCGGCAAGGGTGCAGCCGGCGCAGGCCCTGCGTTATGAGTGAGCGACGCTCGGACATCCCGGTGATCGCGTGCCAGGGACTGGGGAAGAGTTTCCGGGAAGGGCCTCAGGAGGTCCGCGTTCTGCTGGGCGTCGATTTCACCGTGGCACCGGCCGAGCGCGTTGCCATCGTCGGCACATCGGGCTCAGGCAAGAGCACGCTTTTGCACCTGCTAGGCGGCCTCGACCGTCCTAGCGCCGGCACGGTCGCAATCCTGGGTCAGGACATCGCCAACGCCACGGAGGCGCAGCAGGGCGAATTGCGCAATCGGTCGTTGGGGTTCGTCTACCAGTTCCACCACCTGCTCGGTGAGTTCACTGCCCAGGAGAATGTGGCCCTACCGCTCCTGGTGCGGCGCACGCCCAGGGGGCAGGCCCTGGCCACGGCAGCAGCGATGTTGGGCCGCGTGGGGCTCGGGCATCGACTCGATCACACCCCGGCGGAACTCTCCGGGGGGGAGCGCCAGCGTGCTGCGGTTGCGCGTGCGCTGGTGACGGGCCCGGCCTGCCTGCTGGCCGACGAGCCCACAGGCAACCTGGATCGGCGCACGGCATCCGAGGTCATCGATCTCTTGCTGGAACTTAATACCTCCCTGGGTACGAGTCTGGTGATCGTCACCCACGACCTCGGGCTGGCCCGGCGCATGGACCGCGTGCTCAGCCTCAATGACGGCGTGCTTGGCCCCCTGGAACAGTGGGGTGCCGCCTAGGGGGCTTCCCATGGACCCTGATACTACCGCGTGCATCCCGCGGGTGAGTACAGCGCGCAGCGAGCGGGGCGAGGGATGACGGAACAGGTGCGCGCTGCGACCGAGCAGGCCGATCCCTACCTTTGGCTGGAGGCGATCGCCCGAGATTTCACGGCGGCGGAAAAGGTGATGGTCCAGGACCTCCTCGGGCGTGTTCTGGTGTCCTACGCCGGACGTTCGACCGCTGAGGGGGAGGACCTCCTCAACCATTGTCGCGGGGCGGCGGCCATTGTCGCCGACCTGCGCCTGGGCGCTGTCGCGGTGGCCGCGGCCCTGGCCAGCGCGGTGCCGCGCGCCGATCCGGCCGGCTTCACCGCGTTGGCTTCCACGCCGCTACGCGAGGTGTTCGACCTCGTGCAGGGAGTCTCCCGGATGGAGGCCATTCCCGTGCTGCGGGAGCGCGGGGCACCCGACGCGAACGACCGTGCGGAACAGCTCGAAGCCCTGCGCCGCATGTTCCTGGCCATGGTGCAGGACCTTCGCGTGGTCCTTGTAAAGCTCGCTGACCAGACCCAGCGGCTGCGCTTCCTGGCTGCGCGCGGCCATAGCAGCGCGCAGGCGGTTGCGGCGCGCGAGACCTTCGACCTATTCGCGCCCCTGGCCAACCGGCTGGGCGTATGGCAATTGAAGTGGGAATTGGAGGATCTCGCCTTCCGCTGCAGCCAGCCCGAGGAATACCGCCGCGTCGCGCGGGGCTTGGACGAGAAGCGCGGCGACCGCGAGGCGTTCATTGCCACGGTCGGTTCCACCTTGCGCGAGCAACTGGGCCGTGAAGGCATTCAGGCCGAGGTGTACGGGCGACCCAAGCACATCTATAGCATCTACCGGAAGCTGTTACGCAAGGACCTCGAACTGCGCCAGCTCGACGATGTGCGCGCCCTGCGCATCCTGGTGGGTGATCTGCGCGAGTGCTACACGGCGCTCGGTCTGGTGCACAGTCTCTGGGTGCCGCTGCCGGGCGCCTTCGATGACTATATCGCCCAGCCCAAGCCCAACCGCTACCGGTCGCTGCACACGGCGGTCGTGGGCCCGGAGGAGAAGGTGCTGGAGGTGCAGATCCGCACGCGCGAGATGCATCAGGAGTGCGAGTACGGGGTCGCCGCCCACTGGCGCTACAAGGAGGGCGCCCGGGCGGCACCCGGCGACGAGCGCATCGCCTGGTTGCGCCGGCTGCTCGAGTGGCGCGAGGACGTTTCCGCGGTGGGGGATATCGCTGAGCACTTCAAAGCGGAATTGCGTGAACAGTCCATCTACGTGCTAACGCCCCAGGGGCGGGTGATCAACCTTCCCGCAGGGGCAACACCGGTGGATTTTGCGTACCACGTGCACAGTGACCTGGGTCATCGCTGCCGGGGGGCGCGGGTCGACGGCGCTATCGTGCCGCTAAACCAGGCGCTGGCTAATGGGCAGGCGGTCGAGATCATCGCGGCGAAGTCCGGTGGCCCCAGCCTGGACTGGCTCAATCCGGACCAAGCGATAGTGCATAGCGCGCGCGCGCGGGCCAAGATCCGGCAGTGGTTCAACACGCAGAACCTAGCCGCTAGCTTGGCCCAGGGCCGCCACTTGGTGGAGCGCACCCTGGCGCGCTCGGGGATGAGTTCGATCGGCCTCGACACTTTGGCCCAGCGCCTGGGTCTGCACGGCGTGGATGAACTCCTCGCTGCGGTGGCCCGCGCGGAGATCGGCGCTCGTCAGTTGGAAATGGCCGCGCGTGGCGAGGCACCGGCGAGCGCTCGGAGCGCGCCGCTGCCGCCGGTGCTCCGGCCCGTGCCCGCGCGCCCGGGCGCATCCGGTGTGCTCGTGGTCGGAGTCGATCAACTACTCACGACGCTCGCCGGTTGTTGTAAACCGGTGCCATCGGACGAGATCCTGGGCTTCGTGTCGCGCGGCAGGGGCGTGACCGTGCACCGGAGCAACTGCTCCAACCTGCGCTACCTCGATGCGCAGCGCGTCGTGCCCGTGCAATGGGGCAGCGCGGCCAGCGCTGCGCGCGCCGACCTCGAGGTCGAGGCAGGTGAAGAAGCGGACGTAATGCGCGAAATCCTGGACCTGCTCTCACGTGAGCGCGTGCGCATCGCCAGCGCGGCTGCCCGGGCGGGCGCGGGCGGCGGTCGCCTGTCGTTCACGGTAGAGGTCGACGATGCCGCCCGCCTCGGGCGCCTGATCGGCCTGATTGCCGCCTTGCCCGGCGTGGAAAGGGCGTGGCGGCGGGAGCATTGAGCCCGCCCTGAACCTCAAGTTTGTCCCGCCAACTCCGATATCTTGGCTACACGGGGAAAGGGTCCCCGGCTAGTCGGAATTGAGGAGGGTCACCATGTCCGCATCCACGGCTCACGCCCTGGCCCCGTTGGAACTCGGGGAATGTCACCGGCTGTTGGGAGAGATAGCGCTCAGTGCGCGCCAAGTGAGCCTGCTCGCTGTCAATGCGGCGCTCGAGGCGGCGTCGGTGGGGCAGCGGGCGCATGGCGCTGGGGTAGTGGCCTGTGCCGTGCGCGGTCTCAGCGATCGGGCAGCGGTATTCGGTGAACGCCTGCAGGATTCGCTGCCGTGGGCACCGCCCTACCAGGGCACCGAGGGTTCCAACGCTGCGTTGGCCCTGGTGCGGAGCCTCGCCCGCGATGTGGCCCAGGTCGTTGACGATGCCTCCTATCTCGCCGTCGACCTGCTGCAGGACCTGCATGAACCCGAGCCCGTGCTCGCCGCCGAAAGTGCCTGCCAGCGTGTGATGGATAGCATCGCGCAGCGTGCCCAGGCGCTCGAGGGCTTGTTCGCCCAACTGCCGCCATCCCTTGCCGGGAGTGCGCCGCGCGCCGCGCCGCAGCCTTGCTGAAGCGGCGGGAGCGAGGGGCGGGTATTAAAGCCGCTGCGAAACAGGGCCGTTATAGGTGCTAGAGCGGGCGCTCCTGGGCCCCGTGGCTGGAACCAGCCGGTGGTGGGCAGGGGCAACGATCAGGTTTAGAAGTGGGGCAGGTCAGCGGTTCACATCAATAGCAAGCGAGGTAAAGTCTCATGAGTAAGTCGATACTGGCGGTCGATGATTCCACCACGATCCGGCAGATGGTGTCGCTCACGCTGAAGAGCGCCGGCTACGAAGTGACTGAAGCGGTGGACGGCCAGGACGGATTGGCGAAGGCGAAGGGGCGCAGTTTCAATCTCGTGCTCACGGACCAGAACATGCCGCGTATGGACGGGTTGAGCTTGGTGAAATCCCTGCGCGGCCTGCCCGAGTACAAGACCGCCCCCATCCTCATGCTCACCACCGAGTCCAGTGACGAGATGAAGTCCAAGGGGCGTGCCGCGGGCGCAACGGGCTGGCTGGTCAAGCCCTTTGACCCGCCACGCCTGCTTGAGGTGGTGCGAAAGGTGCTCGGTTAGGTTTCCAGGGGGCGCGCGCGATGAGCATCGACCTAAAGCAGTTCTACCAGGTTTTCTTCGAGGAGGCGGCAGAGCATCTCCAGAGTATGGAGGCCCTGCTACTCAATCTCGACCAAAATGACCCGGATCCCGAGGATCTGGACGCGATATTCCGGGCCGCCCATTCGATCAAGGGAGGCAGCGGTACCTTCGGCTTCTCCGACATGGCGGCGCTGACCCATGCCCTGGAAACGATGCTGGACCGGATGCGCAAGTTCGAACTCCGGCCCTCGCAGGAGATCGTGAACCTGCTGCTCGAGGGGCAGGATGCTATCCACGCTCAACTCAACGCTCACCGTGGCGACGGAGCTTGCGATCCGGCCCAGGCCGAGGGGGTGATCGAGCGCGTCGAAGAACTGCTCGTGGCGGCGAAGCACCATGGCACGAGCGCACCGGAAGCCGTGTCCGTGGCACCGGCATCCGCGAAGCGCGAGCAGCGCCGTTTCCGCTTGGTCCTACCCGCGTTGGCTCAACCGGCCATCGTCGAGAACCTGCTGCGCGAACTCGCCGAGGTGGGTCAGCTGCATGGGTTGGGCGCTATTGGCCCGGATGCGACGCCCGACCAACTCGACTTGACCACCAGCCTGAGCTACGACGAATTGGTGGATCTATTTGGATTCGTGGCGGGCGAGGGAGAGTTCCGCGTCGAGGAGATCACCGCCTCTGCCCCGGTGGCGCCGGTCGCGGAGCAGGCGGACCCGGGCTTTGGCTTCTTCGTGGACTTGGCCAGCCTCGCGCCGCAAGGCGCCGAGGCGCCCGCCGACCCGGGTTTTGGACTCTTTGCCGAGGCCCCGGCCAGTGCGCTACCGCCCGCGGCAGACCCCGGCTATGGATTCTTTCTGCCGCTACCCGCGGAGGATGCGATTGCCGACGCGGCCGAGGTCACGGCCGCGCACGGTCGACGGACCAGCGACGATCCGCAGACGCCTGTGGCGCGTGCCGGGCGCAGGGATACGGACAAGGTGGTCGCAGCACCGGCGGAGGCCGAAAGCTCCTCCATTCGCGTGAGCGTGGACAAGGTCGACCAGTTGATCAACTTAGTGGGTGAGCTTGTCATCACCCAGGCCATGCTGGCGCAGACCTCGGCCCGCGCCGATCCGGTCCTCTACGAGCGGCTCTTCGGCGGGCTGGTCCAGCTCGAGCGCAACACCCGGGAGCTTCAGGAAGCGGTGATGTACATCCGCATGATGCCCATCGCCTTCGTGTTCCGGCGCTTTCCGCGCGTTGTCCACGACCTCGCACAAAAGCTGGGCAAGCAGGTGGAACTCAAGATGGTGGGAGAGTCCACGGAACTCGATAAGAGCATGATCGAGAAGATCGCAGATCCGCTCACCCACCTCGTGCGCAACAGTTTGGACCACGGCCTGGAGTCGCCCGAGCGACGCCGTGCCACGGGCAAACCGGAGAAGGGGACCATCACACTGCGCGCCTTCCACGAGGGCGGCAGCATCGTGGTCGAAGTCATCGATGACGGGGGCGGCTTAAACCGCGAGAAGATCCTCTCCAAGGCGCGCGAGCGCGGGATGAACGTGTCGGACAGCCTGGCGGACGCGGAAGTCTGGCTGCTGATTTTCGAGGCGGGGTTCTCCACGGCCGATGCCGTGACCGACGTCTCCGGGCGCGGTGTGGGTATGGACGTGGTGCGCCGGAATATCCAAGCCGTGGGTGGACGGGTGGAGATCACGAGCCGTACCGGAGAAGGTACGACGATATCGATTCGACTGCCACTCACGCTCGCGATTCTGGACGGATTGTCCGTGGCGGTGGGCGATGAGATGTTCATCATCCCGCTCACCTTCATCATCGAGTCCCTGCAACCCGTGGACACCGAGGTGAGCAGCATCCAGGGCGCGGCCCGGGTGCTGCATGTGCGCGGAGAATACATACCGGTGCTGTCCATGCAGGAGCGCCTGGGGGTTCCAGGGCCCACCAAGCGCTTTGAGGAGGGCATCTGCGTCATTGTGGAAGCGGAGGGGCGGCGTGCTGCACTCTTCGTCGATGGCCTT
This sequence comes from Betaproteobacteria bacterium, assembly GCA_025356655.1. Lineage (GTDB taxonomy): Bacteria > Pseudomonadota > Gammaproteobacteria > Burkholderiales > SHXO01 > SHXO01. The sequence continues at coordinate 9,492 of JANXRW010000131.1, read as the reverse complement.
GTCGCGCAGCACCAAGTTGTGATCAAGAGCTTGGAGTCGAACTACCGCAAGGTGCCCGGTGTGTCCGGGGCCACGATCATGGGCGATGGCCGCGTGGCGCTGATCCTGGACGTAGCGGGCCTCGTGCGCGTCGTCCCGCCGAGCTACGCGCGGGCCGCCTGAGAACCGAGCAAACACGCTGAGCATTTTAGTCTGGAGGGGTCTATGACAATGGTGGCACAGGGGGCACGAACCGGAGATGACCCGGGTCTCGTGGGCAACGCTGGTCCGAGAGAATTCCTGACCTTTGCCCTGGGTGGCGAGAACTACGGGATGGACATCCTGAAGGTGCAGGAGATCCGCGGCTACGACGCGGTGACCCGCATCGCCAATGCGCCCGCCTTCATCAAGGGTGTGATTAACCTGCGCGGAACCATCGTCCCCATCGTGGACATGCGCATCAAATTTGGACTGGGGGACCCCGAGTACAACCAGTTCACCGTGGTCATCATCCTGAGTGTGGCGCGTCGCGTCGTGGGCATCGTCGTGGACAGCGTCTCGGACGTGATCGCGCTGGGCGCCGGTGACGTGAAGCCAGCGCCCGAGTTCGGCGCGGCGTTGAGTACCGAATTCATCACCGGCCTTGGAACCATCGAGGACCGTTTGCTCATCCTCCTCGACATCGAGCGCCTGATGAGCAGTTCAGAAATGTCGCTGATCGAGGACGCGTCCACGCATTGATTGCCCGGAGCGGAGCGTCTGCGCCAGGAAGTGTTCTTCCGACAACGAGAATCGCGTGAATCCCAGACCCCCCCCGAGTGCCTGCGGTGCCCGCCGCTGAAGCGGCGCAGTGGCCCTGTCGGGAGTTCCCCTACACGGAGGGGGACTTTCGCCGCGCCGCCGAGTTAATTTTTCGGCGTGCAGGGATCTCGCTTTCGAGCGCGAAGCAGGACCTGGTGTACAGCCGTTTGGTGAGGCGCCTGCGCGAGTGCAGGCTGGGTAGCTTTTCCGAATATCTGGATCTGGTCGAGAGCGGTGATGCAGCCGAGTTGCAAGCGTTCACCAATGCACTGACCACCAATCTGACGGCCTTTTTCCGTGAGGAACACCATTTCGAGATTCTGGTAAAACACCTGCAGAGCCTTGCCCGAGACGTCCCCATCTCCATCTGGTGCGCCGCCTCGTCTACGGGCGAGGAGGCCTACAGCATTGCAATGGCCGCCGTAGAATGCTTCGGCGGATTCAAGGTGCCGCTGCGCATCGTTGCCTCTGATATCGACACCCAGGTCCTCGAGAGGGCCCAGGCGGGGGTGTACACGGCGGACCGAATCGAGCGACTCTCCACCGAGCGGGTACGCCGCTTCTTCCTCAGGGGCACAGGAAGCCAGCAGGGGATGGTTCGGGTGCGTGACGAACTGCGCGCACTGGTGCGCTTCGAGCAGTTGAATCTGCTCTCGCCTGACTGGGCGGTCAAAGGCCCCTTCGACGCTATCTTCTGCCGCAATGTGCTCATCTACTTCGACAAGGCGACTCAGGCCACGGTGTTGCGGCGCATGGCGCCGCTGATGCATCCTCACGGCTTGCTCTTCATCGGGCACTCCGAGAGTCTGTTCCACGTGGCCGAGGTGTTCACGCTGCAGGGACGGACTGTCTATAACCTGACTGGCACCCGCGCGACGAGCGCGGCTTCGTCCCGTCGCAGCGCGCTGGCCGTGGCGCCCTTCGGAGCACTGCGTGGCTAATAAGTCCGACGACTCGATCGCCACTTACTTCTTCCAGGCGAAGGAATTTAATCTCGACGGAGTGCGTTTGCTCCCGGGAGAGTACTTCGTCACGCAAAAGAAGATGGCACTGGTGACCGTGCTGGGCTCTTGCGTGGCGGCTTGCGTGCGCGACAAATTCACGGGCGTGGGTGGGATGAACCACTTCATGCTCCCGGAAGGAGGTGACGGGGACGAGCGGCTTGGACGTCCGGCCCGCTTCGGCACCTACGCCATGGAGTTGCTCATCAACCAGTTGCTGCGGATGGGGGCGGACAGGCGGCGGCTGGAGGCGAAGATTTTTGGTGGTGGGCGCGTGCTTGAGGGCATGGCGCAGACGCAGGTTGGCGAACGCAACGTGGCTTTTGTGTTGGGCTACTTCGCCCTCGAAGGCATTCCCATCTCGGCCCAGGATGTGCTCGATGACTACCCCCGGAAAGTTTGCTACCTGCCCCATACCGGGCAGGCCTTCGTCAAGAAGCTTCGGCTCTCCGGCCGGGACGAGGCGGATTCGGCCGAGCGCGCTTATTTGGCAAGGCTGCGCGGACGTAAGGTGGGCGGGGACGTGGAACTGTTTGTCTAAATTCGCGGGGTTCGATACATGAGTTCACTGACTAGTGCACCGGGTTCGGAAGCCGCGACGCTCATAAGAGTGCTGGTGATCGATGACTCCGCCCTGGTTCGCAAGGTGCTCACGCAGATCATCGATGGCGAGCCGGACATGGAGGTGGTGGGGGTCGCACCCGATCCGATCGTGGCGCGCGACATGATCAAGTTGCTGTCGCCCGACGTGCTCACGCTCGACGTGGAGATGCCCCGCATGGACGGGCTGGATTTCCTCGACCGCCTGATGCGGCTTCGGCCAATGCCGGTGCTCATGATCTCTTCCCTGACCGAGCGCGGCTCCGAGGCGACCTTCCGTGCCCTGGAACTAGGCGCGGTTGATTTTATAGCGAAGCCCAAGCTTGACGTCCAGTCTGGCATCCAGAGCTACGCCGAGGAGATTACCGAGAAACTCCGCGTAGCGGCCCGCGCCCGCCCGCGCAGGCGCGTGCCTCAGGCGAGCTTGGCACCGGTGGCCCCGAGTCTCAGCGCCGATGTGGTACTTCCCTGCGAGCCTGGCCGTTACCTGAGCACGGAGCGGATTATCGTCGTGGGGGCGTCCACGGGTGGAACCGAGGCGATCAGAGATTTTCTTATGGGTATGCCGGCTGACGCGCCTGGCATGCTCATCACGCAGCACATGCCCGAGGCCTTCACGCGTTCCTTTGCGCAACGCTTGGACAATTGCTGCAGCCTGAGCGTGAAGGAGGCGGAGGACGGCGATCGCGTATTGCCGGGGCACGTGTACGTGGCTCCCGGCCACTCCCACCTGCTCCTGCGACGGAGCGGCGCCAATTATGTGACTCAGCTCTCGCAGGCGCCCGCCGTGAACCGTCACCGTCCCTCGGTCGACGTGTTGTTTCGCTCGGCCGCGAATTGCGCGGGGCGTAGCGCCGTGGGCGTCATCCTAACGGGGATGGGGAAGGATGGTGCTCAGGGAATGCTCGAGATGAAGCAGGCGGGGGCGCACAACTTCGCCCAGGACGAGGCCACGTGCGTCGTGTTCGGGATGCCCCGCGAGGCCATCGCGGCAGGGGCCGTGGATGAGGTGGCGCCGCTGGGGGATCTGGCCGGCCGGGTCCTCAGCCAGGTCGGGCGGATGCGCACTACACGGATCTGAGGCTCGGGCCCGGCAGGCCTGCGCTATACTTTTTGGACGAAAGGAGTGTGCCATGCAAGTAAAAACAGACACCAACGGCTCCAAGGCGAGGATCATCCTGGATGGGCGCTTCGATTTCAGCGCGCACCGAGTGTTCCGCGACGCCTACGGGCCGGGGCTCCAGGCCACGGATGTGAAGGAGTTCGAAATCGACCTAGCCTCCGTAGACTACATGGATAGCTCTGCGCTCGGCATGTTGCTCATGCTTCGAGAGAAAGCGCAGGCGGCCTGCAAGTCCGTCCACCTGCGCAACTGCCAGGGGTCGGTCAGACAGATCCTCGACGTGGCGAATTTCGGCCAACTCTTCCAGATGCGCTGAAGCTTTTGGGGCCTAGCCGCCCTGGCGGGCGCCCGCCGGAGTTGCTAGGGGCGCGACGGTTGCCGGGGCCCGGGCCGCGGGCGGCGCGCCCCCCATCCCGCGGCTAACAGCGGGTTCTCGCATGGCGAAGCCGACGCAAAAATTGCGTGAGATCCCATGATGATTTGCGTTTGGCGCTAGCGGCAGGGTCCCTGGGGGACCGTTGGAGCCGGTTCACGCATCGCGACCTGTGGGTCTGAGGCTCCGCGCCGTTCCTGGTCTCACCCCGGAATGGCTTCCCGCCCCAGTGTGTCTTGGCAGCGACGTGTTGGACGCCAGACCAGGGCACCGTTTTAAATCCCAACCCCACCCACCGGGGGGCCTTTGCTCACGCGCCATCGTCGATGGACCGGCCGCTTTGGACGGCACTTGGTCGGCGGCCTTGAGTTTTCTCCGGCTGGCATGACATCATAGCCGCCTTTCCCGCAGTCGCCGGCGGGCGCAGCGATGCTGCGTCGCGGCGGCGCTTCCCGGCCCCGACAGGAGACATACCCATGAGTCGCTTCATCGCGCTGTTAACCTCGCTGCTGCTGTCGCTGGTACTCGCCCGGGCGGCGCTGGCGGCCGGGGCGGTGGAGATGCAGGTCGAACACATCATTGTGCAGTCCATCGAGGAATACAATCAGGCGATGGAGGCGGGTACGCCGGAGGACTGGGTCAAGTACTTCACCGATCGCGTCCGCCGTGACGGGTTACTCTCGGTGCAGGAGGGAAAAGCCGCATTCGCGGATTACGTCAACTGGGAATTCAAGACGTTTCGGGCGAAGTGCGTCGTCAAGCGAATCCTCGTCACGGGGCGTTCCGCGGCCGTCGTTTTCCTCTGGGACGCGGTCCACAAGCCCTCAGGAACGCCGGTCAAGCTTGAGATGGTGGCCGTCTACGAGATGGCGTCCAGCGGCCGGTTCGACTCCGTGAGCTACTACTACGATACCGCCAAGGCGGCGAAGTACTTCGGCGAAAGTCCGGCCGGTGCGAACTAAGCCCCCCTTCCTCACCGCAACGGAGATCCTGATGCGAGCAACCCTTTACCGCGCCGCGCAAGGCGGCATCCTCGTCCTGGCGCTGGCCTCATCCCTGGCGACGTCTGCGGCCGACGTCTCCTGTCCTGGTGGGGAGGCTGACTACCCCTGCAGGGCTGAACAGGGCGATACGGCGGCCATGTATATTGTCGGCCGCGAGGCTTATGAACAAGCGCGCCAGTCGGGCGATTTCGCTGAAGCCTTGCGATGGGCCCGAGCGCTTTCCACGCAAGGGCAAAAGAATGGAGAACGCCTCCTCAAGATGACCTACATCCAACTCGGCTCAGGGGGGCACAAGGACTACGTCCAAGCCTATCTGTGGTTGAGCGAGGCGGCTGCAGGGGGAGCGGACTATCTAGACCATTGGCGCAAACGCCTGCTGGAAAAGATGAGTCCGGAGCAGGCAGTCGAGGCACGCCGCTTGGCCGGCGGCTGAGAGTCTCCCTCTTTGGGGGCCCCCAGACCCGGGTTTACTACTTGAGCTTCAGTTCTTCCTTGACGAAGGTCGCCAAGCGCGCGATCTTATCGTCGTCTAGGATCCCTTGGAACGGTGGCATGCCTTTGCCCGCGCGTCCGTTGGTGATCACTCCGATCACCTCGTCGCGGGTGAGTTTCGTGACGCGCAAGTCTGCGCCGTAGCCCCCCTCGCTCGGCCCGCCGCGGCCGTCGTACTTGTGGCAGAGAACGCAGTTCTGGAAGAGTTCGCGCGCGTCGCCGCGGGGAACCTTGATCACGGGTCGGTCTTCGTCTTCCGCCGAAGCGGGCGCCTGCAGGAGGCCACCGGACGCGCAAAATGCCGCGATCATCAGGGCCCGGGCCGGTCGGCTCCATCGAGTGTGTGTTGGGATCTTTGCCATGCTCGTTTCTTGAAAGTGATTAATCGTTGGGGTTTTGCCCTTCGACACACCGGGGGGAGGCACGGACCGGCAGGCCGGTCCGTGCCACGATGCTAACTTACTGCGGGAGTTCGAACACGTATAGCATGTTGCTGGGCACCTGCGTCTTGAGTTCAGGCGTGGCACTCACGAACCACTGCGGCCAAGCGCCGCCGAGGCCCACTTCGATGGCGATGTACTGCTTTCCGTCGACCGAGTAGGACATGGGCGGCGCGTTGATGGCCGAGCCCGTCTCAAACTTCCACAACTCATCCAGGGTGTTGGCATCCAGTGCCACCACTTGGCCGTCTGCGTAGCCCGAGAAAACCAAGCCACCGGCCGTGCTGAGCAGGCCGCCGAGTTGGGGATGCTTGGTGGCGTGCTTCGCCGCGACGCGTCCGGTGGTCACGTCGATGGCCGTGATGCTGCCGGAGATACGGCCGCAGTTCTGGTCTTCGAACGTGCTAAACGGTGCACCACCGAGGAAGAGCTCACGCGGCTTGTGGGCGCCGGGCACCGTGACTTCCGTGAAGGCCTTGTTGCACCCCTCGATGACCGGGATGTAGTACAGGCCGGTGTGCGGGCTGAACGTGGTCGGAGGCCAGTTCTTGCCACCCATGTGGCCCGGCTCCAGCGTACCTTCCAGTTCTCCTCGACCTTTGGTCGCCTTGCCGCGACCGGCAGAGGTTCCCTTTGCGTAGGCCTGAACGTCGGACTTGGGGTTGTACGACACGGGCTTGCCCTTGGCATCCAGACCCGGTGTCCAGTTCAGCTTGTTCACGAACTGGGTTCCCCAGAGGAATTCACCCGTCTTCCGGTCCAACGCATAGGCGAAGCCGTTGCGGTTCGCATGCAAGGTGACCCGCGAGAACTTGCCGTTCACATTCGTGTCGACGAAGGTGTTCTCCGAGATGGAGTCGAAGTCATAGGGGTCGTTGGGGGTATGTTGGAAGCCCCAGCGGATCTTGCCCGTGTCGGCGTCCAGCGCCAGTGTGCTGTCGGTCCACAGGTTGTCGCCGGGACGGAAGGCGCTGTCCCAGTCTGGCCCCGGGTTAGCGGTTCCCCACACGATCAGATTCAGTTCCGGGTCGTAAGATCCGGTGACCCAGGTGGAACCCCCGCCGGTCTTCCAGGCACCGTGGTTGTCTTTCCAAGTCTCATGGCCGGGCTCGCCCGGGCCAGGAATGGTGTAGGAACGCCACCGGCGCTTGCCCGTGTTCAGGTCCAAGGCCTCGATCCAGCCGCGCACGCCAAATTCGGCGCCGGCCATGCCGGTAACGACCATGTCCTTGACGATCAGCGGAGCGCCGGTGATGACTTCGCCGTTGCCCGGGTCGGCCACCTGCACTTCCCAGATTTTATGCCCATCGGTCTTGTCCAAGGCCACAATCCGGCCGTCGATGACGGGCGAGATGACTTTGTTGCCGGCCAGTACGGCGCCACGGTTGTTGATGCCGCAGCAGGCCACCGTGGTAGCGTAGTCGCGGTCGGGTGCGGGGTCGTATTTCCACACTTGGCGGGGCACGCCGCCGTGCACGTCGAGTTTGGTGACGTCACCCCAACCCGTGGTCAGATATAGGAAGCCATCCTCGGCCACCGGAGTGCCTTCCAAGCCGGCGAATGGGAAGGAGATGATCTCCTTGCCGCCCCCTTTCGTTCCACCCATGGCCCAGGTGAACGCCACGCGTAGGTTTTTAACGTTGGTTCGGTTGACTTGGTCCAGGGCCGAGAACCGCTGCGCCCCGTAGTTGCCATGATGGTGTAGCCAGTTTTGCGGCTCGCGCGTGGAATTGACCAAGCGCTCGGGCGTGACGTCCGCCCCGGCGGCCAGCGCCGAGAGCGTTGCCGCAGCCAGCGCCATCGCAACCTGAGATAGCGTATTTCGCTTAAACATCATTATTCTCTCCCCCTGCTTCAAGATAAGAAATTTTGTAGACGGAGGGGTACCTTGTGGTACGGCGCACAACCATCCGTCACAGCATAGGTTCCCGACCGAAATCGAGTTTACCGGGTTTTTAGGGATAGTTAAGCCTGCCGACAAAAAACCCGTTGACTCGTGCGTCGCAACATGGGCCCTCCGCCTGACGAGCATGGCTCCCCCGAAGACTCTGGACAGGAAACGCGCCAGACAATACAATACGGGGCTGTTACAAAAGTCAAGCCGATGCTCCCCGGGTAGAGCAACGGTCCAAGCTTGGCCATCCAGGGGTTCCGAAGGTCCATTATTGTGGTCGTTGGATTCCCAGAGGCGAAGGGCGTTTCGTATTAGGCGCGTAGCTCAGCTGGTTAGAGCACCACCTTGACATGGTGGGGGTCGTTGGTTCGAGTCCAATCGCGCCTACCAATAAAATCAAGGAGTTAGGCAAATGGCCGAACTCCTTTTTTATTGCGGGGTTAGGCCGGGGTTAGGTTATTCGGTCTCAAAAGCCGGACGACAGACGACTTGCCGGCGTCATATCTCAGGTTCGGAAACGACCCGAATCACCGGACAGTCCGCGAACTGTCGGTGCCGACGCGATAGGGCGCCATGAGGCGCCGCTCGATAAAGCCGGTAACGTCCGTCTCGCGATAACGCACCAGGCGGCCGGACTTCACGTAGGGAAGGTCGTAGCGGCCAGTGGATCGCCAAACGGCCAGCGTATGTCCTGTGACGCCGAGGATGTCTGCGACTTGTTCCGAGGTAAGCAGTTTGGTGTCTACGTCGTGTTGCTCCTGAATGTTGAAATTAATCGGGCTACGTTCCAGAGTTCATCCGAGCTTGTCTGTCGCCAACCCTAAATCCGTCGGGTTTTCCATCCGCCGTGACCGGAATGCAGTAGCCATCTTTGACACGCCAAGAAGGGCGGCCACTGCATTTAGCGAGCAGTTCTGCAACACCCGACTCCGCAAGCGGCAGCGCAGCCATCCCCTGACCGGAGCGCAATAGCGCTTCCCGGCGTGGATCGCTTTGCTGGCGCATCCAGTCAGCGCGTTCAACAGCGAAAAGCCGCTGTTCAACACGCCACGTAACGAGGCTGCCCGCCGTGGCGAACACAAGACCCGTGATCGCCACGGCGACCACGAGGCGCACCGGACTCATTCGGCGCAAAAGGCGCGCGCCAATTTCTTCCGTTTGGTGCGCAGAGGCCACCAACACCGCCATGATCGGATCGCCGTCTTCGACCGCGATCCCGCTGTGCTCGAAGATGGTCGCCCGCAGGCGATTAGTGTCCACCCTCATGTCCATCACCACGGCACCGCCCGCAACTGATCGAACACGTCGCGGCCGAAGGTCTTGATCCGCTGTTTCTCCATCAGGGTGTATTCAGGCGATGCCGTCGCTTCACCAATCGTATGGCGATTGGTATTCAGCTTCTGAATGTCGTCGCCGAAGGTCGCGGCATTGCGTTTGTACAGCGTCACCACGCCGGCCACCTTGACCTTGTTCTGCTGATAGACGTTGGTGTCCATGAAGGGTTTGCCATCCGCCGTTTTCAGCTCACCGAAATGTTCGTTGAGCCACAGCACGATCTTGGTGCCGTCGATTCCCCGCGCAATCGAATTAAGGCTCCTCGGCGGAATCTGTGGGTGGTTTTGGGGCTACGGAGCAGGTGCTGAGGTGGAGTTTAGGTACTTGTAGAGCTTGCGGCAGGTGGCGTCTAAGGAGTTCTGTGCCTCTTCGGTGATCCGTGGCCAGATCAGCGGACCGCCATCGGGGGCGAGCGACTCCTCGATGGATCGGCGGGCAGACATCTTCTTC
>JANXRW010000070.1 GCA_025356655.1 Betaproteobacteria bacterium | reverse complement strand
TCGGCTCTTTCCACGCGCTGCCGCGTGGGCCCTGCGAGCGTCGGGCTCGGGGCCGCGTCGCCGAAACCCTCGTCGCGCAATTCCGGCGCCACTGCGGCCTCCGGCACCCCGGGGAGGGCTGCCTGCGCCGCGATTCCGGTCACCTCCGGACGGACCTTTGCCGGTCGGGTTGGCGGGGGAGCAGGCTCGGATGCCGACGCCAGCGCGGATTCGGCCGGGTTTAGCGCGTGACGGGACGGCAGTACGGGCGCTGCCGCGGCTGCGGCGGCTTCCGCAAAGGGGGCCGCCCGCCGCGGGTTACCAGCAGCAGGCACCACCGGGCCACGCTGCTCCGCGAAGGCCTGCGCCGCAAGGCTGCTGGCCTCGCGGCTGGGCACGGTCAGGATCCCCGCTTTGCTGATCACGGGCGGCGCGTTCGGCGCCGGCCTGACGGGTGCAGGCGGCGCCGGCTGCGGCTCCGCGGCGCGCCACGTCGACAGGACTTGCTCCGGTGGCGCCGGGGCCCGCTCGGGCGCCTGTGGTGCGGCCGCGAGCGTGGGGGGTTGCAGGGGCACCGGGCGCTGCTGCGCGACCACTCCGGGCGGGGGCACGCTCGGCGGCGGCAGCAGGGGCAGAGGCAAGAACTGGGCTGGCGTCGGGGGTGAATCGTCCGCGGGCGAGGCCTGCGCACGGCGCGCCTCCTCGGGGCTGATCGCGGATGCGGGCTGAGCGGGCGGAGACTCCTCGGTCGGCGTCGGGGCCAACTCCACAGTGAGCACGGCGGGCTCTACTCGGGGACGCACGGGCTCGGGAATGAGCAGAGCCACCAGCACGTGCAAAACCAGAGACAGCGCCAGCGCAACGGCGCGTCGTCCCGACCAGCGGGCGGTGCGCAGTCGAGCCCCGGGCAACGCTTCCACGGCAGCCAAAGCCGCGAGGTCAGGCCGGCCCGCTTAGCGGGGATCGCTGGGTTTCCATTCGCGCGCCAACCGCTGTGCTTGAACTAGTTGGTCGGCACTGAGGCGTGCGCCAATGAAATCCCGCTGTTTCTCCGCCTGCGTGCGATCTTCAGCGGAGAGTTGGGCCGCGCCGAGGTTGGTCCACATATGGCCACGCACGGGGTCCGCCGGACCACCCTTGCCTTGGAACAGCATGGCACCCAGACGCACCTGCGCCGCCGAATGACCCCGTGCCGCCGCCTCCCCATACCAGCGCAGCGCCTGCACCGGATCGGCGTTCGCGCCCAGGCGCCCCGTCTCGTTGATGTAACCGAGCATGTATTGGGCGACCGGATCGCCATTCGTGGCAGGCGTGGTGTACCAGCGCGCCGCCTGGGCGTGGTCCGCCGGCACACCGTCGCCGGCGAAGTACAGACGGCCCAGGGCCTGCATCGCGTCGACATTGCCGCCCTCGGCTGCGCGCGTGTACCAGGGTAGCGCCTGAGGCACGTCGCGGGCGCCGACCCGTCCCTGCTCGAGCAGGAATCCGGTCATGAATTGCGCCTCCTGGTCACCGGCCGCTGCGGCCCGCTGGAACCAGGTCAGGGCCTGCGCGTCGTCCACAGTGACGCCGGCGCCCTCGTGGTAAGCCCAACCCAGGGGGTTCCAGGCCGAAGCTTCTCCCTTGTCCGCCGCCTTCAGGTACCACTGCAGCGCGAGGGACTCGTCCTTGGCAACGCCGCCGGTACCCTGCGCGAGCAGGTGCGCCAGCGCACCCATGGCCGCACCCACTCCCTGCTCGGCGGCCTTGCGGTACCACGCCACCGCCTGCGCCGGATCGGCCGTCGTGCCGCGGCCGAACTCGTAGGCGTAGCCCAAGAGCAACTGGGCGCCGGAGCGGCCCTGTTCCGCTGGGCGACGGTTCCACTGCAAGGCCAGCACGTCGTCCTTGGCCACGCCTTTGCCGAAGAAGTACATCCGGCCCAGCGCTTCCTGCGCCTCCAGGTTCTCCGCCTTCGCCGCCACCCGATAGAGTTCCGCGGCGCGCGCGAGATCGACCGGCGCGCCGCGGCCGGCCTCGAGCAGGTAGCCCGCAAGGTAGGAGGGATAGGGTCTGAGATGCCGCGCGGCATCCAGACAGTGTTTCGCCGCTTCATCCCAATCCTGACGCGCACCGTGCTCGCCGAAGAAAGCGTTGGAGCAAAGGACTTCCTGGGACTCACCGTCGCCCTGCGCAGCCGCCTTCGCATACCACGCGTTTGCCTCCACGAAGTCTTGCGCCACGCCGCGGCCTTGCTCGTAGGACTCGGCGAGCAACCGCTGCGCTTCGGCGCTTCCCGCGCGGGCGAGCTTTTGTAACTCGGGGAAGGCTGCGCGATAGTCGGCGCGCTCGTAGGCCGAGCGCGCCTGCGGCAAGTCAGCGCGGGCGCTGGCGGCTAGAAGGGCCGCGGCGGCCAGGATACAGGCGGCGAGCGTCTTTGCGGTCATGGGTTCACCGGGCTAAAGGGAAGGGCAGCGCAATTCTGGTCATAGTGCCACGCGCTATGCGCCTCTCGCCAGTGTCATGCGCCGGCCGGGGGATAGCGCAGCTTGAAGGTTCCGCTGGCCTTGGCAAGCAGCCGGTCCTGCGCGTCGCGGAGTTCCGCTTCGGTAAAATACAGCGTGCGCCCGGCAGGCTGGGCCCAACCCAGCGCCCGCACCGCCCCGGTGGCCGCCGCGATGAAGTTCACCTTCATCTCCACGGTCATGGCGCCGTTGCATTTGTGATCCATAGACCGTGCGGCGCTACCCATCGCCACGTCCAACAGCGTCATCAGGACGCCCCCGTGGACGCCGTTCCAACTGTTCAGATGCGCCTCCTCGGGCGCGAAATGGAGCAGGACGCGGCCGCCGGCCTGCCGCTCCTGGCGAATCCCCAGGTGCTCGACGAAGGGGACATGGATGTCGAAACCGCTCGACTCCATGACTAGATCGCCGACATGCCGCCGTCGACCGCCACCACCTGCCCGGTGATATAGGCCGAGGCGGCGGAAGCCAACAGCACGACGATGCCCTTCAGGTCGTCCTCGTTACCCAGGCGACGCAGGGGCGTACGGTCAAGGATGAAGGCTTCAGCCGCATCGATCATGCCGCGCGCCATCTTGGTGGGAAACACCCCGGGCGCGATGGCGTTGACGGTGATGCCGTATTGCGCCCACTCGGCGGCAAGCGAGCGCGTAAAGTTCACCACCCCGCCTTTGCTGGTGTTGTAGGCCAAGGTCTGCATGAAGCGCGGATCGGTACCTGCGAGACCGGCCACGGACGCCACATTAATGATGCGCCCACGCCCAGCCGGGATCATGGCGAGGTCACCCGCGGCCTGGGCCAGGAGGAACAGCGCCGTGACGTTTAGCCCGAGGACCTTCTCCCAGGCGGGTAACGGATGCGTTTGGGCGGGAGCGCCCCAGGTGGCGCCGGCGTTGTTCACCAGGATGTCCAGGCGCCCGCAGGTCGCGAGGACATCCTGCACCAGCGAACGCGGCGCATCGCGCCCCTGCAAGTCGCAAACAAAGGTGTGCACCGCGATGCCCTGGGCCTGCAGCGCGAGCCGGGCCTGGTCGAGTTCCTCGGGCTTGCGTGCGGCCAGCACCACGCGGGCACCCATTTCACCCAGGGCGGACGCCATCTGCAGGCCTATCCCACGGGAGCCGCCGGTAACGAGAGCCACCTGGCCGCCCAGGTCGAACAGTTTCTTAACGCTCATGGGCATCGTCCCTGTCGTTGTTCTTAGAATCCACGCTCGTCCATGTCCAGGCAGGTGCGATCCAGGCTGGCCAACAGGTCGAAGCGCGTGTGCACTTCGGGCAGTTCGTAGCGGAAAAAGTACTGGCAGGCGGCAAGTTTGCCGCGGTAAAAGTCCCCATCCCCGGCGCTGGCCCCGGGCAGGGCGGCCAGCGCCACCAAGGCCTGGCGCAGCCACATCCAGGCGATCACCACGTGACCGGTCGCTTCCAGATAAACGCTGGCATTGGCAAGGGCTTGCGCGGGATCGGTCGTCAGGGTTCCCCGGAGCAACTCGCTCACCGACGCGAGCCGCTGCGCTGCGCGTGCCAGGGCTTCACCGTGCGTCTGCAATGCCGGCTGCGCTACGGCCGCGCGCGCACCGTCGCCCAGCCGCGCAAGCAGGAGTGCGAAGGGCTTACCGTCCTCCAGGGCCAGCTTGCGCCCGAGCAAGTCGAGCCCCTGGATGCCATTGGTACCCTCGTGAATGGGGTTCAGGCGATTGTCACGGTAGAACTGCTCCACGGGGAAATCCCGGGTGTAGCCGGCGCCACCGTGGACCTGAATGGCCAGCGCGTTGGCGCGCAGGCAGTACTCGGAGGGCCAGGCCTTCACCACCGGCGTGAGCACCTCCAGCAGCATGCGGGCCTCCTCGCGTTGCGCCGGTGCAGGTGCGCTTTGCTGATCATCGACCAGGCGCGCGGCGTACAGACAAAGCGCCACCGCCCCTTCCACGGCTGCCTTCTGCGCCAACAACATCCGCCGCACGTCCGCGTGCTCGATGATGCGCACCGGCGGCGCGGCCGGATCCTTGGCACCCGGGGGCCGCCCCTGCAAGCGCTCACGAGCGTAGGCCAGGGCGTGCAGGTAGCCCGTGAGGCCAAGCATCGCAGCGCCCAGTCCGACGCCGATACGCGCCTCGTTCATCATGTGGAACATGTAGCGCAGCCCTTGGTTCGCCTCGCCCACCAGATAACCCACGGCGCCGCCGCGCTCGCCGAAATTGAGTACCGTGGAGGTCGTGCCGCGATAGCCCATCTTGTGCAACAGGCCCGCGAGGGTCACGTCATTGCGCTCGGCCAGGGAGCCGTCCTCGTTCAACAGGTACTTGGGTACGATGAACAAAGAGATGCCCCGCACGCCAGGCGGCGCGCCGCGCAGGCGCGCCAGGACGAGGTGGATGATGTTCTCCGAGAGGTCGTGGTCGCCCGCGGAGATGTAGATCTTGTTGCCGGTGATCCGGTAGCGCCCTGGCCCGTCCGGCACGGCGCTGGTGCGCAGGTCCGCCAGCGATGAGCCCGCCTGGGGCTCGGTCAGTGCCATGGTCCCCAGGAACCGTCCATCGAGTAGTGGCGGGAGGTACAACCGGCGCTGCTCTTCGCTGCCAAAGGCGGCGATCAGGTTGGCGTTGGCGATGGTGAGAAAGGGGTAGGCCGCGGTGGAGACATTGGCCGCGTTGAACAAGGCTAGCAGCGCCTGCGCCACGGTGACCGGCAATTGCATCCCGCCCTGGTCGTAATCCCGCGCCGCCGCCATCAACCCGGCGTCGCAAAAGGCTTTCAAGGCCTGCGCCACTTCCGGGATGAGGTGCACGCGCTCACCATCGAAGCGTGGTTCCTGCTCGTCGGCCTTGCGGTTGTGGCTGGCGAAGTGGTCGAGCGCGATGCGCAGCGCCGTGTCGATGGCCGCTTCGAAGGTCTCCCGGCTGTGGTCGGCGTAGCGGGCACGCTGGGTCAACGCCTGCACCTCCAGCACCTCATAGAGCTGGAAGGCTAGGTCGCGCCGGTTGATCAGTCGGTTGTCCATGGAGAATCCATCCCCGTAGCCCCCGGCGCACAGCGCCCCGGGCTACGGAATTGAGGGGAATTGCGCTCAGCAGACTTCGAAAAGGCCCGCGGCCCCCATGCCACCCCCGATGCACATGGTGACCACCACGTACTTCACGCCTCGGCGCTTGCCCTCGATGAGCGCGTGGCCAAGGAGGCGCGCGCCACTCATTCCGTAGGGGTGACCGATGGAGATGGCGCCGCCGTCCACGTTCAGGCGGTCGTTGTCGATACCCAGGCGATCCCGGCTGTAGAGCACCTGCACGGCGAAGGCCTCGTTGAGTTCCCACAGGCCGATGTCGTCGATTTTAAGGCCGGCGCGCTCGAGCAGGCGGGGCACGGCGTACACCGGACCGATGCCCATTTCGTCGGGCTCCAGTCCAGCGGTGGCGAAGCCGCGGAAGATCCCCAGCGGCGATAGTCCGCGCCGCTCGGCGAGTTTGCCGTCCATCACCACGCAGGCCGAGGCGCCATCGGAGAGTTGGCTCGCGTTTCCCGCCGTGATGAAGCCGCCATCGATCACGGGCTTCAGACTCGAGAGCCCGGCGGCCGTGGTATCGGGGCGGTTGCCCTCATCGCGCGATAAGGTCACCTCCTTGAGCGAGGTGGCGCCCGTGGCCTTGTCCACCACAGCCATGGTCGTCGTTATGGGCACGATCTCCGCATCGAATCGACCGGCCTGCTGGCCAGCGGCGGTGCGCTGCTGGCTCTGCAGGGCATACTCATCCTGCGTGTCGCGGCTCACTGCATAGCGGCGGGCCACGACCTCGGCCGTCTGGATCATGGGCAGGTAGATCTCGGGCTTGTGCTCCAGGAGCCACGGATCGCGCCCGTGGAAGTTGTTCTTGTGCTCGTTCTGCACCAAGCTGATGGACTCCAGCCCGCCGGCGACCATGACCGGAACCCGGTCCACCAGCACGCGGTGCGCCGCCATCACGATGGTCTGCAGCCCGGAACTGCAGAACCGATTCACGGTTACCCCGCCCACGGAAACGGGCAGGCCGGCGCGCAAGGCGATCTGCCGGGCGATATTCTCGCCGGTGGCCCCCTCGGGCATGGCGCAGCCCATGATCACGTCCTCCACCTCGCCCGGCTCGATGCCGGCCCGGGCGACGGCGTGAGCCACGGCGTGGCCACCTAACTGCGCGCCGTGGGTCATGTTGAGGCTGCCGCGGTAGGCTTTGCCGATGGGGGTTCGGGCAGTGGCGACGATCACTGCGTCGGTCATGGTGTTCTCCTAATTGGACGAGGGCGGCGCTGGGTCCCGGGCGCCGCCTGTGGGCGCCACCAGGAGCCCGGACTGGCGCGGCGACTCGACACTTTACAAGCTTGTCCCCTTGGCGGAAAGCGCCGCGCCTAGCGCAACCCCGAGGACCTCCACGGAAGGCGCTGCAGCGATCACCCTATTGAGTTATGCTCTCGCGACAAAGCCTTGGGGCGGGCGGAGCTTGTTATCATCTCCCCAGGCCGGGTATCACCTATCCGACATAATCCCCATTGGAGGCCACCATGGGCACCTATTTCCGCAAGCATATCGGCGTCATCGCGCGCGCCGCATCGATCTCCGTGCTGGCACTTTGCACCGGCGCAGAGGCAGCCACGCCGCCGGCAGGCGACACACACTATTCGCTAAGCTTCTTCGACCAAGCGATTCCCACCCAGTTGGACGGGACGGGGGATTTCTGGGTCGCGCCGCCGGACCTGCTGGGAAGCGGGAACGCCCATGTGGATTTGTTCACCGCCACTTTCGATGGAGGTCTGGTACCCGCTTGCGGGACCTCGGACTGCAACTTCAACCAACCCAGCGGCCCCTCCCCTCAGTATATCCCCGGCGAAAAAGCCTTCATCTCGGACGCCGGCGGGGTGCGCGCTCTCACGGTGAGCAACGCCGATTACAGCGCCTCACTTGAACTCTTCCGAGACGCGACGAGCCCTGGGGCGCCGCCCCGATGGTGCCTGATCACCTGGGGTACCGCCGGCGCCGCCTTCGGCGGTGGCGCCTGTGACGGGGGTGTCGCCCTCACACCGGGGGGTGGCCTCGCCGCTGCTCCCCTCGACGCCCAACCGGGCACCCCGGTCATCCTTCAAGGAGGAGATTTTGGGGTGACTGCCGTACCCGAACCCACCTCCAGCGCCTTGCTGGCGGCCGGCGTCATCGGCTTTGCGGTATTTCGCCGACGGCGCTAGGCGCGCTGCCCGCGGGGGCATTGGGCCCGGTTGCGGGGCGGCCCGTAACAGCCGCCCCCGCGAGCTGGGGGGAAAACCCGGAGGCTTAGTGGGGCACTTTCGGGCCGCCGAACACCTGTACGAGGTACCAGTGTCCCTCGGCGCTGGGGACGGCACCGACGCCGATCTCCGTCACCCGGTCGCTCACCATGTTGGCGCGATGACCTGGGGAGTGCTTCCATTTCTCCACCATTTCCTCAGCGGGGATCTCCTTCCCCCAGAGCGTTCCCACATTCTCTGCCAGGGCGGCAAAGACGTACCCTCCCTCCCGGGCGCGGTCCTCATACGTCTTGCCATCCATGACATGGCCGTTGTCGCCACTGTCGCCGTAGCGATTGCGCCGCGCCATGTTGGCGGCGTGGCGGTGCGCCACGGCGGCTAGCGGGGCGCTCACGGCCAGGGGCGGGAGGCCTTGCTCGTGGCGAAAGCGGTTAGTGAGTTCCACCACCTGCGCCTCGACTCGGGAAGCAGAGGGCTGCGGGCCGGGCTCCGGCCGCTTCGCGGTCGGGCCGCAGGCCGCAACCAACACCAAGAGTGCCGCGAGCGAAAGCCTTCTGATCATGCGCATATCCGATTCCTTTGGTTGGCCGCTCAGGTCGCGGGTCGCCCCGGTCAGCCGCGCGGGTTGAAACGCCCACCCTCCTGAGCCAACCGGCGCAACAGCGGCGCCGGCGTCCAGAACTCCCCCTGCGCGGCATGGAACCGCTCCACGACCGCTAAAACCTCCGGTAGCCCCACGGTATCGGCGTGGAACATGGGGCCGCCCCGAAACCGCGGGAATCCATAGCCGAAGACGTAGACGATGTCGATGTCGGAGGCGCGCTGGGCGATCCCCTCCTCCAGAATCTTGGCCCCTTCGTTGACCAATTGGTAGAGGCAGCGCTGCAGGATCTCCTCGTCGCTGATTTCACGGCGCGCGATGCCGGCATCCTGTGAAGCCTCGATGATCAGCGCCTCGATCTCGGGATCGGGGATCGGGTTGCGATTACCCGCCTCGTAGCGATAGTAGCCGGCGCCGGTCTTCTGGCCATAGCGCCCACGCTCGCAGATTCGGTCCGCAATCACCGAGTAGCGCTGATTTGCGGGTCGCGTCGCCGCCTGGCGCTTGCGGATATACCAGCCCACGTCCAGGCCGGCCAAGTCACCCACGCGGAACGGGCCCATGGCAAAACCGAAGGTCTCCAGCACCCGGTCCACCTGCTGCGGCAAGGCCCCTTCCTCGAGCAGGAAGGCCGCCTCCCGGAAGTAGGCGTGTACCATCCGGTTACCCACGAAACCATCGCAGACGCCGACTAACACACCCACCTTCTTCAGTGTGCGGGCGAGTTTCATGCCGGTAGCAATGGTCTGGGCGGAACTGGCGCCCCCACGCACCACCTCGAGCAGCCGCATGACATTGGCAGGACTAAAAAAGTGCAGTCCCAACACCGCCTCGGGGCGGCGCGTCATGGCAGCGATCTCGTCGACGTCCAGAGTGGAAGTATTGGTGGCAAGGACGGCGCCCGGTTTGCAATGCGCATCGAGCGCCTGGAAAACCTGCTTTTTGACTGCCATGTCCTCGAAGACCGCCTCGATCACGATATCGGCATCGGCGAGATCCTTGTAGTCGAGGATCCCGCTCATGAGCCCTAGGCGCCGATCCATCTCGGCCTGCGAGAGCCGGCCCTTGGCGACGGTGGCCGCGTAGTTCTTGCGCACCACGGCGAGGCCTCGGTCCAACCCCTCCTGGTTCTGCTCCAGGATCCGCACGGGGATGCCCGCATTGGCGAAGTTCATGGCAATGCCGCCGCCCATGGTGCCCGCCCCCAGCACCGCTGCGCTGCGGATCGGCGACGCTGGCGTATCCTCGGGCACATCGGCCACCTTCGCCGCTTGGCGTTCGGAGAAGAACACGTGGATGAGCGCGCTGGACTCCGAACTGGCATGCAGCCCCTGGAAGAGTTCGCGCTCGCGCTGCACGCCCTTGCTGAAGGGAAGTTCCACGGCGGCCTGAACACAGTCGAGACAGGCCAGGGGCGCGGGGTAGCCGCGTTGGTCGCGGGCGATGCGTGCGCGCTCGGCAGCGAAAAACGCCGCCCCCTCCGGGGCAGGGGTGGCCACTAGGGAACTGCTGCGGCGCACGGCCCGTCCTTCGCGCAGCAGTCGGTTGACGCAGGCCAGAGCAGTCTTGAGAAGATCTCCTTCCAGAATCTCGTCAACGATCCCCAGTTCCAGCGCGCGCTCGGTGCTCACCGGGTCACCGGTTACGATCATGCCGAGCGCATTGACCGCACCGATGAGCCGCGGCAGCCGCTGGGTGCCGCCGGCGCCCGGGAGCAGGCCCAGCTTCACCTCCGGCAGGCCCAGTTGGGCGCCGGTCTGCGCCGCGCGATAGTGGCAGGCCAGCGCCAGTTCCAGCCCCCCTCCCATGGCTGGGCCATGAATAGCCGCCACGACGAGTTTGCTGACCGTGTCGAGGTAGGCGACGAGATCGCGCAGGTTCGCGCGGTCCGCCACGGGCGGGCGACCGAACTCGGCGATGTCCGCGCCGCCCGAGAAGGCCTTGCCCGTGCCCAGGATCAACAGTGCCCGAACCGCCGGGTCGTGCTCGGCCTCCTTCACGGCGTCGAGCACGCCCTGCACCAGGCCGCGTGAAACGTTCAAGGCGTTCACCGGCGGGTTGTTCAGGGAAATCACGCCCACATGGCCGTCGCGACGGTACTGCACCAACTCACTCATGGATAGATCCTCACAATTACTGCGACGGGAGGGGGCTGCGGCGGGGCTCAGACCTCGAGCCACTCCTTGCGCACGGAATCGTCGGTCCGCAGTTCCTGGGGCGTGCCCTCGAAGACGATGCGGCCATGTCCCATGACGTAGAGGCGCTGCGAGATGCGCAACGCGATGGCGAGTTTCTGCTCCACGAGCAGGATGGAGACACCGCGGCTCTTCATCTCGTCGAAGAGCTCCGCCACCTGCTCCACGATACGCGGGGCGAGCCCTTCGGTGGGCTCGTCGATCATCACCAGATCGGGGTCACCCATCAGGGTACGGCACAGGGTGAGCATCTGCTGCTCGCCGCCGGACATCACTCCAGCAGGCGCGTCGGCTCGCTGCTTCAGGACCGGAAAAAGCCGATACATGTCATCGAGTTTCCAGCGGCCGCGCTCACGCGTCCCCTTCATGCCCAGTACGAGGTTTTGTCGCACCGTGAGCGTGGGGAAGATGTCGCGGTTTTCTGGGACGTAGCCCACGCCCTTGCGAGCGATCTGGAAGGTCTTGAGGCCGGCCATCTCCTCTCCCCGGAAGCGTACCGAGCCCTCCAGCACCACCTGCCCGAGGATGGCCTTGATGGTGGTCGAGCGGCCCGCGCCATTTCGCCCGAGCAGGCTCACGATCTCCCCCTCGGCCACCTTCATGTCCACGCCGTGCAGAATGTGGCTCTTGCCGTAGTAGGCATGCAGATCACGCACGTCGAGCATCAGTCTTCGGCTCCCAGGTAAGCTTCCTGTACCGCCTTGTTGGAGCGGATCGCAGTGGGGACGTCGGAGGCAAGCACCCGGCCGTAGACCAGCACGGAGATACGATCAGCCAAACCGAACACCACCCCCATGTCGTGCTCCACCATGACCAAGGTCTTGCCTTCGGAGACGGTGCGAATCAGTTCGACCGCATCTTCAGTCTCGCTGCGGCTCATGCCAGCGGTGGGTTCGTCGAGCAGGATCACGTCGGCCCCGCCGGCCACCGTCACCCCGATCTCCAGCGCGCGCTGCTCGGCGTAGGAGAGCACGCCGGCCAACCGGTCGCGACGCCGCTCCATCCCGATGAGCGAGACGACCTCGTCGGCCCGCTCGCGCACCGCCCGCAGGGCGCTCACCCGATGCCAGAACGAGTAGCGATATCCCATGGACCACAACACCGCGCAGCGCACGTTCTCGAACACGGACAGGCGCGGAAAGATGTTGGTGATCTGAAAGCTTCGGCCGAGCCCCCGGCGGTTGATCTCCTGGGGTGGCAAACCCGTGACAGGCTCGCCGTGCAGGACGATGTCGCCCGAGGTCAAGGGGAAGCGCGCACTGATCAGGTTGAAGAGCGTGGATTTGCCGGCCCCGTTGGGACCTATAATGGCGTGGCGCTCGCCCTTGGCAATGGACAGATCGACCCCATTGATGATCGCCGTCTTGCCGAAGGACTTGTGGACGGCGCGTAGTTCCAGTGCCGGGGCGCTCATAGCCCCTCCTGCACCTGGAGGTAGGCGTGCACCCTCGCCCAGGCATCGCGCACCAGCCGCAGCGACCAGGCGAAAGCGGCGGCGCCGCCCAGCATGACCGCCATGGCCCCCACCCACGGTCCGGTCGTCGAGGGCATCAGGGCGAGCCCGAATAGCTTGAGCGGTTTGCCGACCTCGGCGCCGGTTTCGAGGAAGTAGATCATTTCCACCAACCCGACCAGCCCCGCCAGCATCACCAGGGCCAACAGGCCGGACACCAGGTAAGGCAGGGCGAGTGTGCCCATTCGTTTGGCGCGCACAACCGGTGCGTGGATCATGATCAGGCTGGCCATACCGCCGGGCGCGAACAGGACCATAACCATAAAGAAAAGTCCGAAGTAGAGCAGCCAAGCCTGCGTGTAGCTGGATAGGGCCGACTGCAGGAAGGAGACCAGGACGGCCCCGATGATCGGCCCGAAGAAATGCCCGACCCCGCCGATGAAAGCCATCACGAGGACGTTGCCGGACACCACCGTGCCCACGTTCTCCGCGGTGACGAGCTCGTAGTTGATCGCGCCAAGCCCCCCCGCCACGCCAGCGAAGAAAGTTGACAGGCAGAGCATCATGAAGCGAATCCGGGTGGGGTTGTAGCCCACGAAGCGCACCCGCTCGGCGTTGTCGCGCACGGCGTTGGCCATACGCCCCAGGGGGGTGTGGGTGAGCGCGAACATGGCGATCATGCTGAGCAGACACCAACCGGCGATCAAGTAGTAGACCTGGATTTGCGGACCGTAGGTGATGCCCAGCCAGGCGCTGCCCACTTGGCGGTTGGTAGCGATTCCCCCCTCCCCGCCGAAGAAGCCGGGGAACATCAGCGCACAGGCGGCCACCATCTCGGCGATACCCAGCGAGATCATGGCGAAGGGCGTGCCCGAGCGCTTGGTGGTGACGTAGCCGAAGACTATTCCGAAGCTAAGCCCGGCGACCCCGCCCACCAGGGGCAACAGCGTCACCGGGATGCCCAGCTTGCCGGCGCCGATGGCATTCAAGGCATGCGCCGAGAAGTAGGCACCCAACCCGTAATAGACCGCGTGGCCGAAGGAGAGCATGCCCGTTTGTCCGAGCAGCATGTTGTAGGACAAGGCGAAGATGACCGCGATGCCCATCTGGCTCAGCATGGATAGCGCGAAACCCTGCCGCAGCAGTAGCGGCAGAACCACCATCACCAGCGCGGTGATTCCCCAAAGCCCGAGGCGGCGTAGAAACGGTGAAAGGGTCATGCTCAGGTCTCCCGCGTTCCCATAAGGCCCGTGGGCCGGACGATAAGCATCAACACCATGAGCAGGTAAGGCAATACCGGGGCGGTCTGCGCCACGCTCACGGAGAGCAACCCACGCACGGGCGAGTCGGCCGCGATTCCCATTCCCAGCCGGGCAGCCAAATCCAGCAGCGAGTAGTCCATGGCTACCGTGTAGGTCTGGATGGCGCCGAAGAAGAGCGAGGCGACAAAGGCCCCCGCGAGCGAACCCATGCCGCCGAACACCACCACCACGAATACGATGCTGCCAACCGCGGAGGCCATCCCAGGCTCGGTAACGAAGGCGTTACCGCCGATGACCCCCGCCACGCCGGCCAGGGCCGCCCCGCCGCCAAAGACCAGCATGAAGATGCGCGGAACGTCATGCCCGAGCGCCTCGACCATGTGGGGATGGGTGAGCGAGGCCTGGATAATGGTTCCGATACGCGTGCGCGTGAGCAGCAGAAACAAGCCCAACAGCATGGCCACGGATACGCCCATCATGAACACCCGATAGGCGGGGTAGCTGGTGCTGAAGATAGTGAATGCGGCAAAGTCCAGCGCCTGGGGAATGCGGTAGTCGACCGGGGCGCGCCCCCAGACCAAGTGCACCACCTCCTCGATCAGGTAGAACAGACCGAAGGTAAACAGCAGTTCCGCCACGTGGCCGTACTTGTGCACGGTGCGGAGCCCGAAGCGCTCGGTCATCGCCCCCAGGGCGCCGACCAGCAAGGGAGCGATCGCCAGCGCCGGCCAGAACCCCACATAGCGGCTGATCTGATAGGCAAAATAGGCACCCAGCATGTAGAAGCTCGCGTGGGCGAAGTTGAGCACCCCCATCATGCTGAAGATCAGGGTGAGCCCGCTCGAGAGCATGAACAGCAGCAGCCCGTAGGAGAGGCTGTTGAGCAACTGGACAACAAAGAATTCCACGAGGTCTTGTCTCCCTATCCGCGCCTGGGTGCTGCCGCCCGGCAGTGGCGACCCTCAGGGCCTCTGCATCTTACAGGCTGTGGGAAGCAAGGTGTCGCGGCCTTCGACCCGGGCGTCGGTGCGGAATCCAAAGCCGGTCTTCTCCGCGTCGAAGCGCACATCCTTACCGTTGGCCTTCACCAGCGTCGACAGAAAAATGGGCTGGATCACTTGGTGGTTGTCCGCGCGCACGTACAGCTCGCCCGCGTCCTGGTCGATGCGAAGGCCCTCCAGGGCCCGGGCCACGGCGAGCGGCTCGGTCGAGCGGGCCCGCTCGATGGCCGCGGCGAGCAACTCGACACCGTGGCGGATCGCCGCGTAGTAGAGATCTTCACGGCCCTCTGGGAAGCGCTTCCGATAGGCCTGAAAGTGCTCGGCAGCACCCCGTCCGCCGATGTTGGGATGCCAAATGGTGACCTGCTTGGTGTGATTCACGCCCGCTTCGCCCAACACGCTCACCGCGCCGAAGCCGCCGGCATAGTAGGTGTAGTAGTCCACCGCGAGCCCGGCATCCCGGCCGGCCTTGACCAGCAGGTTGATATCGTTGCCCCAGTTGCCGGTGATCACGGTGTCGGCGCCCGAGGCCTTGATCTTCGCCACATAAGGCGCAAAGTCCTTGACCTTGCCCATGGGGTGCAGGTCGTCTCCCACCACTTGGATGTCGGGCCGCTTCGCGAGCAGCATGGCGCGCGCCGTACGCGCCACCGACTGGCCGAAGGAATAGTCCTGGTTGATGAGGTAGATCTTGCGCACCCCGGGTTGGCGCGCGATGTAGTTGGTCACCGCCTGCATCTTCATGTCGCTATCGGCATCGAGCCGGAAGTGCCAGAAGTTGCAACGCTCGTTGGTGAGTGCGGGGTCCACCGCGGCAAAGTTCATGAAGAGCACGGCCTGACCCGGATCGCGCGCGTTGTTCTTGGCAACCGCCTCGGAGAGCGCCAACGCGACGTTGGAGCCGTTGCCCTGAAAGATATAGCGAACGCCGCGATCGACGGCCTGCTTGAATACAAGCTGGGCCTCCTGCGCGCTGCTCTTGGTGTCGAAACTGAGCACCTCGAACTTGCGCCCACCCAGCACCCCGCCCCGGGCGTTGACATCCTCCACGGCGATCTGCAGGTGGCGCAGCCCCGCTTCGCCCACATTGGCAAAGGAACCGCTGAGCCCGTCCACAAAGCCCAGGACGATGGGGTCAGCGGCCTGCGCTGCGCCGCAACAAAGCGCGGCGAAAAGTACCGCGCCGCAACGAAACAGAACGGGAATCCTTGGCATGATTAGTTGGGCCCCAGGGGCCCCCTCGATAAGCCGACAGTGATGTTTTTGTGTGCGCTTCGGAGAGCGCCTGCGCTTCGGCTGCGGGCGGGCGCGGGCCTGCCCCGTTGCGCCGGATTCTACTTACAAACTCCGGCGATTGGCAACCGAAACCGGGCGCCCGCCAAGGCGCGGCCGTGGCCCCCATAACTGCTAGAATCAAGCGGTGATTCCACCTGCACACGCTACCGGAGGTGCTCCTCATGCAGGGCCTGATGATGAATCTGCCGTTGACTATATCCGCATTGATCCGTCACGCCGCGAACTTCCATGGCGACACGGAGATCGTCTCCCGCCGCATCGAGGGCGGCATCCACCGGTACACCTACGCCGACGCCCACGGGCGCATTCGGCAGTTGGCCAACGCGTTGGCGGCATTGGGCGTGAAGCCCGGCGAGCGCGTGGGCACCCTGGCCTGGAACGGGTACCGTCACTTCGAGATCTACTACGCGGTGTCGGGATCGGCCGCGGTGTGCCACACCATCAACCCGAGGCTGTTTCCCGAGCAGATCACCTACATCATCAATCACGCTGAAGATCGGTTTGTCTTCCTCGACCTCACCTTCTTACCTCTCGTGGAAAAACTCGCACCCCTGTGCCCGGGTGTGTCCGGATGGGTGCTCATGACCGACCGGGAGCACATGCCGGCCTCGACGCTGCCGAATCTGCTGTGCTACGAGGACCTGATCCACGGCCACGGCGATGAATTCGAGTGGCCTGAGCTGGACGAGAATAGCGCCTCGTCGCTGTGCTACACCTCGGGGACTACGGGCAATCCCAAGGGCGTGCTCTTCAGCCACCGTTCCACTGTGCTGCACGCCTTTGCTGCCTGCTTGCCCGATGCACTGAACCTCTCCGCGCGTGACGTGATTCTGCCGGTAGTGCCGATGTTCCATGTCAACGCCTGGGGGCTGCCTTACAGCTGCGCGCTCACGGGCGCGAAGCTGGTGTTCCCCGGGGCGGCCATGGACGGCGCCAGCATCCATGAGCTCTTCGAGACAGAGGGGGTGACCTGTTCCGCCGGCGTTCCCACGGTATGGCTAGGCCTGTTGCAGCACATGGAGCGCAACGGCCTGCGTTTTAGCACCTTACGCCGCACGGTCATCGGCGGATCCGCCTGTCCACCGGCCATGATCCGCAGCTTCGAGCAGGATTACGGCGTGCAGGTATTGCACGCCTGGGGTATGACGGAGCTCAGTCCGCTGGGCACGGTCAACTCCTTCAAAGCTAAGCACGCCGCGCTCGATGCTGAGCAGCGCCTTGCACTGCAAGGCAAGCAGGGGCGCCCCATCCACGGCGTGGAGATGAAGATCATCGACGACGACGGCAAGGCGTTACCCCACGATGGGCAAGCCTACGGCAACCTGATGGTGCGCGGCCCCTGGATCTGCCGCCAGTACTTCCGCGGTGAGGGCGGCGATCCGCTGATCGATGGCTGGTTTCCTACGGGCGACGTGGCCACCATCGACGGCGACGGTTACATGCAGATCACCGACCGTTCCAAGGATGTGATCAAGTCCGGTGGCGAGTGGATCAGTTCCATCGACCTGGAAAACACGGCGGTAGGCCATCCAGCCGTGGCCGAGGCGGCGGTGGTGGGCGTGCCTCACCCCAAATGGGATGAGCGCCCGCTGCTCCTGGTGGTGCGCAAACCCGGTGCCACGCTGGAGCGCGAGGAGATGCTGCGCTACTTCGAGGGACGGGTGGCGAAGTGGTGGATCCCGGACGATGTCGTCTTCCTTGACCAACTCCCCCACACCGCCACCGGAAAACTACTCAAGACGCGCCTGCGCGAGCAGTTTCGTAACTATGGGTTGCCCACGGGCTGAGCCGCGAAGATCTCCATATTGTCGATGAGGCGGGTCTCGCCCAGGCGGGCGGCGCCCAAGCCCACGAATTCACGGTCGCCCGGCTCCGGGGCGGTGAGCGTGAGCGGGCGTCGTAGCGCCACGTAGTCCACCTGCCAGCCGTAGCGTGCGAGTGATGCGTCCGCGGCAAACTCCATGGCCGCGAAATTCCGGTCACCGGCTTCGATTGCGGCCTTCAAGTCACTCAGTGCCCGGTAGAGCCGGGTCGCTTCGAGGCGCTGCTCGGCGCTCAGGAAGCGGTTGCGCGAACTAAGCGCGAGGCCGTCCGGCGCGCGCAGGGTCTCCACCGCGACGATCTGCACCGGCAGCGCCAGCTGCTGGACCATGTGGCGCACGATGTGCAACTGCTGGAAGTCCTTCTTGCCGAACACCGCCACCTGGGGTTGAACGATGTTGAGCAGCTTAAGCACCACCGTGGTCATGCCACGGAAGTGCCCTGGCCGGAAACGGCCCTCGAGCTTGTTCGCGATGGGCGGGGGCTCCACGATGAAGACTTGGGCCTCCGGATAGATTTGCCCCTCGGTCGGGTGGAAAACCACGTGTACGCCAGCGGCTTCGAGTTTCGCGCAATCATCCTCGAAGGTCCGCGGGTAGCTGGTGAAATCAGCGGGCTGGTTGAACTGCAGCGGATTCACGAAGACGGTGGTCACCACGCAAGGTGCATGGTCATGCGCCTCCGCCACGAGCCGCAGGTGGCCGGCGTGGATATTGCCCATCGTGGGAACGCACGCGACTTGGCGCTCATCGCGCAGGCGGCGGCGCAAATCCGCGATTGTGGTTATGACCTCCACGGGGCGCTCCTGGAATCGGCCCATGGGCCAGGGGTAGTTCGGGTCATCGGAGGTGCCTCTTGCAGGGCCTTCGCGCGTGCGCGAGAGATCGAGCGCCTAACGGCGCAGAGAAAAGAATTCGCGCACCCCGCGCATGGCATCGATGCGCTCCACCAGCAGCGCAAAATCTGCGGGACGCTCGACGAAATTCAGGTGGTCGCTGTTAACCATGAGCACGGGAGCACCTCGGTACTGATGAAAGAACCGGCCATAGGCCTCGCTCACCCGCCGGAGGTAGTCCTCGGACAGCCCCCACTCAAAATTGGCGCCACGGCGGCGAACGCGGTTCGAGAGCGACGCCAGCGATGCCTGGAGATAGATCACCAGATCGGGCACCGGTGCCTGCGGGGCGAGCCGCTCGTAGACGAGCCGATAGAGCGAATGCTCCTCATCGCCGAGGTTCAATTCGGCAAAGAGCGGGTCCTTCTCGAAGAGGAAGTCCGCGACGGTGGCCCTGGAGAAGAGGTCAAGTTGTTTTAGGCCGCCCACCTGTCCAATGCGTTGAAACAGGAAGAACAGCTGCGCCGCCAGAGCGTGGCGCTTGGGGTCCTGGTAGAAGCTGGCTAAAAAAGGATTCGCCTCGGGGTCCTCGAGCAGCAGCCCGGCGTCCAGGCGTTGACTCAGCATGCGTGCGAGGCTGGTTTTACCCACGCCGATGGGCCCTTCCACCACCACATAACGAAGCTTATCGAGCACCGGATACACCACCTGCGGCGGCTGCCGCCCTCTCAAGGATGCCCGTCGCAGGCCGCCACGGGGAAGCGCATGCTAGCAAATATCGCAGCCCTAGCGGGCAGCCCCGCCCGGCCTGGCGCGACGCAACATCGGGGCGCGCGCGACCGCTCATGGCGGCAATTGCCTCAGGCGCTGCCCGGCCGTCGCTGGCAACAGCCCAGCGAGCGGTCCCAGCCCTGGTACGACGAGCCCTGGGGCCAGTTCGGCCAGAGGATGGAGCACGAAGGCGCGCTCGGCCAGCCGCGGATGGGGAACGACCAGCCCTGGCTCCTGCACCACTAAGGCGCCGTAGAGCAGGAGATCCAGATCCAGGGTACGCGGACCGTTGGGAATCCCGCGCACACGCCCCTGAGCGCGCTCAGCGCGGAGCAACGCCTCGAGCAACTCACACGGCCCCAGCGCGGTGTCAAGCGCCGCCACGGCATTGACGAAATCCGGCTGGTCCGCCAGCAGTTGCGGTGCCGTGAGGTAGAGCGAGGATCGGCCGGCTAGGCGCGTGCCGGGCATAGCCTCCAGCGCGCCGAAGCCGGCCTGTACCTGAGCGCGGGGATCGCCCAAGTTTGCGCCCAAGCCCACGTAGGCGCGCACGACGCCGGGGCCCAACGGAAGGGCCTCAGGCAATGGGATCGATCGCCGCCTGCCCCGAACCGTCGGTGCGCGGCGCCCCGGCGGGCTTGCGGCGACGGCGCCGACGCTTCTGACCCGGCTCCTCCGGCAGCAGCATCGCCTCACGCTCGACATCGGAGGCGCCGGCGAACCGGTCCCACCACTGGGCCAGTTCAGCGTCTAACTCGCCGCTCTCGCAGCGCAGTGCCAGGAAATCGTAGGCCGCGCGGAAACGCAGATGCTCAAGCAGTCGCAGGGGCCGGCGGCCCGCTCGCACAAGGAAGCGCGGCTGCAAGCTCCACAGCTCTTTGATATCCACTAGGTAGCGTTTGTGGATGGCGAGGCGGCCAGCCTGGGCGGCCAGTACCGCGTCCATGGCCTCCATCAGAGCCAATGCACTCTTCTCGCCGCCCACCTCACGACGGGTCCAAGCGCTGAGCACCTCGTGCCAGAGTAGTGTCGCAAACAGAAAGGCCGGTGACACGGGCTTGTCCGCGCGCACGCGCTCGTCGGTGCGCTCCAGGGCAAGCATGACAAAGCGCTCACCCAGCGGCTGCTCCAGGATGACGTCGAGCATGGGCAACAGGCCGTGATGCAATCCTTCGGCCCGCAGGCGCAGCACGCCCTCGCGTGCATGGCCCGAGAGCAGCAGTTTTAGCATCTCGTCGAAGAGGCGCGCCGACGGGACATTCTCCATCAGCGAGGCGAGCGACGCGATGGGCGCGCGCGAGCGCGGTTCGATGGTCATTCCCAGCTTGGCGCCCAGTCGGGCCGCCCGCATCATGCGAACGGGATCCTCGCGGTAGCGCTGCTCGGCGTCCCCGATCACGCGGATGCGCCGGGCGCGCAGGTCAGCGTAGCCGTCGCAATAATCCAAGATTTCCTGCGTGGCGGGATCGTAGAACAGCGCGTTCAGCGTGAAATCGCGGCGAAGCGCATCCTCCTCCAACGTCCCGAAAACGTTGTCACGGAGGATACGGCCATGCTCGTCCTGCTCGACCGAATCCCCACCGGCGTTCGCGCTGCCGCGGAAGGTGGACACCTCGACCGTGTCCTGTCCGCAGAGGACGTGAACCAAGCGGAAACGACGGCCGATGATGCGGGAACGGCGAAAGGTGGCGCGCACTTGGTCGGGTGTGGCGTCCGTGGCCACGTCGAAATCCTTCGGCACGATGCCTACGAGCAGGTCGCGCACGGCGCCACCCACCACGTAGGCCTGGAAGCCCGCCGCCTGAAGCCCTTCGGTGGTGCGACGGGCGCAGGAGCTGATCTGGTCGCGCGAGAGCCCGTGCTCTTCTAGAGGCAGGCGCCGCAGCATATTCGCACGGCGCGGGGAAAACACGCGACGGAGAAACTTTCCGATCATCCGGCGGATACCACTGAGGTGAAAGAGGGGCAGGCGGCCATTGAATCCCTTCTAGACGGGTTGGGTGCGACGGACGGCCCCCGCCGCAGGTGGGGAGGCAGGCCGAGGAACCCCGGGGCACGGCAAGCAGGGTCCGTGCGCCGGATTATACCCCCAAGGGTTGCCCGCAAAACACCGCGCGAGGCTCAGCGCAGGCTGATGATGGGCCACCCCTTGGCCAACGCGTGCATCTTCAGCGTCTCATCCGGGTCCACCGCCACCGGTTGGCTTACCCGCGAGAGCAATGGCAGGTCGTTGAGCGAATCGCTGTAGAAGTAGACGTCCTTGAAGGAGTGCCAGTCAAGTCCGCGCTCCGCCAGCCAGGCCTCCACGCGCGTGACCTTGCCTTCGCGGAAGGAAGGCACCCCAGACACCCGGCCCGTGAACTCGCCGCCGACCTCCTCGGGTTCCGTCGCGATCAGGTGCTCGATGCCGAACTCGCGAGCGATGGGCGCGGTGACGAAGCGGTTGGTGGCCGTTACCACGACGCGGGCGTCACCGTGGTGACTGTCTACCAGATCGCGCGCCTTGCGGGTCATCATCGGGAGCACTCGGCTGCGCATGAACTCCCGGTGCCACGCTTCGAGCACTTGGCGGGGATGACGCGACAGGGGCTTCAGTTGGAAGTCGAGGAATTCATGGATATCGAGCGTACCGGCCTGATATTGTTCGAAAAAACCTCGGTTGCGCGCGTCATAGACCTCTCGATCCAACACGCCGTGCTCGATGAGGAACTGTGCCCATTCAAAGTCGCTGTCGCCAGCGAGGAGCGTATTGTCCAGGTCGAAGAGTGCGAGGCGCATGCGGTTTGGATCGCGAAGATGGGAGGCTGGAAGATGAGAGGCTGGCGGCGGGTCCCACTTTGCAGCGGATTGTAGCGGAAAACCCCGTCTAGACGGGGGCTGGTCCCGATGCCGCCCTTGGGAGGACACGCCGAACCAAGGACAGCGTCACCGGTTGCAACGCGGCAAGAGAGTAGCGGTCGATGGCGTCGAGCACGACAAAGAGCGAGCCCAGATCGCGCGCACTATGCGACAGGATGTGGTGGGCTGCCTCCTCGGGGAGCAGGAAACCGCGCCCACGCGCCCGCCCGACGAGTGCGAGCAGTTTCTCCTCGTCGCTCAGGGTGTGTATCTGGAACACCAATCCCGCGGCCAACCGGGTCGCGAGATCCGCGCGCAGACCAAGGCGCGCGGGCGGCGCTTGGCCTGCGCAGAGCAGGCGGCCCTGGGGGTCGTCCCGGATCCTGTTGTGCAGGGTGAAGAGCGCACCCTGGCCGGCTTCCGGTAGCGCATCGAGATCATCGACGGCGAGCAGTGCCTGCCCAGGCAAGGAGCCCGCCAAGGCCGGGTCCTGCAGATAGGCGGCCCCGGGCCCCGCCTTGGCCACGGCAGCCCGCAGCAGATGCGTGCGGCCGCACCCGGGCGCCCCCCAGACGTAGACGAAGCGCTCCCGCCCTTCGGCGCGCGCAAGCGCGGCGACCGCAGCGTGCGCCTCGACGTTGCGCCCGGGTACGAACTCCTCCAGGGTCGGCTGCGCTGGCGGCAGGAGTTCCAGAATCTGCTGGCGCATCACTCCCGGTAGAGCCCGCTCGCGTGATAACGACCCCGCAGGTGCCGCAACAGCACCAAGCAACTGGCTGCCAGCGGCAGGGCCAGGAGCACACCCACGAAACCGAGCAGTTGACCGAAGGCGAGAATCGACAAAATCACGACGACCGGGTGCAGTCCGATCCGCTCGCCGACTAACCAGGGGGTCAGCACGTAGCCTTCGAGCACCTGTCCCACGCCGTAGATCGCAGCCACGGGCAACAGCCCCGCCGCGCCGTGATTCTGCGTGAATGAGGCAAAGATCGACAGCACCATCCCAAGGCTGAATCCGAGGTAGGGCACGAAGGCGAACAGTCCGGTAAGCACGCCGATGGAAAGCGCCGAGTCTAGCCCCGCCAAGCGGAGCGCCACCGTGTAATAAAAGCCCAGCGCCGCCATCACCGCCAATTGGCCGCGCAAAAACTCGCCGAGCACGCCGTCGACCTGTTTTGCCACTGCACTCACCGCGGCGAGGTGTCGGCGCGGCACTAGGTCAGCGATCGCGCCGAGTAGCGTCGGCCAGTCCCGCAGAAAGTAGAACAGCACCAGTGGCACCAGCGCCACGGTCGCCAGCGTGCCCAGCAGCGCCAGCCCCTCGAAGGTGACCGATCCGAGCCACTGGGCCAGGACACCGCCGTTGCCCTTGAGACGTTCCATCAAACTCGCCTTGAGGGCCTCGGAGTCCAGAACGACCTCGGTTCCCATCGCCGTGGAGACCCAGGGCAGTGCCCGGGTGCGCAGCCAGTCCAGGGCCGCGGGCAGGCCCTGCAGGAGCGAGGACACCTGGCGCTCCACCAGCGGGACGAGCACGAGCAGCAGGCCGAACAGGGAGGCCAGGATCACCCCGAACACCAGTACCACGCCGAGCGTCCGCGGGACGCCTCGCCGCTCGAGGCGATCCACCAGCGGAACGAACACGTAGGCCAGTATCGCCGCCCCGAGGAATGGCGCCAGGACGTGTCCCAGCAACCGAAGCGTGGCCAGCGCGACGACGACGAACACCAAATAGGACGCGTAACGGGCGAGTTCTGAGCGCATGAAAGCCGATCGGTAGTAAAATCAAGGTTCGGGGACGCTTGCCGTTTAGGGACGCTTCTCGGGCGAGTCCGCTCGATGCCCGCCCGGGGCTTTCGAGGCCATCGCTACCGACAGGCCAGCATCATCAGCAGGCATGTTAACGTAAATCGCCGCATGCCCCGTGTCCACGGCCTTCTGGCCAAGTTCATACCGCATCCTCGCCAACGCCGGAACACAGCCCCGATGGAAACCCTCCGCTATACCGACGCCGGTGTCGACATCGACGCCGGCGACGAACTGGTCGAACGTATCAAGCCGCTCGCCCGCAAAACGCTGCGCGAAGGTGTGCTCGGCGGTATCGGCGGCTTCGGCGCCCTGTTTGAGGTGCCGCCCGGCTACCGGCGCCCGGTGCTCGTGTCCGGCACCGACGGCGTAGGGACGAAACTGCGGCTCGCCTTCGCCATGAACCGCCACGACACCGTGGGCATCGACCTCGTGGCCATGAGCGTCAACGATATCCTGGTACAGGGCGCCGAGCCCTTGTTCTTCCTGGACTACTTCGCCTGTGGCAAGCTGCATGTGGACACCGCCGCTAGTGTCATCTCCGGCATCGCGCGCGGCTGCGAAGACGCAGGCTGCGCTCTCGTGGGCGGTGAAACCGCCGAAATGCCCGACATGTATCCCGCTGGGGAATATGACTTGGCCGGTTTCGCGGTGGGCGTGGTGGAACACGATCGAATTATCGACGGCAAGCGCATCGCCTCGGGCGACGTGGTGCTCGGACTGGCTTCCAGCGGCCCCCACTCCAACGGCTATTCGCTCATCCGTAAGGTACTCGAGCGCAGTGGCGCGACCCTCACCGAAAACTTCGAGGGCAGCCCCCTGGGCGAGGTTCTGCTCAAGCCCACCCGGATCTATGTGCGAGCCCTGCGCGCTCTCCTGGCCCAGGTGGAGGTGCGCGGTATCGCCCATATCACCGGCGGCGGGCTGGTAGGCAATATCCCGCGGGTGCTGGGCCAGCACCTGAGTGCCCACCTGGAAGCGGGCGCCTGGCCGCGGCCTGCCATTTTTGAGTGGCTGCGCGAACGCGGCAACGTCGAGGAGGCGGAGATGTACCGCGTCTTCAACTGCGGCATCGGCCTTGCATTGGTGGTATCTGCGCAGCAGGCGGGGCTCGCCCTGGAGGTGCTGCGCGAGGCCGGGGAGACCGCCTGGGCTATCGGCGAGATTCGCGCCCGTCAGGGCGACGAGCCGCAGACACTGATCCACCCGCACCCTGGCCGGAACCCCTGACGTGGCCTGGGCCGCTCGATGAAGCGCTTGGCGGTCCTGATATCCGGCCGCGGCAGCAACCTGGGCGCACTGCTGGACGCGGGCCTGCCGGCACAGTTCGTGACTGTACTCAGCAACGATCCGGCCGCTGCCGGGCTAGACGTGGCGCGTGCGCGGGGGATTCCCGCACAGGCCCTCGACCACCGTGCGTTTTCTTCGCGTGAGGCCTTCGACCGCGCACTTACCGATGCGCTGCAGGCCCACGCACCGGATCTGGTCATCCTCGCGGGTTTCATGCGGGTACTGACGGCCGTGTTCCTGGAGGCCTTTGCCGGTCGCCTGATCAACATCCACCCCTCGCTGCTGCCCGCATTTCCCGGCCTGCACACCCACCGCCGAGCGCTGGACGCGGGTGTCAAACTCCACGGCTGCACCGTGCACTACGTCACCCCGGAACTCGATGGCGGCCCCATCATCGCGCAGGCAGCCGTGCCGGTGCTCCCCGATGATGACGAGCGCACGCTGGCGACCCGGGTGCTGGCCCAGGAGCACCGGCTCTTTGCGCAGGTGGTGCGCTGGATACTTGAGGATCACGTGACACTGGAAGACGGTCGCGCGCGGGTGCTGGCTCCCGTGCACTTCCCCCCGCCCGCCTGTTACCCGGAGTTCCCATGAACGCTAGGACCCTGCTGCTGGTCTTGCTGGGCTCGCTCACTTTGCCGGCGCAGGCCGCCGAGGCCGCGGCAGTGCCCCCTCGAATCCGGATCAGCTATCAGGTCAGCATCGGCCCGCTGAAGATCGGCGAGGGTACGGACCTCTTCGAGCATGCCGGGCGCCGCTACAAGGTCGTGAGCGAGTCACACACGACGGGGATGGCGGCGGCACTCTACAAGTACAACATCCGCCGCGAGAGCCAAGGCGACGTCGTCGCGCGCACCCTTCGCCCCCAGTCCTTCAGCGAGCAGCGAAACAGTTCACCTCTGCGAGGCGCGAAATTCGACTGGGAGGCGGCGACCCTGACGCTGGAGGAAGGTGGCGAGCGGCGCGAGACGGTTCCTCTGCCGCCGCACACCTGGGACACCACGAGTTTTGCGTATAACTTCGCCTTTACGCCGCCAGTGGGCAAGGAGATCGAACTGCACCTCACGGACGGCAAACGCCTCACGGCTTACCGTTACGCTATCCTCGGCCGGGAGAAGATCTCCACGCCCCTGGGCGAATTCGAGGCATTACACGTGAAGAAGGTCCAGGAGGATGACGACAAGCGCGCCTTCGACGTCTGGCTTGCCGTCACCCAGCACTACCTTCCCATTCGCATCAGATACACGGAAAAGGACGGCACCGCCTTTGAGTCCAGTGTCACCGCAATCAGCTATCCCGCCAACTGAGCCCCGTCGAGCTACGGGACGGGCGCCGATCAGTCGCCAGCGGCTCTCGGCCGCGCTCGCCGCGCTGGCGATCGCCCGCGGAATGACGCACCCGGCCGACGCCGTGCTCGGCCGATACTTCCGCGACCACCCGGAACTGGGTAGCCAGGACCGCGGATTCATTGCCGACCTCGTGTTTACCTGCCTGCGCCACCTGCGCCTGCTCGAGAGCCTCGCCCAGCCCCCGACCGACCGCAGCATCGCACTGGCGGCGCTGGCGCTGGTGGACAGACGTCCGCTGACGGACTTCCTGACGGTGCTGCGCGAGGGCGAGGCGCAGTGGCTGGAGGACTTGTGCGCGCGCGATCTCTCCTTGCTGCCACTGGCCCTGCGCGAGAGCATCCCGGACTGGCTTGCACAGCGACTCGACGCCGAACGCCCGCACGCGGACATCGGACCCATGCTGGAGGCGCTAAACCGCCCAGCCCCTCTGGACCTGCGGGTGAACGTTCTACGCACCAGTCGCGACGCCGTGCTGGCCGCACTCAAACATGACGGGCTGGAGGCGCATCCGACGCCCTACTCCCCACTCGGGGTGCGCCTTCCGGGCAAGCCTTCGCTGGTGGGGCACCGCCTTCTGCAGTCCGGCGAGGTGGAGGTCCAGGACGAGGGCAGCCAGTTGATCGCCTTCCTGGTCGCGCCGCGCCGCCGAGAAATGGTGGTGGATTTCTGCGCCGGAGCCGGCGGGAAGACCCTGGCCCTTGGCGCGTTGATGCGCTCGGAGGGACGCCTTTATGCCTTCGACACCTCGGCGCGGCGCCTGGACAACCTGCGCCCGAGGCTCAAGCGCTCCGGCCTTTCCAACGTCCATCCGCAGTTGATCGATCGCGAGACCGACCCGCGCGTGGGGCGACTGGCGGGCAAGATCCACCGGGTGCTGCTCGACGTCCCCTGCAGCGGCCTGGGCACCCTGCGACGCAACCCCGATCTCAAGTGGCGTCAGAACGCTGCCGGTGTCTTGGAACTCGTGCACCGGCAGCGTTCTATCATCAACGCGGCCAGCCGCCTAGTGCAGCCTGGCGGGCGCTTGGTCTACGCCACCTGCAGCCTGCTGCATGAAGAAAACGAGGCGGTGGTCGAGGCCTTCCTCGCCGATCGTCCGGGCTTCAGCCGCCAGGACTGCCAGGCCATTCTGGCCGAGCACGGCATCGCGCTCTCCACGGCCGGCGACTTCCGCGTCCTGCCCCACACCCATGGGATGGATGGGTTCTATGCCGCGGTACTACAACGCGCTCCCGCTTGAGCGCTCTCAAGCTTGTGTGCGCCAAGCCGCTAATTGGAACAAGGGGTTAGCGCGCTAGAGCACGTTGCGCGGTCGCGTACAAGCGTATAATTCGGGCTGGCTTCCAACAAAGGGACATCTCAATTCCATGGAATACATCTTCGCGCTGGCGGCGGGCGTGCTGTCGCTGCCCTGGTGGGGTTACGTGGTCTTCACGCTGGCGGTAACCCACATCACCATCGCCGGGGTCACGATCTACCTGCACCGCCACTCGGCGCACCGAGCCCTGGATCTGCACCCGGCGGTGAGCCATTTCTTCCGATTCTGGCTGTGGATGACCACCGGCATGGAGACGCAGAAGTGGACAGCCGTGCACCGTAAGCACCACGCGAAAGTGGAGACCGCGGAAGACCCGCACAGCCCCAAGGTGCTCGGCTTGAAGCACGTGGTGACGCACGGTGCAGAGTTGTACCGGGCGGCCGCTGCCGACGCGCAGACCATCGAGCGGTACGGCCACGGCACCCCGCACGATTGGATGGAACGTAATGTGTACCATCACTCCGTGCTGGGCGTGTCACTGATGCTGTTGGTCGACCTGATTCTCTTCGGCGTCGTCGGGGTCGTCATCTGGGCGGTGCAGATGCTGTGGATCCCCGTGCTGGCCGCGGGTGTGATCAACGGGGTCGGTCATCACTCGGGATATCGGAACTTTCAAACCGAGGACACCAGCACGAACATCTTGCCCTGGGGGATCCTCATCGGCGGAGAGGAACTTCACAACAACCATCACGCGTATGGCACTTCCGCCCGGCTCTCTGCCAAATGGTACGAGTTCGACATCGGCTGGATGTACATTCGCCTCCTGGAGATCCTGGGCCTCGCCAAAGTACGCAAGCTAGCGCCACGGCTACGCATCGACCCAGGTAAGGCGGTTTGCGACCTGGATACACTGCAGGCCGTCATCACCCATCGCTACGAGGTGGTGCAGCGCTTCGTGCGCAGCCTGAGGCGAGCCTGGGGCGCTGAACTGGAGACGCTGCGTCAGCACGGCTACCGGGTGGATCCGGCCCAACTGAAGCGCTGGCTGCATCGCGACACGGCCGCGCTCGAGGCCAACGACCGAGCGCACCTGGAAGAGGCGCGCAAAGCCAGTACCGTACTCGACACCATCGTCTCCATGCGCCAGGAGCTAAGCGCTCTGTGGGCTCGCTCCACGGCCTCCAAGGAGCAGTTGCTGTCGCAGTTGGAAGACTGGTGTCGGCGCGCCGAGCTAAGCGGCATCGCACCGCTACAAGATTTCTCCCGCACCCTTCGCGGCTACGTCTGACCCGCCAATCGCCCGCGCCGGCCACGCGCGGGGGCGATTGGCGCCGGTGAGCGGGCGCAGCGAGGGAACTCAATAAGAAAACCCCGGGGTTGCCGGGGTTCTTTTGTGCTATCTGCCGCGCTTACCTACTTCAGCTTCGTTTCCTTGTAGGCCACGTGCTTGCGCGCGACCGGATCGAATTTCTTGAATTCGAGCTTGTCAGGCGTAGTCCGCTTGTTCTTGGTCGTCGTGTAGAAGTGACCCGTTCCGGCCGTCGATTCGAGTTTGATTTTTTCGCGCATGATCGTTCCTTAGCGTAAATGGAGCCAGCCGCGGCTGCTCGTCAGACTTTCGCGCCCTGGGCGCGCATCTCCGACAGGACCACATCAATGCCTTTCTTGTCGATCGTGCGCAGACCGGCCCCGCTCACGCGCAATCGAATCCAGCGGTTCTCGCTCTCCACCCAGAAACGGCGAGATTGCAGATTCGGCAGGAATCGCCGTAGCGTCCTGTTATTGGCGTGGGAAACGCGGTTTCCTTTCATCGGTTTTTTGCCGGTTACTTCACAAACTCGTGCCATGACTGTTCCTGCCTAGAGTTGCATCTCGAGAACCCGCATTTATAGCACGCCGGCGCCGCAAGCTCAAGTCCCCTCCCCAAGTTCACAGCAAGCCGCGCTCCGCGAAGGACATGGCCCCAGCGCCGCCCACGATAAAGTGGTCGAGGACCTTGACGTCAACCAGCGCAAGGGCTTCGCGCAGTGCCCGAGTGAGGAGTTCGTCCTCGCGACTGGGTTCAGCAACCCCCGAGGGATGGTTATGCGCAAAAATTACCGCCGCGGCATTGTGGTGCAACACCCGCCTGACCACTTCCCGCGGGTAGACCGAGGTCTGAGTCAGGGTCCCCTGGGATAGTTCCTCGGTCACCAGGACCCGGTGCTGCGCGTCGAGGAAGATGGCGAGAAATACTTCCTTATCTTGGCGCAGCAGCGTCAGGGGCAGAAAGTCGCGGACCGAGCCCGGCGAGGTCAGGCTCAGACCGGCCTGGATCTCCTCCCCGAGCGCCCGTCGGGTGAGTTCCAGCGCCGCTTGCAGCTGCAAGGCGCGGACCTTGCCTACGCCGGGCACGGCTCCTAGGCGGTCCACTCCGGCAGCGAAGAGCGCGGCCAGATTGCCAAAGCGGCAGAGAAGATCTCGCCCGAGATCCAGCGCATTGCGCCCCGCGATCCCACTTCGCAACAGCACAGCCAAGAGTTCGGCGTCACTCACCGCACGCGGGCCCAGCCGCAACAGTCGCTCTCGGGGGCGCTCCGCCTCCGGCCAATCGGTAATTGCCACAGGCCTCCCATGGGTTGCGCGCACCCGGCCGGCGCCCGCTTCCCTGACCGTTGGTTAGGGGGAGGAGGAGTGTGAGCGACGCGAAGCAACCGAGCTACCCTGAAAGCCCCCATCGTCTGGCCATGCTCGCCCAGAGGGAGCGACGAGCAGCAGGTCTTCCGTTCCGGACTTAATTGCCGTGGGTGCTAACGACGCGTGCCGCAAGATCTCCGCCGCCCGCCGGATCAGCCCCACTTGTGTTGGCTACTGCACAGCCCCCCCCGGCTCAAGGAGCGCATCTGGGCGTGAGTGCCAGCCATAATTGTTCTTTTAAGTCCAATGACAAACGGGGCACTGGTTGAGGTTTTCGCGGAGAAGACCCCCATTGGCTTTTTCTCCTTGGGGGCCGTACTTTTGCCTCAGAACTCAATGTCGGCGTGACGCACGTTGGGCGTTTTTCCACTCTCCGCTTGTGGTCGTCCACGCGGTTGGAAGCGTTGGCCACTCATGCATCAGCGGCGAGGCCGCCGACGATGAAGAGGGCTGCTTCACCGGCTATTGCGGCACCGTCGCCATGACCCAGCGGAAGTGCGCCGCACCGAGCCTGCAGACCGAAGAATTGGCGTCTCGCTCCAACGCCATTTTTGCTCGACACCGCCGCTTTCCTACCGGGTTCCGCTACACAAATGGCCTCCCTGCGAACCGGGAGGATCCGAGCGGATGGCCGGAGCCGTTCGGTGTCGCTGTTGCGCCCCCCCCCCGCCCGATCGGCCTCTCGGCTGCGCAGGTTAGCGGGACCAGGGTGGGCCCGTGCATCAGTCGCTCAGACTCAAGTCCTCGGCCATGGGCGCAACGCCCGCTATGCCGATCCCATGCCGGCGGGCTCCCAGCTCAACCCCGGGGCCGCCCGATGGATTATTGCCTCCCGAAGTCGCTTGGGTGGCGGCGAGAGAAGGGTTCTAAGCCACCAGTGGTGTGTGTCGATGAGCAGACCTGGGGCTATTCCCCAGGGCGCCACGGGACGGGGGCTTTCGCCCGGGTCGGCAAGCATTTCGGCTACACTGCGCCTTACGTAATTGCCAAGGAGTGAGCCTGTGGCCGATAGCCCCAAGCCTCGGCGTATCCTGCTGGGAATCACCGGCGGTATCGCCGCTTACAAGGCGGCGGTGCTTTGCCGGCTCCTCGTGAAACGGGGCATGGACGTACAGGTTGTGATGACGGCCGCCGCCCAACGCTTCGTGGCCGCGGCCACGCTGCAGGCGCTCTCGGGCAAGCCGGT
Source organism: Betaproteobacteria bacterium (assembly GCA_025356655.1). Lineage (GTDB taxonomy): Bacteria > Pseudomonadota > Gammaproteobacteria > Burkholderiales > SHXO01 > SHXO01. The sequence goes on along the minus strand of JANXRW010000070.1, from coordinate 53,017 downwards.
GGAATCAGACCTGTGGAGCGACCGCACGCCCAACGGGATGGGGCACATCGACCTCTCGCGCGACCGGGACCTCATTGTTGTGGCGCCGGCCAGTGCAGACTTTCTCGCCCGTTTGGCGGGGGGGCGGGCAGACGACCTGCTGTCCACGCTGTGCTTGGCACGTGCCTGCCCACTGGCGGTCGCTCCGGCGATGAACTGGCAAATGTGGGACAACCCCGCCACCGGGCGAAACGTGGCGCAACTGCGCGCCGACGGCGTGCAGATTCTGGGTCCTGACAGCGGGGTCCAAGCCTGCGGGGAGACCGGCGAAGGCCGCATGCTAGAGCCCGAAGACATCCTCCGGCAAGTGGAGTCCCGCCTGGGCCCAGGTCCCTTAGCTGGGCGGCGCGTTCTGCTCACCGCCGGCCCCACCTTTGAGGCGATCGACGTGGTGCGGGGCATTACTAATCGTAGTTCCGGACGCATGGGCTATGCCCTGGCCCAGGCGGCCCGTGAGGCCGGCGCCGAGGTCACTCTGGTATCGGGCCCGGTAGCGCTTGCGCCGCCACCCGGCACGCTCCTGGTGCCCGTAGAGTCCGCTGCACAGATGCTCGCGGCCGTTGAAGCGCACGTGGCGCGCTGCCATGTCTTCATTGGCGTAGCAGCCGTAGCCGATTACCGGCCGACTCAGATTTGCAAGCAGAAGCTTAAGAAATCGACGCAGACGCTCACCCTGGAGCTCGAGCCGACCGAGGACATCCTAGCCACTCTTTCCACTCGGCCAGGCGCTCCCTTTTGTGTCGGGTTTGCCGCCGAGAGCCAGGACCTCGAGCGCTACGCCGAGGAGAAACGCCGTCGCAAGCAACTGCCGCTGCTCGCGGCAAACGCTGCCGAGACGGCCATCGGTGCGCAGGACAACGCGCTGATCCTCTTCGATGACGCCGGGCGGCACCCGCTACCTCGGGGACCGAAGCTCGAGCAAGCACGGCTGCTCATCGCGCACATGATCCCGCTACTGGAGCGCTGGGAGCGCTCCGGCGCACACACTCACCAGGAGCCGAACCTGCAATGATCGTGGACATCAAAATCCTGGACGCACGCCTTCGGGAACGCCTCCCTGCCTACGCAACCCCGGGCTCGGCCGGTTTGGACCTACGGGCCTGCATCGAGGAGCCGATGGTTTTGCAGGCCGGACAGGCCGAACTGGTGCCGAGCGGAATCGCCCTGCACCTGGACGATCCCGGCTTTGCGGCCGTGGTCCTTCCACGCTCCGGTTTGGGGCACAAACACGGCGTGGTGCTGGGCAACTTGGTGGGACTGATCGACTCGGACTACCAGGGACAGATACTGGTATCACTCTGGAACCGCGGAGCCAAGCCCTTCGTCCTGGAACCCCTGGAGCGCATAGCACAACTGTTGGTGGTGCCCGTCATCCGACCCGCGTTCCGAGTGGTAGACGAGTTCCAGGAGAGTAGTCGGGGCACGCGCGGCTTTGGGAGTACCGGGCGAGCCTAGCGGGCGCCAGGCACGTAGGCCGACCGCGAGCCATTGCAGCCGCGACCGGCCCTGCGGGTACTTTTAGTGCGGGGCGTTTTCGCCGGAGGCGTCGCGCCTGCGCGTTTCGCTGCGCAGGTAGCCCACGATGTTCAGGATTTCCTCACTGCTCAGGCTGGTACCGAAAGCCCCCATCTGCGTGCCCATCACGCCCACAGCGATGTTCGTGTAGATCGCGGAGCTCTTGCCGCCGCGCTTGAAGTGGCCGCAGACCAAGCACGGGCCTTTGGCGCCGCGACCACCACCACCATGGCAGTATCCACAGCGCTCACCGAAACGGCCCTTGCCGGACTCGACGGCTGCCGGGTCATCCATGGGCACGGGCATATCGTTCGCCAGACGCTCGGCACGCTCGGCGCGCTCGTCATCGTCGGCGTTCGCCAGGGCCGACGAGGGGTTAAGAATCAGGGCCGAGGCGACTCCCAACACCACGGCGAACAGCACCAAAGCGGTGCGAAACTTGCGCAGGGCCGCGGAAAAAGCGTGAGACATTTGCTTATCTTTCCTCTGGTAGATTGCGGGACGGGCGCCGCACGATAGAGTTGCGGTGCGCTGGCTCCGGAAAAATTCCGGATCCCGTTTCGAAGCGGAGATGATCCAGTTATTCCTCCGTAAAGGCAAGATGCACATCGCCCTGGAGGGCCTTCTGGGCAAGGAAATTTCGCACCAAAAGCCAGTTGCATTGCAGCATGTTTGTAAGCAGCACGGACCCATATTAATGATCGTGATTGAACACCAGTTCTCGTTTCGCCGTGGCCGTTCATGTGCGGTGCCACTTGACCGTAGAGAACCGCCCATTGCCATCTTCCGTCATCGCCTCACGTGTTAACAGGAGCGCGGCGACGATCCGGCGCCTCATCACGCAGCTCACGATTGTTCGATTGACACGCTCGCGCCGGGGGAGTTCCGGTGGGACGGTGTTAGCGCGCACGCCGGAGTTAGTTACCCTGCGTGAGGTCTCCTTGCAGTTGACGCGGGGGCCCTGCTGGGCCTTCCGCGCCGGCCTCCCAATCCCGCATGCCCGGGTGGGCCAGGCGATCATGCTGGTGCTCGAAGCCGTCATCAATGAGGCCGAGGCGGCCCTAGTGGATGCTCTGGGCAGTCTGACTGCTGGGGCAGGTCTTTCAGGCGCTGAGGGTGAAACCGCCTAGCCGTCGAACTTTTTTACCCTTTATTGGTGCTGCCGTATTTACATTTTTTTATACCGACGTCCCAGGAAAACCGTCCTGATCGGTGCCAACGGCCAGAGCGGCAAGATCATCGCAGCAGCGTTGGTCAGCCGCGGCCATCAAGGTCACCGCGCCCCCGAACCCAGCTCCCAGGCGCCCGGCGCGTAACGCCAAGTGGACGTGTTCGACCCCGCTGCACTTCGCCGGCGAACGCTACGGGGTGGTCCGCCTCGCGGGGTCTCTGATTGGTGCCGCGCGGCTGGACGACCTGAAGCGTGTCGTAGTGGTGGGAGGGGCCGGCAGTCTGCTGGTTGCCCCGGGCCTGCAACGGGTGGACGCGCCCAGCTTCCCCGCCGCCTACAAAGCCATCGCTCGGGCGCACCGCGAAGCCCTAGGCGTGCTGCGCCAACCCGAGGACCTCGACTGGAACCTCCTTCGCGCCGCCCGCGGAAATCAGCCCAGGGCCTCGTCAGGGGGGCTACAAGGTGGGTGTAGACACCCTGATCAGCGGCGCCGACGGATGCAGCCACATCTCCTTCGGGGACTATGCAGAAGCCTTCGTCGCAGCCATTGAGAGCGGCGGCTGCGTGCGACAGATCGTCACCGCGGGCCTACGTGTAGAAGCAAACGGGGGCCGCCAGAGTCCTGGCAGCCCCCTTGGCAGGCGTCTCGCTCGCCGAGACGCCTGAGCGCACCCCTTGGACTCAGAGTGGCGGCAGGAACGGAACCGAGTAGCTCCCCACCATCTTCTGCACGGCGCCCTTGGCGACGAGATCCTCGATGGCCTCGTTGACGAACTTGAGCAGGCTTTCGTCTTCCTTTCGCACGGCGTAGCGACTGTTGAAGCGCTGCCCTTTCATGGGTACATACCCGTCGACGAGATGGAACTTGGCATCTGGGAAGTGCTGCTGGTTCTCAGCCACGGAGCTGGACCAGACCATGGCCGCATCCACTTCACCCTTGTACATACCCTCAAGCGCGCGCCGGCTGCCCATGTACAAGCCGCGTGGAATGTTGTTCATGAACAGATAGTCATCCATGGGCGTGGACATGGACACGCCGATCTTGACCTTGGCCGCGATCAACTCATCGACCGATTTCATCTTATCGGCGGCCCCTTGGACCACAAGGACGTAGCCCATGCTCATGTAGGGGGATGTAAAGACCAACTTCTTCTGCAGCTGATCATCGTCCCCGCTGTCAGAGAGGCCGAGGAAGATATCGCAGCGCTTGGCGAAGATGGATTGGCGGAAGGCCCGGCCGAGACCACCGCGCGTGCCGGTGTCGGTCCAGAACATCTCCGCCCGCAGCCCTGCCCGTTTGGCGATGGCGCGGAAGATCTCCACGTCGAACCCAGCGGGGTCGGCATCCTTCGCCGAATAGGGATAGTTGTAGGGATCTGCGCAGGCGACAAGGATGCCTTTGGCCTTCGCTCGCAGCAGGGTGTCCTTTATTTCATTAGGGTCCTGCTCATCTTCCGCGCGAAGGGCGGAAGCAGAACCACAAAGGCACAGGGCAAGCCCGGCCAGGCCAATCAGTTTGTTCAGTCGGTTGCTTTTCACTTACGCTCCTGATTTATCGTCACCTCGGAAGACACCCGTTTGGACAAGGCCCACCGGCAGATCGTTCCAGGGTGTCCGGGAAGTTCCCGCGAGCGGGGCCCATCCGTGCGCCGAGGGGCGCGCTGGGGCTAGCGGACCGCCAAAAAGAAAGGAGGGCCGAAGCCCTCCTTTCCAGGAACTCAGACTTGGATCAGTCGGAATTCAACGCCCGTATTACTGGACCTTGAAGACGAACAGACCGCCGCCCTTGTTCTGGTGCTTGTACCACTCGGAGTAGAACAGGGGCCAGATTCCGCCACCGCCCGCACCGTAGACGATCGACACATACTGCTGGCCGTTCGCCGTGAAGGTGGTCGGGTTGCCGTGGATGCCGGAGCCGGTCTGGAAGGCCCAGAGGTCTTCGCCGGTTTCGTCGTCCAGAGCGTGGAAGTAGCCTTCGGGATCCCCGTAGAACACCAGCCCGCCGCCGGTGGTCAGGATACCGCTCGTGGCCGGGTAGCTCTGGGCTTTGGCCCAGGCCAGCTTGCCAGTGGCAGCATCGAAGGCCTTGATGTGGCCAGCGCCGGCGTTGAAGTTCAGGACTTTGGCGCCGAGGTACCACTCACCGCGCTTCCATTCCATCTTCTTCGCTTGCAGGTCCATCGCGAAGTCATACACCGGCACGTAGACCATGTGCGTGCGATGGCTGTAGGACATCGGGTGCCACTCTTTACCACCGTCAAGCGAGGGGGCGATGTCGGTCGTGACCTTGTCGTACACCACGTCTTTCTCGGGGTAGTTGAACACCGGCTTGCAGTTGTTACCGGTGGTGATCGGCTTGGTCCAGTTCACGCGCTGCAGGGCGGTGGCCCAGACGCATTGGTGTTCCTGACCATAGGCGGTCTTCTTGGTAGCGACGCGGTCGATGCCGTAGACATGGCCGTTACGCGAACCGTGAAGCCACAGCTTTTTCCCACCAACGTCGGTCAAGATGACTTCGTTCACGCCGTCGTAATCGTAGGGATCGTTGGGCGTGTAGTTGAAGTAGCTACGGATCTTGCCGCTATCGGGATCGAGCACCAGGGTGCTGTTGGTGAACAGGTTGTCACCAAGGCGCACGTGGCGGTCGAAGTCGGGGCCGGGGTTACCAACGGGCCAATACAACGTGTTGGTGTCCTTGTCGTAGGAACCGGTGATCCAGGCGGAACCACCACCGTACTTCCAGGACTCGCCGGGCCAAGTGTCGTTGCCAGCCTCGCCGGGGGCGGGGATGGTGTAGGTCTGCCAGGCCAGTTCACCCGTGTCAGCGTTGATCGCCTTGATCCAGCCGCGGACACCGTACTCAGCGCCGGCCGTGCCGAAGATGATCTTGCCGCGCAGGGCCATGGGCATGATCGTGAAGGTTTCGGCGTAGGTGTAGTCACCCATCTTCTTGTCCCAGACAACCTTACCGCTGGTGTTGTCGAGGGCAACGATGTGCGCATCCAGGGTCGCCAGATACACTTTGTTCTTGTACACGGCGACGCCGCGGTTAACCACGTCGCAGCACAGTTTCGGGAAGACATCGCCCGGCAACTCGCGCTCGTACTTCCAAACCACCTTGCCGGTGGCGGCTTCAACGGCAAAGACTTTGTTGTAGGACGCGGTCACGTAGATCATGCCGTTGACGGCAACAGCTTGGCTGTCTTGGCCGTCAAGCACGCCGAAGGACAGATTCCAGGCGGGAACCAGCTTCGACACGTTGGACTTGTTGATCTGCTTCAGCGGGCTGTAGCGGGTCGTCTGGTAATCACGCCCGTACAGCAGCCAGTTGCTGGCATCTTTGTCAGCATTCAGCAGCATGTCGTCGGTGACGTAGTTCGGGTAGAGCTTGGAGCCAGCTTCGTCCAGGCCCTGTGCGAAGACCACCCCGGACGTGCCGAAGGCTGCGGTGGCAGCGAGGCACAGCGCCGCTCGCTTAAGCGACTTTGGAGTCAACATTTTTGGAAAAACCTCCCGGTTGGATGCGCGGTGCGGTCTGGAATGACCGGTGCGCGGAAACTACTCGTTCTTGTCCCGGCCGAAAGCCTGCAGGTATCTCGGCCGGTGGCGCTTTGCCCGAGGGCTAGCGTTTGCGCACACTAACTAAAGGGCATGGGATTGTCAACAGCCTCACCCCAAGGCCGACAGAGGACTGCGGGCCGCTTTCATGACGCGGCCATGACGCAATGCACCAATTTGTCGTGGCGCGACGCACCAATTAAACGGGAACGCGTAACGGCATCTGGTACATCATCAGCGAGACGTCGTCGTGCGCGGCAACGCCACGAAGATGCTGCTCCAGGTGCGCCACGATGTCGTTGACCGACCCGCCCGCCGCCAGGGCATGGACGCGCGCCTCTCCGAAGGGTTCACCCGCGGGGTTGAGGGCCTCTGGCAGGCCGTCACTGAAGAACAGCATGGACGCGCCGCGCTCCAACTCAATGGTCTCCACGTAGGCGTTGAATTCCTCGGCACCCAATATCCCCAGCGCCATATTGCGGGAAACCAGACGTGGATCCTGCCAGGCCATCCCTTCGCAGATGGTCAGACCCGAAGGCATACCACCGTTCCACACGCTGACCGTCCCGCGCTCTTCGTCCGCGCACAGCAGCGTCGCCGCCACGAACTGCCCTGCGGGCACGTATTGGCGTAGGCATTGATTCATTTCCGCAGCCACCTGGGGCAGGGGCAGCCCCTTACGTGCCATGCCGTAGAAAACCTGGAGCACCGGCAGCAGACTGATGGCGGCACCGAGGCCGTGGCCCGTAGCGTCGGCAATCAAGGCATAGAACAAACCCGGCGACGGGCGCTCCGCCGCGACGATGTCGCCGCTGAAGCGAGCCGAAGGTCGGACCATCCAGGTCAACACCGGATCCGAGAGACGCTTACGCTGCACTAGGTTGCCGATCACCGACGTGGCGATCTCGAGATCCGTGTCGGCGACCGCTTGGTGCTCCCGTAGCGACTGTACGGCAGCCCCGAGCCGGTTGTTCAGGTCGAGCGTACGCAGCCAGGAGCGCAGTTTCGCCCGCAACACCCCCAGGTTGATGGGCCGCACGAGATAGTCGTCAGCGCCTGACTCCAGGCCCCGAAGCACATCGTCCCCGGAGGCGAGAGAACTCACCAACAACACGGGCAGAAGCCGGCCCGTGCTCAGCGCCTTCAATCGGGCGGCGGCCTCGATCCCGTCCATCACCGGCATGACCACATCCATCAACACGAGATCGACGGGGTCCGGGGTGAAGGCCAGTTCCAACGCCTCGGCTCCGTTGGCGGCGGTGCGTACCGAGTAGCCCTCGGCGGAGAGGAACGCGCTCAGGTACAGCGTGTTGGTGCGCGAGTCGTCGACGACCAGCACCCGCGGCGGGCGTCCGGCCAGCCGGGGCGTGGTGATTTCGCGCGGTCGTTCCACCGTATCAAGCATGGCCGGGCGCGGCGACCAGCGTCACGAAAACCTCGCTGCCCGTACCACGGTAAGCAAGCGACCGAAACCCGATATGTCGCGCCAGGGCGATGCCTCGACCGTTCGGGTACATCGCCCTGCCCTCGTCGAGTTCGAGATAGCGCTGCCAATCGAAGCCTGGGCCCTGATCCCGGATGGTGATGTTCAATAAACCCTGCTCGCGCTCCAGATGTACCTCCACGTACTTGTCCGCATACTGGGGAGATGCCAGCCTCGCCTCCACCTCCTGCTCCCAGCGGTCTTCCGAGAGCAGACGCGCCTTGTCATGAAAGGTGATGCCCAGGTTTCCGTGCTCCACGGCGTTCACCAGTAACTCCCCGAGCCCCAGGCAAGCGCTCTGCGGATCGGCCGCGAGCCCGCTCAACGCCGCGGTGAGTGAGCGCGCGTGGCGCAGGGTGCAAAAGCGCAGGACGCCGCTGTAGAGCAGTGAGAGTGTCCCCTGGTATCGGTCGATCTCGGACGCCAGATCCTGCGTCGCGGTGAAGGTGCCCACGGCCGATCGCACGACTGCCCGCAAAGAGTCGCGGTGATAGGGCTTGGTCAGATAATAGTAGGCGCCGAGGCGCAGGCCCTCGGCCACCTGTTCGGGCGCGGCGGCGGCGGTCTGCAGGATGACGGGGATATTCAGCAGGCGCGGCTCGGCCTTCATGCGCCGCAGCACCTCCATTCCGTCCACGCGCGGCATCATGCGATCAAGGATCACCGCGTCATATTCGACGCCCTGGGCGAACCGCTCGAGCGCTTCCTCCCCTCCATCGACGAGGTCCAGATCATAGGGCTCGCCATCGAGGAACTCACTGATGATCTCGAGATTGATCTCTTCGTCATCGACTACCAGCAGTCGGGCTTGGCGCGTCATAACACTACCTCCTTAGGCGAGCCCGACCGCGCTACGGCCGGACTCAGGGGTGCAGGGGCGCGGGGAAGGGCGAAGTTCACTGAGGCACCGCCCGTGGGATTGTTTTCGGCCCAGATGACCCCTCGGTGATGATCGATGATTTCACGGCAGATGGCGAGCCCCAGGCCGGTGCCGCCGGCGCCACTAGAGGTTTGGCTGCTCTGCACGAACGACTCGAAGACCATCTCTAATTCATCCTCTGGAATTCCGATCCCTGAATCCCGCACGGTCACCCGCACCGCGTCACGGACGGGCTGATCGGACTCGTGGCGCGGCTCGGGCAAGGCGTCGGCAGTGAAACACACACGAATTTCGGATCCTTCCGGACTAAACTTGAGGGCGTTGGTGAGCAAGTTGCGCACGACTTGGCCGATCCGGTCGCGGTCGCCCCAGATGAGAGTGGCGACCTCGGGCCGTATGACGACCAGGTTCACTTGCCTGTGGCGGGCCATCGCCTCCATCTCGGCGGCAACGTCCCGAACAAGGTCCTCAAGGTCCGTCTCCGCCAGCCGGTAACCCATCTTTCCGGCCTCGAGTTTGGAGAGATCCAACAAGTCGTTGAGCAACCCCAGGAGGCGCTCGCCCCCGCCGGTGATGCGCGCCAGATATTGCTTGAGTTTCGCAACGTTGGGCTCCGCCTCCTGCAGGCGCTCCATGCCCAGCCGTGCGAAGGACAGGATTGCATGCATGGGCGTACGCAGTTCGTGCGACATATTGGCCAGAAACTGTGATTTCGCCAAGTTCGCCCCCTCGGCGGCGTCCTTCGCCGCCCGCAACTGAGCGGTGCGCTCGTCGACTAGTTGCTGCATGTTATCGCGGTGCTGGCGCAGCGCCTCCTGTGTCTGCTTCAGGGGCGTAATGTCGATATGGCCGCCGAACATGCTGGCAGCACGGCCATCTGGGCGGCGCTCCACGCGACCGCGGGAGAGCAACCAGCGGTAACTGCCGTCGCCATGCCGGGCACGGTACTCCACCTCGAAGTGGATGGCTTTACCGGCGCGGATGTCGTGGTTATACGCCCAGATGCGGCTGCGATCCTCCGGATGCACCAACTCCAGCCACTGATCCAAATGCGACGGCGCGCCCAGCGCCGAAATCCCGAGGAGGTCCCGCCACAGGGGCGACCCCTCGAAGGACCCGCTCGCGAGATCGAGCCGCCAAAGGCCAACCCCGGAGGTCGACACAGCGAGTTGCAGTTTGCGCTCGCTCTCGCGCAGCGCCTGCTCGGCCTGCAGACGGACCTGCTCAGCCCGGGCCCCATGGCAGATCACCTCCAGGGTGGCCGCCACGCCGCCCAACCGGCTAACCTCCGCGGGCGCCCAGGAATGGGGATGGGCGAGCGCGAAGCCGATCGTCCCGTGCAATTGATCTTCGCAAAGTACGGGGTATTGCAGCAGGGCGGCCACGCCGGCAGCCCGAAGATGCGCCAGGACCTCCCCCAGGCCACCGGCGGAGCCCACATCAGACGCCACGAGCGGCCGCCCACGCTGCAGCGCCGCGCGCCAATCGGGCGCCTGCGCGAGGGCTATCTGCAGGTTGGCGAGATGCACGCGACAGGACCCAGCCGCCTGAGTCGCCGTGAGCACTCCCTGGGCGTCGGCCACAGCGTAGAACACCTCGAAATCAGGGAACTCCCCGGCTAGCGCCAAGACCGTGGCGCCCAGGACACCACCGAGCGGCTCGCGGCCGCTGACCGCGCGGGAAATAACGTTCAGCAGGCCCGGCTGGGCCTCGCTGCCGCCCGCCTCGCGCGCTGTGCCTTGGCTGTCGGCCTCGGCAAGCGCCTCGACATAGATTGGGCCGACCCCAGGCAACGGTACCGCCCGGTGGCTACGTCGCCCCCAAATCTCCTCGCCCTTGTGGCGGCGAACCGCCTCCTCGGTCAAACCACGCCCATTGACCTCTGGCTCAGCAACCTCGCAACGGGCGCCGAGGAGTTCCTCGCGGTCTCGACCGAGCAGCCGGCACAGCGCGGTGTTGGCGTTGAGCACCCCGCCGTCGGCCCGCCGCACCAGGAGCGGGAAGGGCAGTGAATCGAGCACGCCCTGCAGCAATTGTGCCGCCTGGGTCGCGCTGGCACGCGCGCCAGAGAGATCGTACGCGGTCCAGACGACGCCGAGCGTAGGCTGTGGCTTGTCCGACAGGGGCCGGCGATACCACGCCAGCCAGCGCACCTCGCCCTCAGGTCCGGTCCAGCCGACCTCGCGCTCGGCCAGGGCCGCCTCCGCGGCGTCTGCCAGACCGATCAGTTGGGCACGCGCATCCCCCAGGTGCTCAACCGGGCGCTGGCCGATCAATTCACCGCTCGGGCACCCGGCCATTTCGCCATAGGCGCGGTTAACCAGCATCAGCCGGCCTTGCCGGTCCAGCACCGCGACGGGCTGGGGCAGCGTGTCGAGCAGCGGTTGCAGGGGGACGAGTCCCATGCGCGGGGCGGCGGGGGGGGCACCGCGGAGGAGCACCCGGCCCCAGAGTAGCAGGCCGGCGCTTCCCGAAAGCCCCAAGAGCAGCACCAAGACCGCCCCGAGCGACTCGCCGCGCGGTTCACTGGCCAAAGCGCAGAGCGTCCACGCACCACCAGCCACCTCGGCCCGCGACAGCGCTGTACAGCGCTCGGCGGAAGATCCGCCCGAGGACGAGAGGGGCGATGTGTTGGCCGAGCGGTAGACGAGGTCGCTCGGGCGGATCTGCGGCCCGGCGAACAGGGTCACCTCCAGGGGCGGCGCCGGCGGTTCCGACATCGGGCTAAGGAGCGCGTCGAGGGCGAAGGTGGCGAAGATCCAGCCACGCAAGCGGGAGTCCGGATCCTGCGTTGACCGGGCGGTGTCAGCGGCCGGCACCTCGGGCGCGAAGAGGGGCAATGTCAGGATCAGCGTTGCCGGACCGGGCGCTCCGGCGGACCCAGCCGCCAACAGCACCGGGGCACCCGTGGGTAGGGCGTGCAGCAGGGCCGCCCGCTGTGAAGCGTCAGCCAGTAGGTCCGAGCCCGTGGGTAAGGCGCCCGGATTACCGCTACCGAGCACCACCGTCACCGGCGCCCACAGTCGCCAGCCGAGTGCGCCAGTGGGCGTCGGGACCGCCGGCTCCACGCTGCTTGTACTGGCCATTGCCAGCCCAACCGAGAGCAGCCCGGGATGGCTGCGTGCCAACCCGAGGCCCCCGAGGTAACCGCGCAGGTTGGGCGCCGAGACCTCGCCCGTGGCCCCGAACAGCGCATCGCCTCCCTTGAGGAGCAATTCGTAGGAGCGCAAACGATCGGTGACTCGCGAAGCCAGCGCCCCCGCCCTTGCACGCACGTCCTCCTCGGCGCGCGCGCGCTCGGCTACGCGGACGCTTAGCCAAAGGACGACGGTCACGGCCAGCGCCGCGCCAAAGGCAATCCAGGCGGCGCGCTGAGGGCTCATTTGGGGCAGGACGGGCAGCAATTTCTGCACTTGGAGTAAACCCGCTTCGCGATTTTCGACCGGCAAGGCTACCGCGTGGTGTGTGCGGCATGTCTCCCGGAGCTAGACAGTCCGGAGGGAAATAACGACTCCCGCACGGGATACTTTAAGCGGGATACATTAAGCTTTCAGTTTCGCCATCGCCCAGCAAAATCGGGGCCCAACCGGAGGAGTGCCCGCTTGAACCGTATCCTGCTTGCTCTGTTGACCTTAATGTGCGCCGCATCGGCGACGGCGGATCCGTTGCTCACCTATCCAGTGCGGCTACGCAACGAAACAGTCCGGGTGGAGCTCGCCAACACTCAGGAGACCCGGATGACTGGCCTGATGTATCGCAAATCGCTGGGCGAGAGCTCGGGTATGCTGTTCGTGTACGAGCAGCCGGGGCCCTGGCGCATGTGGATGAAAAACACCCTGATTCCACTCAGCGTGGCCTTCCTCGATACACGCGGCCGCGTCCTAAACGTAGAGGACATGGAACCGGAGACGGAAACCGCGCACGGCGCCCTGGGAGCGGCGGCCTATGCACTGGAGATGAACCAAGGCTGGTTCCGCCGCCATCGCGTGCGCGCTGGCGACAAGGTGGAGGGGCTAGACCGGCTTCCCGGCGGCAACCAATAAGCGCGCGGTGGCTTCGCCGCGCGCCTAGTGGTAGGTTTCGGGGTGGGAGTCGTCGGCCTCGGTGTCGTCCTCCTCCTCCTCCCAATCTTCCAGCAGCAGCGGCGTGGTGCCGAGATCCCAGAGCAGGGAGTGGTACTGGACATCGAACCACTGCCGGAACATCTTCAGGTTGCACTCCTTCGGCCAGAGGGCTTCGTCGGTCAACCACTGGCCGAGGATGTGCTCGAAGAACATTCGCCAGCGCCGTTCGACCCAGCGCACCGCGTCCTCCAGCGTCTCCGCGGCGTTCTCCGGCACCAGAAAAGCTTCCGCATCCTCGCGCAAGCTCTCTAGCGTGATGGTGCCCGGCGGCTGCGGATCGACTTCCAGCAGCCAGTCGAGGAAAGGCTGTCGATACCCGAGTATCAGTAGGTGGCGGTTGATGGTAAAACGCGGGTAAGCGGTCATGGTCGGGTTCGCCCGTTGTTCGATTGGGCGCCAGGGAAGGTCGCCGGCACCGGCGGGGAGTTTCGCATCTTCCGGCCGGATGGTCCGTGGACGCCGCCCGCCGCTGGCGGACGGCACCCCGACGGGGTTTTAGGCGGCGAAGTTCTTTGCCACGAAGTCCCAGTTCACGAGGTTCCAGAAAGCGCCGACGTAGTCGGGACGGCGGTTGCGGTAGTCGATGTAGTAGGCATGCTCCCATACATCGCAGGTGAGCAGCGCGGTCTTCCCGCCGGTCATCGGCGTGCCCGCGTTGGAGGTGCTCGCCAGTTCGATGGATCCATCGGCATTCTTCACCAGCCACCCCCAGCCGGAACCGAAGGTGGTCACGGAGGTCTGGGTGAATTGCCGCTTGAACTCCTCGAAGCTGCCGAACTTGGCGTTGATAGCCGCCGCCAGGGCGCCCGTCGGCTCGCCGCCGCCGTTGGGGGAGAGGCAGTGCCAGTAGAAGGTGTGATTCCAAACCTGCGCGGCGTTGTTGAAGACCCCGCCCGCGGACTTCTTGATGATGTCTTCCAGGGTAGCCGACTCAAACTCCGTGCCCTTCACCAAGTTGTTCAGGTTGGTCACGTAGGTCTGGTGATGCTTGGCATAGTGAAACTCGAGCGTTTCCTTGGAGATGTGGGGAGCCAGCGCGTCGAGCGCGTAGGGAAGAGCAGGCAGTTCGAAGGCCATGGTGGTGTTCTCCGGGGCGAAGTGACAATTATAGAGACCGCTATTCTATCCAATGACGGCGGCGGCAACAAAACCCCGTGACTTGGACGAGCTCAGGCGCTCGCCAGAGACACCACAAGGGCGGTAGCGTCGTTGCGCCCATGATAGGCCGCTTGGCGCTCGCGTGCGGCCTGAACGAGCCCGATGGCGGCGGCCTGCTCGCCGCCGGGATCGGCCAGGGCGCCGAGCAGCGCCGCCTCGCCCAGCACATCCCACACGCCGTCGGTGACGAGCAGGAACTTGTCCCCGTCGCGCAGGGGGCCCTGGGCACAATCCACCACGAGGTGGTTGTCGAGACCGACCGCGCGCCGCAACACGTGGCGCATGTCCCGGCGCGGCCAGGAGTGGTCGGCGGTGAGTTGGCGCAGGTGGCCGTCGCGCAGGAGATAGACGCGCGTGTCTCCCACGTGGGCCAAGTAGTACTCTTGGTCGCGCAGGATCAGTACACTCACGGCGGCCACCGCGCCCTGCAGATCGGGGCGGCGCATGCCCTCGCCCGCCAGCCAACTGTTGGCCGCCTGCAGGACCCTGTCGAGCGCGATCCCCTGGGGCCAAGCGTCCGGCGTGGTGAAGTAATCCGCAGTGACGCAGCCGACGGTGACCTCCGACGCCAAGCGCCCCCCGCCACCCCCACTCACCCCGTCGGCCACGGCGACGACGAGACCCTTGCCCGCTTCGGCCGCGCTCCGCGGCCCCACGACACCGTAGAAATCATCGTTGGACTTACCCGGCGCGCCAGCCGAGGCGCAGCCAACCCGCGCCAGTAGGCGCGCGCCCGCGGAGCGCGAGGAGGGAATTGGAATGGCGACGGACGAAGCGTCGGACGATTTCATAGGCGGGGCCCGATGGGTGAGCGCCCGATAAGGGACGCAAAGGTGCGGTGCAATTTCCAGTGTCCCACAACCGAAGGGACGGAAATTGCTCCCCACAGCTTGCCACTGACGCGCTAGCCCGTTGCCTCTGCAATACGCACCGGCTCCCCATTTGCTGAGTCGGGGGGTTCACCCCGGTGGGGCGGGAACCGCGGCCGTGGCGCTTAGCGTGGCAGCGGCGTTGGCAGGCGTGGTGGCGGTCTGCGCCGACGATCGACCACGGGCGAGAGACTGCTGGTCTCCACGGCGGCGATGGCCTTCGCCTGGTTCATGTCGTCGGTATAGCCGCAGGCATACAGGCAGCAAGCCAATTGGTTGACCAGGGGATGGGGAATGGGAGCGTCGCCCGCGAGTGCTTGGCGGATCCAGCCCGCCGTGGCGGCGGCTTCGACCCGCTCGGGCAGGCCCGCGACCGGGTCGACCGGCGCCGCCTCTTCCTCGAAGAGCGCATGGGCATCCCCGTCGGCGAAAAACTCGATACGCGGACGCCGAAAGGGATCGGCAAACGGATCCCCCTCGGTGGAGCGCAGGAGCAGAGCATTAGCGCCACTGGCCGCAAGGAATCCGCCCAGGGTTTCCGTTTCAGCCGCGCTGGCTGCACCCACCAAGCGCATTCCCTCCCCGCCGAACGGATCCATCAGGGGTGCCACCAGATGCCCGGCCGTGGGAAATCCGAGTCGCGGCTGCAGGCCAATCAGGCTCGCCAGCCCTGGGCACAGGGCAGCGACTGGGAGGAACGCGATCAGCCGCTCGTCGAGGGCTTGCTGTGCCTGTGCCACTGTGGCGCTCGGCAGCACGCCTAGTTCGCGCAGGATGTAGACCGCGCCGACACGGCCACCCGCGTCCAGCGGCCCCTGCATGAGCACCGGCACGCCGAGGCGGGCCAGCAGCATGGCTAGCAGCGGCAGTAGATTGTGCTGGCGGCGGGCGCCGCCGAAGGCCGGGATCACCAGTGGCCGCAGACGCCCCAGCGGAGCGTTCAAGCAGTAGGAGCGCTCCGTGGCCGCCCGATGAAACCCCGCCAATTCCTGGGCACTGCGCGGGCTAAGGTGCAAGGCGGCCAGCAGCGCCCCCAGCTCCATTTCCTGGACGCCACCGTCGAGCATGGCGGCGAAGAGCTCATGGGCCTCCATTTCGCTCAAGGGCTCTACGGTACCCACGGGTGCGCACAGGCGCCGGATGCATTGGCTGAAGGTCAAGGGGTTCTCCTGGCGGGCCGCTTTCGCAGCCCTGGACGGTTCGCCTTCTCTGCAATGCCCGTGCCAGCACCGGCAAAGGCCCTGCCGGCGCCCCCCGCAGCCCAGCACCGCGAGAGCCGCATCGGCGCAGGCAGACGAGGCGCACCAAATTAGTGCGACCGCCCCAAAAGAGGGCGCGACGACAGAGCGGAAGCGCTACGCCTACAAGGGTCCAGCGCAGTTCCAGCACACCTGGAAGTTTCCCGGGCTGCCCTCGCCGCAAGCCGAACAATGTCTCGGCGCGCGGACGGGCTCGGGCGCCTCGAACTCACGGATGACCTCGCGGGCACGTTCCAGGTCACGTCCATCCATGAGCCAGACTTCGGGGTACACCTCGGTCAGCGGCAATTCACCAGCGCCGGCCTGGGCGTGCTCGTTGAACACGCAGGCGTCGATACGCAGTTGAACCAGGAGTGCCCTCAGCAGATGGGCGTCGGGCAGGCTCGCCGCGCGGTAGATGCGGATCATGAGAACCCACCGGCGCGCAGGCGCCAGCGCTCAGAATAAACGGCCTTGGCGCTCATCATCGGGCCGTCGGAACAAACTGCAGTCGAGGTCACTGCTGCGGGTGGCGAGCCCGTAGCGCTCCCGAGCAACGGCAAAGCGCTTGGCCAACAGTTGCGCCAACACACCCGTGCCGCTCTGGCGGGAGCCGAAGCGAGCGTCGTTTTCTTGGCCGTCGCGCATGTCGCGGATCCGGCTCATGACATGCGCCGCCTTGAGCGGGAAATAAGCGGCGAGCCAGTCCTTGAACAGGTCCTTGAGCTCGTGGGGCAATCGCAGCAGCACATAGCCAGCGGTTCCCGCGCCCGCCGCGGCCGCCGCCTCGAGGATGGACTCCAATTCGGCATCCGTGAGGAAGGGGATGACCGGCGCCACCAGGACGCCCACCGGAATACCCGCCTCGCGCAACCGCGTGATCGCCTGCAGGCGGCGCTGCGGGCTCGATGCCCTGGGCTCCATGTGGCGCGCGAGATTGTTATCGAGCGTGGTGATTGAAACAAACACCTTCAGCAACCGCTTCGCCCCCAGTGGCGCGAGCAGGTCCAGGTCACGTTCCACCAGCGCATTCTTCGTGACGATCGTAAATGGGTGCTCGCACCGGGCGAATTCCTCCACTAGCGCCCGGGTAATCTTCCACTGCCGCTCCACGGGTTGGTAGGGATCGGTGTTGGCGCCCAGGGCGATCGGTTCGCAGGCATAGCCGGGGCGCGCCAGGAACTCGCGCAACAGTTCGGGCGCGTTAACTTTGGCGAAAAGCCGGGTCTCGAAATCCAGGCCGGGGGAGAGCCCGAGATAGGCGTGGGAAGGCCGGGCGTAGCAATAGATGCAGCCGTGCTCGCAGCCCCTATAAGGATTGATGGAGTAGACGAAGGGGATGTCCGGTGAATCGTTGCGCGAGACGATGCTGCGCGCGCGCTCAGCCGTCACGACCGTGGGCGCGCGCCCGGGCAGGTCGGCCTCGGGGTCTTGGTCGTCCCATTGCACCTCGCGCCGCTCCGGGTCGAAGCGGCCGTGCGGATTGCCGACCGCACCGCGCCCCCGGGCCGGTCCTGGTGCCGCCGTTCCCACCGTCTTCAGTCCCACGGGCGCCCCCCCTGCGAAACAGGCTAAACTCGGTGCCGGAATATCGACTCCGCCACCTGCTGATTCTGGAGCATTCCCCGCATGTCCGCTCTTGCCCCGCTAAAGGAACTGCCCTCGCCTTTCCTGGCCAGCCCGGCTTGGCTGGCCGCCCACCTCGATGACCCGCGTGTGCGCGTCCTGGACGCCACGACGCACCTAGTCCCACGCTCGGACAAACCCTACGACGTGCTCCCTGGCCGACTGGACTTCGAGCGCAGCCATATCCCAGGGGCCCGCTTCGTGGACATGGACGGCGAACTGTCCGATCCCGAGCACGACCTCCACTTCATGGTACCCCCAACCCAACACTTCAACCGGTCCCTGGGCCAACAGGGCATCGGCAACGACGCGCTCATCGTCGCCTATTCCACGGCCAACCACTGGTGGGCCGCCCGCTTGTGGTGGCTCCTGCGCCTGTTCGGCCACGACGCGGTGGCGGTGCTCGATGGTGGCTTCCAGGAATGGACGCGGCTGGGGCTTCCGGTGGAAAGCGGACGGGCGCGCGCGCGCCCGCAGGCCACCTTCCAGGCCCGGCGCGAACCGACCGGGGTCGCCGCCCGAGGCGATGTCCTCCAGGCCCTGGGCCGCCAGGACACCTGCGTGCTGAACGCGCTGCGCCCGGAACAGCACGCGGGTACCGGCGGGACCCAGTACGGCCGACCGGGGCACATCTCCGGCAGCGTGAACATCCCCTCTGCCAACGTAGTCGACGCCAACAACCGGTTCCGGCCGGCGGATGAACTGCACGCGATTTTCGCGCCCGCGCTGGCCCGGCCACGGGTAATCGCCTACTGCGGCGGCGGCATCGCCGCGGCAAGTTCGGTGTTCTGCCTGCAAATGCTGGGGCACGGGGACGTGCGCCTCTACGATGGCTCCTTGAGCGAGTGGGCGCCGGATGCAAGCCTGCCCATGGAGACCCTCTGAGGGGTCCGCCGACTCCGCTACGCTACCGTCCCCTAATCTACCTAACCCGCAGGAGGAGCCCCATGCTAGAACACTTCCCGGTCAACGCGGCCGACTTCGATGGCCCCGTGCTGGTTACCGGGGCAGGCGGTTGTATTGGCAGCTGGGTGCTGGCCCTGCTCGTTCGGGCGGGAGTGCCTGCCGTCGCCTTCGATCTACAAGTGGACCGCCGGCGCCCGGGGCTGCTCCTGGAGGCACCCGACCTGGCGGCAGTGCGCTGGTTCAGCGGCGACATCGCCGACACGGCCGCCGTGGCCCGCGTGATCCAGGAAAGCGGTGCGCGCGCGATAGTGCACCTGGCCGCCCTGCAAGTACCCTTCTGCAAAGCCGACCCCGTCGCCGGTGCCCTAGTCAACGTGGTGGGCACGGTCAACGTCTTCGAGGCGGCGCGCGCCGCCGGCATCCAGCGCGTAACCTACGCGAGTTCCATCGCGGCGCACGGCGCCCAGTCCGCCAGCCCTTGGGCGGCTACCCTCTACGGCGCCTATAAGTACTGCAACGAGCAGACGGCGCGGGTTTACTGGAAGGAGTCGGCGATCCCCAGCGTGGGCCTGCGCCCTGGGGTCGTCTACGGCGTCGGACGGGATCAGGGAATGACCTCCAAGACAACGGTGGCCCTGCTCGCGACGGCGGCGGGCCGGCCCTACACGATTCCGTTCACCGGCCCCGTGTCCTGGCTGCACGCGGGAGAGGTTGCCAGCGCCTTCCTGCGCGCCGTCGCGACCCCCCGGAGCGACGCCGCGGTGTTCGATATCAACGGTATAGCTTCGACCGTGGAGCAATCCCTGGAACTCCTGCGCACCCTGGAACCGGGCGCACAGGTGCGCTGCGAAGGTGCCACGCTACCCTTCCCCATGGACCTATCGGATGAACCGGTGAGGGCCTACCTGGGGGACTACGGTAGCGTCCCGCTGGACGCGGGGCTGCAGGGCACCTGCGCGGCCTTCCGCTCGCTGCTTGCCCGTGGCCTGGTTAGTGCGGAGTAAGCAACCGGGCCGGCTGCAAGCGCCCGGAACCGCATTCTTTGAGCGCTCGCGTGGGACTCCTCCGGGCGGGACGAAATCCCTGTTGCAGTGGGTGCTGGTGGCGTCCCTGTTGACCGCCGCGAACGCCTGGACCATGCCGGAACTGGGCGAACCGGCGCCAAGTCTGCGCGGTCACCTGCTAAGCGGTGAACCCCTGGACCTAGCCGCCTTACGAGGAAAGGTTGTCTTGATCAACTACTTTTCGAGCTATTGCAAGTTCTGCGCCTACGAGATCGGAACCCTGGAAGCGTTTCGGGAGGCGCATCGAGCGGAGGGGTTCGAGGTCCTGGAACTGGCCATCGACGATCTCGCCGACCGGGACCGCGTCGCGCGCATGTTGACGACCTATGAACTCCCGGGGGCCATGGTGCGCGAGTTGGAGGAGAACGGCTTCGGCGCGCGCTATCCCACGCCGACGAGTTTCCTGATCGACCGCAAGGGAATCCTACGTCATCGCCAATGGGGCGCCAAGCTGCGCCACTTCTACCAGGAGCAGGTCCTCCCGCTCCTGCAGGAATGATCCGCCATGTCCGTCGACCACACGAGGCCCCGGGGCAGACTCGACGCGCGGCGCTCCACGCTGCTGGTGGTGGACGTGCAGGCACGCCTCCTTCCCCACCTGCACGAGGCCGACCATATGCTCGCGCACTGCCTCTGGCTCACCCGGGTGGCGGGCCGCTTGGGGGTACCCATCATCGCCACGGAGCAGTATCCCCAGGGCCTGGGGCCCACCGATGGGACGCTGGCCGCGCACCTTCCGGCGGCGGGCATCGTCAGTAAAATCCATTTCTCTGCGGTGACCGACGGCTGCCTGCGCGAGGCAGCTGGCGCCGATCGCGAGCAATGGGTGGTGGTCGGATGCGAATCGCACGTGTGTGTGTTGCAGACCGTCCTGGACTTGCTCGCGCAGCCGCGCGAGGTCTATGTGGTCGCCGAGGCCGTAGGCTCGCGCCGCGCTTCGGACCGGGAATTGGCGTTGGGCCGAATGGCCGGCGCGGGCGCTACCTTGGTGTCGCGCGAGATGGTTGCCTTCGAATGGCTGGAACGCGCAGGCACCGACCTGTTCCGCGAGGTGCATCGTGAATTCCTGCGCTGAGCAAGTGGTCCGGACCGAGGCGCCGCTGGTGCGCGTGCGCCAGGTGAGCAAGACGTTTCGCGGCGGTGTGCGCGCGCTAGACCCGGTGGATCTAGACATCGAGCGCGGTGAATTCCTGACGCTCATCGGTCCGTCGGGATGCGGCAAAAGCACCCTGTTGCGCCTCATTGCTGGCCTGGTCACGCCCTCGGGCGGTCGTGTCGACGTGGCAGCCGGGGCCAGCCGGCGGGCTTTCGTGTTCCAAACCCCCACGCTCATGCCCTGGGCCAGCGTCGCCGACAACGTTCGCCTGCCACTCGATCTGGAGGGCACCACGGCCCCCGAGGCGCGCGAGCGCGTAGCCGCAGCGCTTGCACGCGTAGGGCTGCAGGAGTTCAGCCGAGCCTACCCGCGTGAACTCTCCGGCGGCATGCAGATGCGTGTTTCCATCGCGCGCGCGCTCATCACTGACCCCGCCCTCCTGCTCATGGACGAGCCCTTTGCGGCCCTGGACGAGATCACGCGCGCGCGCCTCGATCGCGACCTTCTCGGACTCTGGACTGGAACGCCGCTCACCGTGGTGTTCGTCACCCACAGTATCTCCGAGGCCGTCCTGCTGTCGAACCGTGTGGTCGTGATGTCCGCGCGACCCGGCCGACTCCTCGACGCCATCCGCGTCGACGAACCCTATCCGCGGGAGCGTGGTTTTGCCCTGTCCGAGCGACACGCGCGGCTCTGCGCCCAACTCGGCGGCCTGCTCGAAGCAGCAAGCGGAGCGGGCCCGGATGAATGAGCGCGCCTACCCGCGCTGGCTGCGCCTAGCCGCCCCCGGCCTCGTGGGGCTGGCGACCCTCCTGGCCTGGCATCTCATCGTGACCCTCGGGCAGGTCCCGGTGTACCTGGTGCCCGCGCCCTTGGTGGTACTGGGCGCCTTGGCCAGCGACTGGGCCCTGCTGGGCGCTTCCTTGCTGGTGACCTTGAAGATCACCCTGCTCGCGCTAGGGCTCGCGCTCGTACTGGGCGTTCTCGTAGCCTTCCTCTTCGTGCAGAGTCGGCTCATCGAACTCAGCCTGTTCCCCTACGTCGTTTTGGTACAGGTGACGCCTATCGTCGCCATCGCCCCGCTCATCATCATCTGGGTCAAGGATCCGACGGCGGCATTGGTGATTTGCGCCACCATCGTCGCGCTGTTCCCCATCGTCTCCAATACCATCGTCGGCTTGCGCAGCGTGGACCCAGGACTTGTCGACCTGTTCCGCCTGCACCACGCAAGCCGTTGGCAGGTGCTGCTTCGGCTGCGCATCCCGAGTTGCCTACCCTATTTCTTTGCAGGGCTCCGCGTGTCGAGCGGACTCGCGCTCATCGGTGCGGTCGTGGCCGAGTTCGTCGCGGGCACGGGGGGAACGGGCTCTGGGCTGGCCTACCAGATCCTGATGTCTGGGTTGCAGCTGAACATCCCGAGGCTGTTTGCCGCGCTGCTGCTCATCGCGGCCACCGGCGTCGTGTTGTTCCTGGGCGCGAGCCTGCTGGCAAGGCTCGCCCTTGGCCGTTGGCACGAAAGTGAAATGCGCAACGAATACGAACCCCGCTGACCACGGTCAACGGCCCCTTTTCCACTGAGGAGATCCATCGCATGAACATTGCTCCAACCCTGCGCCGCGTCCTCGCTGCCGCGGTCATCTCGCTGTGCCTGCTGCCTGGCGGTCCCCACGCGGCGGAACTCACCAAGATGGTATTCGTCACCAACTGGTACGCCGAAGCCGAGCATGGCGGCTTCTACCAAGCCGTGGCCGACGGCAGCTACCGGCGCCAGGGCCTGGACGTGGAAGTCCGGATGGGCGGGCCGCAAGTCAATGTGATGCAATTGCTGCTCGCAGGGCAGGCCGACTTAGTGATGGGTTATGACTTGCAGGTCATCAAAGGGCTCGAACAAAACCTGCCACTGGTGACCGTGGGCGCGACCTTCCAGAAGGACCCCGTGGTGCTCATCGCCCACCCGGACGTCACGAGCCTGCCTGAATTGAAGAGCCGTAGCCTGCTGATCGGGCAAGCGAGCGAGACGACCTTCTGGCCCTGGCTGAAGGCACGTTACGGTTTCGCCGACAGCCAGAAACGACCCTACGCGTTCAGCGTCGCACCGTTCCTGGTGGACAAGAATGTCGCGCAACAGGGATACCTCACCTCGGAGCCCGCGTCCATCGAAAAAGCGGGTATCAAGCCCACGCTATTTCTGCTCGCCGATGTGGGCTACCCCCCCTACGCGGAGACCATCGTCACGACCCGTAGCGTGCTGGGCGCCAAGCCCGAACTCATCCGCCGATTTCTGCAGGCAACCGCCGAGGGCTGGAAACATTACCTGGAGGACCCCACCAAGGGCAACGCGCTCATCAAAAAGGCCAACCCGCAAATGGAGGACTCCTTGCTCGCCTTCGGCGTGGCGAAGATGCGCGAATACGGTCTGGTCACCGGCTCGGACGCCGGCACCCAGGGCATCCTCACCATGACCGACGCCCGCTGGAAACAGACCTTCGACTTCATGGTCAGCGCCGGCATGGTCCGCGCCGACATGGACTACCACAAGGCTTATACCCTGCAGTTCGTGCGTGAGATCAAGGTGTTGCCCTGAGCACATCCGCTATAGTCCTGTTCTCCGGCGGGCAGGACTCCACCACCTGCCTCGCCTGGGCCCTGGAGCGCTTCGATCGCGTGGAGACGCTGGGCTTTGACTATGGCCAGCGCCACCGCGTCGAATTGCAGTGCCGACCGCCCTTGCTCGAGGCCCTGCGCCAGGGCTTCCCGCGCTGGGCCGGACGCCTGAGGGAAGACCATGTGCTGGCGCTGGACCTCTTCCGGCAGATCGGCGACACCGCACTGACCAGCGAGATGGCCATTACCCTGGACGCGCAAGGCCTGCCCAACACCTTCGTTCCGGCCCGCAACTTAGTCTTCCTCACCGCGGCGGCGGCCTTGGCCTACCGCCGTGACCTCCCGGTGCTGGTCGCGGGAATGTGCGAGACGGACTACTCCGGCTACCCCGACTGCCGCGACAACACGATGAAGGCCCTGCAGGTGGCGCTCAGCTTGGGCCTGGGTCGATCCCTGCGGGTGGAGACACCGCTGATGTGGCTGGACAAGGCAGCCACTTGGGCTTTGGCCGCGGAGCTCGGTGGCGCCGCCCTGGTGGACCTGGTCCGCGAACACACGCATACCTGTTATCTCGGAGAACGCGCCCTGCGTCACCCCTGGGGCCGCGGCTGTGGCGGCTGCCCCGCCTGCACCCTGCGCGCCCAGGGCCACGAGCGCTGGACCGCGAGCCT
Source organism: Betaproteobacteria bacterium (assembly GCA_025356655.1). Classification (GTDB taxonomy): domain Bacteria; phylum Pseudomonadota; class Gammaproteobacteria; order Burkholderiales; family SHXO01; genus SHXO01. The sequence goes on along the minus strand of JANXRW010000070.1, from coordinate 29,015 downwards.
GGGCTGAACACGGGCGAGCGGTCGATGGGTGACCTGCGCCATAATCATCACTCCGAGAGCCCCCAGAGCGCGCTGCCTCCCATGCTTCGCCTGACCCTGTCCAACCGCTTCGAGTACCTGCTGGACTGTTTGCTGGAGCGCCTGGTGGACGAGCGCCCAGGGCCCTTCGAGACGCAGCAGGTGATCATCCCTAGCTTGGCACTGCGGCGGCGCATCGAACTGGCGCTCGCCGACCGGCAGGGGATCTGCGCGCAGGTGGAGTTCTCCTTCCTCGGGCAGTGGCTGTGGACGCAGATGGGCCGGGTCATCGAGGTGCAGCAATCCTCGCCCTTCAACCCACCCGCACTGTCCTGGCGCATCCACAGCCTGCTGGGTGACGAGCGGCTGACGGCGGCGCATCCTCGCCTCGCGCACTACCTGGGTCAAGCGGACCCGGTGATGCGGCTGGAACTCGCACAGCGCACGGCGGAACTGCTCGAACACTACATCACCTACCGGCCTGCCTGGCTCGAAGCTTGGTCCGCCGGCCGACGGGCGGAGATCCCCGGCCTGGACGCAGCCCGCGCAGAGGACGAGCATTGGCAGGCCGATCTCTGGCGCCGCTTGACTGCGGCGCTCGGGACGAGCAGCGAGCATCCCGCCGCACGTTTCTTCGCCGCCGTGGCCCGTAATGCCTCCGCCCCGGCCCGACCGGGTCTGCCGCGCTCAGCGCATGTGTTCTGCCTTCCCGCAGTGGCACCGAGCTACCTGGACATCCTGCGCCAGTTCTCCCAGTGGACACAGTTGTCCTACTACGCGCTGAACCCCTGCGAGGAATATTGGTTCGAGGTGGTCAATCCCCGTCGACTCAGCTACCTGCGCCGCCAGGGCGAGGCGGGCCACCATGAAGTGGGCAACCCACTGCTGGCGTCCTGGGGAAGACAAGCGCAGGCGCAGCTCGGCCTTCTGCTGGCCGATGACCAACACACGGTGGAGGAGCTGAGCCAGTTCTTCGGCAGCGGACGAGCCAGCCTGCTCGGGCAGGTCCAGGACTCCATCCTCGCCCTGCGCAACCCAGCGCCAGGGGAGTTCGGCCTGCGCGCCGATGACCGCAGCATCGAGATCCACTGCTGTCACTCGCTGACCCGCGAACTCGAGGTCCTGCAGGATCAGTTGCTCGCCTGCTTCACCCAGGAGCACCCACCACACCCCGCGGAGATCCTGGTGGCGCTGCCCGACCTCGCAGCGGCGGCGCCGGCCATCGACGCGGTCTTCGGCACCGCGCCGGCGTCGCGGCGCATTGCCTACGTCATCACCGGACGGCCCGCCTCTGCGACCAACCCGGTGGCACGCGCCCTGCTCGACTTGATGAACCTGTGCGTCGGTCGGTTCCCGGCGAGCGAGGTGTTCGACCTCCTCACGCAGGTGCCCGTGGCGCGCCGGTTCGGCCTAAGCGCGGAGGACCCCGAACGCCTACTGGAGTGGATCCGCGAAGCGCGCATCCACTGGGGGCTCGATGAATCCGAGCGCGTGCGCCTGGGCATGCCGCCGCAGCAGCGCCACAGCTTCGAGGACGGGCTCTCACGACTCTACTTAGCTTATGCACTGGGCGACAGCGCCGCGGCGCGGCGTACGACGGTCGCCGGGCGCGTCGGTGCCGCCAGCGTGGAAGGGGCCGATGCGCCCGCCTTGGGCCGGCTGCAGCGATACGTGGCGGCCCTCTCGCACCAGCGCGAGCAGTGGACCCGGCCTCGTGACGGGGCCGCCTGGCACAGCAGCCTGGGCGCCGCAGTAGCGCAATTCCTCGACCCCGGGACCGACGGGGTGGAGGAGATGCGGGAGTTGCAGGCAGCACTGGACCAACTCCGCGACAACATGGCCGGCGGGGGCGAAACGAGGATTGCACTTAGCGTCGTGCGAGAGGCGCTCTCGGGCCTGCTCGACGATCCGGTGCGCGGTGGCGTACCCTCCGGCGTGCTCACGTTTTGTTCCATGAGCAGCCTGCGTGCGCTGCCCTACCGGGTGATCTGCGTCCTGGGACTCAACGACGGGGCCTTTCCCGCTGACCAGCGGCCCGCCGAGTTCGACCTGATGGCGCTGCAACCGCGCCCCGGGGACCGCCAACGGCGGCTCGATGACCGTAACCTCTTCCTGGACCTGCTGCTGAGCGCGCGCGAGCGCCTGTACCTGAGCTACACGGGCCGCCAGCAGCGAGACAACAGCGAACTGCCACCGGCGGTGGTTGTCTCGGAGTTGCTGGAATTCCTGATGGAGGCCTGTGCGGATCCAGCACAACCGCGGGCGCGTGCGCACCTGCGGGCGCAGCTACTGCTGGAACACCCCCTGCAGGCATTCTCGCCCCAGTACTTTCTGCCCGGCCCAGATCCGCGCCTGCGCAGTTTCAACGAGGAGTACGCCCAGGCCCTGCTCGCGGCGGCGGAGCCTGCGCCGCCCGCGCTGCCCCACCCTGCAGAAGCCACTCGCGCGCAGCGCGACGACGCCGAGGAGGTCGACCCCGACCGGCCGCAACGGCTGTTCTTCCCCGCACCGCTCACCGCGCCCTCCGGTGCGGTGAACGCAGTGGCGTTGGAGCGCTTGCAGCGGTTCTTCCGGCATCCCTCTCGCATGTTGCTGCAGGAGCGCCTGGGCCTGCGCCTGGAACGCACCGAGGAAGCGCTCGAGGATGACGAACACTTCCTCCCCGACTGGAAGGCACGGAGCGATCTCTCCCAGCGCCTCCTGCCCCTGCTCCTGGAGGGCGACGAGGAACAGGCCTACGCGCTGGCATTGGCCGACAACGCTTTCCCGCAGGGCCAACTGGGGCGCGAGGCCGTCATTCGGGAGTTGGCGCAGATGACGGCATTCTGCGCGCGGCTGCGCCCGCTACTCGCCGCGCCCCCGCTGTCGGCCGCACCCGACAGCGTGCCCGTGCCCGTCGCCGGCGAACAACCCTGGCGCATCACGGGCGTCTTGCAGGGGCTACGCCCCGATGGACTCCTGTGTTGGCGCTACGATGAGGCGCGCGCGGGCGATTATCTGCGGGCCTGGATCGACCACCTTTTCCTGTGCGCGGCGGCACCACCGGGCGTGCTTCCGCGCACCTCCTGGTACGCGCGCGGCGGAGTATTTCGCTTGCGCCCGGTCGAACACCCCGGCGTGGTTCTCGGCGAGTTAGTGGATCTCTACCGCGAGGGACTTCAGGCGCCACTGCACTTCTTTCCCCGCAGCGCCTGGGCCTACGCGCAGGATCACAAGCTCTCGGCGGCACGATCCAAATGGTCCCCCTACGGCAAGAACACCTGGCCCGAGAAGGATGACCTGTACCACGCGTTGGCCTTGCGCGGCGTCGACGACGCGCTCGGGGAGTCCTTCGAGCGCTGTGCCCATGCCGTATTCAGCCCGCTGCTAGAACACCTGGAGCCCCTGGCGTGAGCGCGCCCGCCCTGTTGGATCCCCTGAAGTGCCCGCTTGAGGGGATGCAGGCGGTGGAGGCTTCGGCGGGAACGGGCAAAACCTGGAACATCTGCGCGCTCTACCTGCGCCTAGTGCTCGAACGGGGCCTGGGGGTGCAGCAGATCCTCGTGGTGAGCTTCACCAAGGCGGCCACGGCGGAACTGCGCTCGCGCATCCGCACGCGACTGAGCGAGGTGTTTGCGTGGGCTCAGGGAATCGGCAGCGAACAAGACCCATTCCCGGGAGAATTGCTCGGCGCGGTACAGCGGCAGACCGGCCTGGGAATGGAGGCACTGCAGGCGCGATTGCGGCTCGCTCTGGAGCAGTTCGACGAGGCCGCCGTGCTCACCATCCATGGCTTCTGCCACCGCGTCCTCGGCGACAGCGCCTTCTCCGCGGGCCTACCCTTTCGGCAGGAACTCAACGCGGACTCCGGTGCCCTCGTGGGCGAAGTCACTCGCGACTTCTGGCGTCGACGGGTAGCCGATGCGCCACTGTTTCCGGGTCTCGCCCAGTGGGTGGTCGAGCAGCGCGACAGTCCGGACACCTGGGCAACGTTATTGGCTCAGCGACTGCGCAAGCCACTGGCCCGCCTCGTGGACCTGCCTGACCCGGCCAGCATCGCGGCCGACGACACGGTGCTGGAACTCGAGGCGACCCACGCCGCTACCCTTATACTTTGGCGCGACACGAACGAGGCGCTGGCCGCCGTCCTGGCGGCGGCCCAGGCGGGGTTCAAGCAGAACAGCTTCAGCCCGAGCCAAGTGGCGCAATTGCTGAGCGCCTGGGAAGGGGAGTCCCGGCGCCTCGGCTCCGGGCTCGGCATGCCGCCAGTGCTTATGCAAACACTGGGTAAGCTGAGCACGTCACGGATTGCGCAGGGCACGAAAAAAAGCCACACGCCACCCGCGCATCCGTTTTTCGACGCAGTGGAACGCCTGGCGACCTGCCACGCGGCGGTTACGCTACGCCTCGAACTCGAGCGGCTGCGTCTGCTCTATGCCCTCTTCGAGGAAGGCGCCGAAGCCCTTCGCCGCAGCAAGCTCGAGCGTCGGCTGCTCTCCTACGACGACATCCTCCTGGGGACGCACCGCGCGTTGCAGGGCCCGCGCGCAGAGCCGCTGGCACAGCGGCTGCGCGCCGCCTACCCCGCCGCGCTGGTGGACGAATTCCAAGACACCGATCCCCTGCAGTTCCAGATCTTCCAAGCCATCTATGGGGCAGGACCTGAGCCACGGGCGACGCTCTTCGTCGTGGGCGATCCCAAGCAGGCCATCTATTCGTTTCGCAATGCCGACCTGCGCACCTACCTGTCGGCCCGCGACCAAGCGGACAGTTGCCACACGCTATTGCTCAACCAACGCTCGAGCGAAGCGATGATCGCGGCGGTGAACACCCTTTTTGGGACCAACCCGCGCGCCTTTCAGCTCCCGCCCCTGGTCTACCACCCGGTGGCGCGGGGGACGCGCGAACTCCGCGCCTTTTCCGACACCAGCGAGCCTGAGGTGCCGGACGCGGCAATGCGTCTGTGGCAATTGCCCTCGCCCGGCGGCCAGTACCCCACGCGCGAGGAAGCCCAGGCGCTCGCGACCGCAGCCGCCGCCGGTGAGATCGCGCGCCTGCTGCGGGAAGCGCGCGCGGGGCGCGTGCTCCTCGCGGGGCGGGCGCTGGCCCCCGGCGAGATCGCGGTCCTGGTGCGCTCCCACCGGCAGGGCGCGCGCATGAAGTCGGCGTTGCTCGCACTCGGAGTAGGCGCGGTGCAGCGCTCCCGTGAGGACGTTCTGCACTGCGCGGTGGCAGGGGATCTCGAGCGGCTGCTACGGGCCGTGCTCGAGCCGTCCAGGGCCTCGAGACTGCTAACGAGCCTGGCCACTGAGCTCATGGGGTTCGACGCCAGCGGCATCGATGCGCTACGTGCCGATGAGGGTGCGCTGCTCGCCATCTCGGCGCGCTTTGGCGAATATCGGGAACTGTGGCAGGCCCGTGGCTTCGCGCCCATGTTCAGGCACTGGATGGCGCGCGAAAAAATCGCGCTACGGCTTCTCGGAAGCCCGAATGGCGAACGCCGCATGACAAACCTCCTGCACCTGGGCGAATTGCTGCAGCAGGTCTCCAGCGAACACGCCGGGCCCGAAGCGCTGCTGCGCTGGCTTGGCGAGCGCCGCGCGGACGGCGCGGAGCGGGAAGAACAGCAGTTACGTCTGGAGTCTGACGCCAATCTGGTGCAGGTGGTGACGATCCATCAGTCCAAGGGCTTGGAATACCCGGTCGTGTTCTGCCCCTATCTCTGCATCGGTGAGCGCCGCCGGGGCGGAAGCGATGAAGGGCGGGAATATCACCCGCCGCAGCGCCCGCTCACCTTGGATTTCCGCCCGGACTGCCTAGTGGACAAGGCGGAGTTGACGGAAATCAAAGCCCTGCAGGCCCAGGAGCGCGACGAGGAGTCGCTGCGTCTGGCCTACGTGGCGCTCACTCGGGCGGTGCACCGATGCTACCTGGTGGTTGGTGGCTACGTGACGCTGACCGGCATATCCAACAGCAGCCGGGAAGCCTCCCGCGGCCTGCTCAATTGGCTCGCTGCTGGCGGCTCTTCCACGCCGGAGGATTGGCGAAATAACGAACGCGCCCTGGCGGAAATCGATAGTGCCTGGGCAAGGCTTGCGCAGGCCGCGCCCCGGGCGCTCTCGCTACGCCCCATCCCCGAAGGCCCCGGGCGCGCCTTGCCGGCGGCCGACGTTGGTGGGCAGGAACCGCGTGCGGCGGCACCGCCAGCGATCCCGCCGGCGATCTGGCGCCTGGGGAGTTTTAGTAGCTTGCGCTACGGGGCCGAAGCCGAGGGCGCTGCCAGCGACCACGACGCCTACGCGATCGCTGCGGCGGCCGCGCCTCCGGGCGCCCCCCTCGACGCCGATGACATCCGGGAGTTTCCGCGGGGGGCGGCGGCGGGGGATTGCCTGCACGCCCTGCTCGAGGCGGTGGATTTCACGGAGGACCGAGACTGGAGTCGCACCATCGACCGGGTGCTGGCAACGCACGGGCCCCGTCTAGGGATGCCGGCGGCCCGCCTGGCACCGATGCTGCGCCGGATGCTGGAGGATGTACTCGGCGCGGATCTGGGTGGCGGCCTTTTGCTCAATCGCCTGCCTTGGGAATGCCGCTTGGTAGAGATGGGCTTCCACCTGCCGGCACCGCGCCTCGATGCCCCGTCCCTCAACCGATGGTTGGAGACACACGGTTATGCGGCGCCGCGCTTGGCGTTCGGTCCCCTCTCGGGCTATCTGAAGGGGTTCATCGACCTGATCGTCCACCACGAGGGCCGATACTACGTGCTGGACTGGAAGTCCAACTTCCTTGGCGAGGACCCAACGCACTACGCGCCGGCGGCTGTCGCCGGCGCCATGGCGGAGCATGCCTACCTGCTGCAGGGCCTACTCTACTTGGTGGCACTGCACCGCCTACTGCAGACGCGACTGAGCGACTATGATCCCGATCGACATCTGGGCGGGATGCTCTATGTCTTCCTGCGCGGCGTTCGCCCGGGTTGGTGCAACGATGCGGGCGCCCCGCTGGGGGTGTACGCCCATCGGCCGGACCGCAGCACGCTAGAGTCCCTGGACGCGCTGCTGCGCGGCGGATGAACCGCGCAGCAGGCAAGGAATCCCGCGAGGCTTGACTCGGGTGAGCCCGGTGCCTCGATCAGGAAACCAGCACGATCTTGCCGAAAGCGCCGGGTGCCATGACAGCCACGTGCGCCTGGCTGGCGTCGGCGAGGGCGAGGCTTCGGCCGACGACAGGGCGCAGCGTGCCGCCCTCCAGCCCCGCCTGCAGCGCCGCGTGGGCCTGCGCTTCCTCTTGCGGGGTGAGCCCCCAGAGGGTGAATGCGTGAACGGAGCCGCGCCGGCCCATGAGGTCACGGGCGTTGATGGTCACCTCGCCGCGGCTGCCGATGACCACCACCCGCCCGTGCTGGGCGATCATCTTCAGATCATTGCCGAGGTTCACGTTGGCGAGCATCTCCAGGATGACGTCGACGCCGCGACCCTGGGTCGCCTGCAAGATCTCCTCCTGGTAATTCGGCCGCGTGTGGTCGAACACGGTATGTGCGCCTTCCCTGGCGATGAGCTCAAGCCCCTTCGCAGTGCCTGCGGTGCCATACACCTTGAGACCGGCAGCCCGGGCCAATTGCACCGCGGCAATGCCCACGCCGCCGCTGGCGCCGTGCACCAGTACGGTCTCTCCAGGTCGCGCCTGCGCCTCGCGGTGCAGGGCATGATAGGCGGTGGCGTAGGGCACGTATACGCCCGCGCCCTGGGCAAAGGAGATCGATGCGGGAAGCGGGTGCACCTGGGATTCCAGAGCAAGGGCCAATTCGGCATAGGTGCCGCTCAGGCTGCGCGCCAGGTAGACGCGATCCCCCGGGCGCACCGTCAGGACGCCTTCACCCACGGATTCGACGACGCCCGCGCCATCGGTCCCAGGAGTGTAGGGAAGGGCCGGCTTGATCGCGTAGGTCCCCGCGCGCTGATAGGTGTCCGCAGGATTGACCCCTGCCGCATGGATACGCACCAGTACCTGGCCCGCGCTCGGTGAGGGGTCAGTGACCTCGCTGATCGTCAGTACTTCAGGACCGCCGAACTGGTGAACGGATATGGCTTTCATGGAACGACTCCCCTGGGATGTGGCATTGGAGGGGCCGGGTGGGCTCAGCCGCGCGGCTCCGGACGGGCTGAAGTCTACACATTTCGCGACCGCCCATCTGTTGACTTCCCCGGTGTGCGCCCAAAGCCCCTGAGCGCGCCGCTGTCTGCACCGGGCGCGCCCCCCAGGGACCGCCGCGTCGGCCCCCGCTGGCGTATGCTGACGCCCTGTGCCGGGGAATCTGACGACCATGACCGAAGTCCTGACAGACAACGCGCTTGCCCAGGGCTTTGCTCACCACATCGCAAAGTGGGCGCTTGCTTCAGCCCCCCCGGGAGCAGATCTCGCAGCGCTACAGCGCGCTGCCGCGGGCGTATGCGAGGCTTTGCAGCAGGGGCATGTGTGCCTGCCCCTCGAGGAGCTCTACCCCGGTGCGGGCACTCGCTCCTTACAGGCGCTGCGCGCCTCGCTGCTCGCCACCGGGCAGGTCGTAGCCGCCGGCAGCGGGCAGGTGGCGCCGCTGGTCCTCGATACGCACGACCGGCTCTATCTTTACCGCTACCACGACTACGAAACGCGGCTGGCCGGCGCGCTGGTTCGCCGCGCGGCCCAGATGCCGGTCTCAGCGCTCGCACTGCAGGCATTACGGCCGCGACTGGAGAGCCTGTTCCCCAGCGCCGGCCGAGATCCATCGCGCCCGGACTGGCAAAAACTAGCCGTCGCCCTGGCCCTGCTCAAGCCACTGGTCATCATCAGTGGGGGACCAGGCACCGGCAAGACCAGTTCCGTGGTCGCGCTGCTCGCCTGCTTGCTCGAGCAGCAACCAGCGCTTCGCGTGGCCCTCGCTGCGCCCACCGGCAAGGCGGCTGCCCGCCTAGTGGAGGCCCTGCGGACGCGCGCGGAGGGCTTACCTGAACTCCTGCGCGCACGGCTGCCCACGGAGGCCTTCACGGTGCACCGGTTGCTCGGCGTCACCGGTGCTGCGGGTAAACACCGGCACCACGCGCAAAACCCCTTGCCACTGGACGCGCTGATCGTCGACGAGGCGTCCATGCTTGACCTCTCGCTCGCCACACGCCTGGTGGAAGCCCTCCCGGAAACGGCCCGCCTCATCCTGCTGGGCGATAAGGACCAACTCGCTGCAGTCGAGGCGGGCGCCGTCTTCGCGGAAATTTCCGCCGACCCCAGCCTGGGCACGGACACCTGTGCCGCGCTCTCTTCCCTGACCGGGGTCGCTCAGGGGACGATCACTCCGCCCGCAGGCTCCGGCGTGCCAGGATTGCGCGACAGCGTCGTGTGGTTGCAGGAAAGCCACCGATTCTCCGCCGATTCGGGTATCGGCCGATTGGCCGCCGATATACGGGCAGGCCGGGCCCAGGCAGCCTTCGAGTGTCTCGAAGCAGACACCGACGGCTCGCTGAGATGGCTCCCAGAGGAGGGGGCCGGGCTCTCGCGGGCGCTCGCAGCGCAGGCGCTAGCAGGGTTCGACGCCTACTTTCAGGCGGTGTTGGCCGACCGAACCGGGGACGCAGGGGCGCTCGACTCCCTGTGGAGCGCCTTCGATCGGTTTCGGGTGCTCTGCGCCCTGCGCGAGGGACCGCGCGGCGCGGTCGACATCAATCTGCTGTGCGAACGCCGCCTGAAGGACCGAGTAGGTGCGCCGGCGACGGCGGCTGCATGGTTCGCGGGGCGCCCGGTCATGCTCTCGCGTAACGACTACGAGTTGGGCCTGTTCAATGGTGATGTGGGTATCTGCCTGCCGGATGCGGACGGGCAGCCAAAGGTGTACTTCCGGGCGGGAGGCGCCTATCGGGCCGTGGCACCCGTGCGACTGCCCGAGCACGAGGGCGCCTTCGCCCTGACCGTGCACAAGGCCCAGGGCTCGGAGTTCGAGGAAATATTGTTGGTATTGCCGGGGCAGAACTCGCGCGGATTGACGCGGGAACTGCTCTACACCGGCGTCACGCGCGCTGCGCGCCGACTGGCCCTCGCGGGCAGCCGTGCGGTCATCGTGGCTGCGTGCAGGCAGCCCACGCGTAGGCATTCAGGCCTGGCGCAGGCCTTGCACGGCGGCGGGTAGCCCGGCAGCTGCCGCTGTTCAGGCCTCGCGCTCGAGCAGTTGCTCCTTGTCCTTCACCTTCGCCCACTCGTCGGCGTCCGCGGGCGCTTCCTTCTGTTCCACGATGGATGGCCACGCCTTGGCAAGGTCGGCGTTCAGGGCGGTGAAATGACGCTGCTCGGGTGGCAACTCGTCCTCGGCAAAGATCGCATCCACCGGACACTCGGCCACGCACAAGGTGCAGTCGATACACTCATCCGGATCGATGACCAGCATGTTGGGGCCTTCGCGGAAGCAATCCACGGGGCAAACCTCCACGCAATCCGTGTATTTGCACTTGATGCAGGACTCGGTGACGACATAGGTCATGGTGACACTTCCTCTGGCACGATGGCGCTTGGCCCGGCAGGGCGCATGAGCGCAGGTTGGCGGCCTGCCGCCTGACACATCCGTTCGACACAAGCGAAGGGATCGAATGACGCGCCGGAACCCTCTCCGGGCAGGCGAGAATTCTAGCAGAATCCCCGGCGTCCACTCGGAGCCATCAATTCCCCCCTGCAGGGAAATTTTGTTACCATGGGCGCAGCGGTTATTCCCCACACTCGTCCTGTCGGCGTCCGCCGGCCTCGCGCCCCTTCAGATTCCTTGGCAGCGCCCGCAGTCCGTGTCTGATTCCTACATTGCCGGAGGCAAATCTCTCCATGAGCGAGCATATTCATTACGTTACGGACGACACCTTCGAACCGGAGGTGCTGCAGTCCTCGGTTCCTGTCCTCGTGGACTACTGGGCCGAATGGTGCGGGCCCTGCAAGAACATCGCGCCCATCCTCGATGAAGTGGCCCAGGAGTATTCTGGCCGCTTGAAACTGGCCAAGTTGAACATCGACGAAAACCAAGCTACGCCGCAGCGCTATGGCATCCGGGGCATCCCCACGCTGATGATCTTTAAGAACGGCAACGTCGAAGCGACCAAGGTCGGTGCCGTGTCCAAGTCACAGCTGACCGCGTTTATTGACAGCACCATCTAAACTACTTAACCTCGGGTGCCCAGTGGGTCTGTTGGCCGGGCTCGCTCCCCGCGGCACCCATTCAGGTCGTAGTCCGAAGGGCAGTTCCCCCTCCCCCTCCTCCTTTTCCCTGTGTCTTCCTGAAAGTTTCCCCCCATGCATCTATCCGATCTGAAGAACCTCCATGTCACCGAACTGGTGGATATGGCGGCCACGCACGAAATCGAGAACGCCAACCGGATGCGCAAGCAGGACCTGATTTTCGCCCTGCTCAAGAACACAGCGAAGAAAGGGGAAAGTATCTTCGGGGAGGGCACGCTGGAGGTCCTGTCGGACGGGTTCGGATTCCTCCGTTCACCCGACACCTCCTACTTGGCGGGACCCGATGACATCTACGTAAGCCCCTCGCAGATCCGCCGTTTCAATCTGCACACGGGGGACTCCATCGAGGGCGAGATCCGCACGCCCAAGGAAGGCGAGCGTTACTTCGCGCTCGTCAAGGTGGACCAGGTGAACTCGGAGCCGCCCGAGAACGCCAAGAACAAGATCCTCTTCGAGAACCTCACGCCGCTCCACCCCACCGCCCCGCTCCTCCTCGAACGCGACATCCGCTCCGAGGAGAACCTCACGGGCCGGATCATTGACATCATCGCGCCCATCGGCATGGGCCAGCGCGGGCTGATCGTCTCCCCGCCGAAAGCGGGCAAGACGGTGATGCTACAGCACATCGCCCATTCGATCACGAGCAATCATCCCGGCGTGATCATGATCGTGCTGCTAATCGACGAGCGCCCGGAAGAGGTCACGGAGATGCAGCGCTCGGTGCGCGGCGAGGTGGTCTCAAGCACCTTCGACGAACCGGCCACCCGCCACGTTCAGGTAGCCGAGATGGTGATGGAAAAAGCCAAACGCTTGGTGGAGCACAAAAAGAATGTGGTCATCCTCCTCGACTCTATTACCCGGTTGGCACGTGCCTACAACACGGTGGTGCCGGCCTCGGGCAAGGTGCTCACGGGCGGCGTGGACTCCAACGCGTTGCAACGCCCGAAGCGCTTCTTTGGTGCCGCCCGCAACATCGAGGAAGGCGGTTCGCTCACCATCCTGGCGACGGCCCTCATCGAAACGGGCTCCCGTATGGATGACGTGATCTACGAGGAATTCAAGGGCACCGGCAACATGGAGGTGCACCTGGATCGGCGCATGGCGGAGAAGCGCATCTATCCCGCGCTGAACGTCAACCGCTCGGGGACGCGACGCGAGGAACTGCTCATGAAACCTGAGGTCCTGCAGAAAATCTGGGTGCTGCGCAAACTGCTCTATCCGATGGATGACCTGGAAGCGATGGAATTTCTCTCCGACAAGGTCAAGGCCACCAAGAGCAACGCGGACTTCTTCGACAGCATGCGTCGGGGCTGAGACCCTTAGTCCGGCGCGCGCTCCTGGGACAGGGCAGCCGACGGGGTGGGCGTCGACGGCCCATGAATCATCACTGCTGCGAGGCTTGCCCAGGCGGCCACCATCAGCGCCCCAACCTGACGCGGAAGGCGCAGCGGGCTCACCGGGTGCGAACAAGGCGTGGCGCCACGCCGGCTGATCATGACCTCGCCGAACGCCGAGCTCGCCAGTTGCGGACTGGCGTAGACATCAAAAGCTGACATTTTTTTCTCCACTTGCATGCGGCGGGGCGATTTCTCTCGCCGACGCACGCTAGGTTCATCAACCCCACGACCCTTCTGCGCGGGCCGACCAGGGCTCTACAAGAGCTAAAAGCATAATCCGTGCCATTGATTTCCGCGGCCTTGCTGCTGGCCGAATCGCGAACCGTCACATCATTGCAATATACGGGCTGACCCATTGCGCCAGGAGTTGACGCTCTGGCTCCCCGCCTCGCTCCTCCCGATGCCTCGCAGCAAATCTCCTTGTGGTTGCCCAGGAAACTTCGGGCGCTGATTTGCGCGCTCTAATAGGGTCACGCTGCAGTGCAGGGTGTCTTCCCCCGGTCGCGCCCGGCGGTTTGGCTGGTGCTGGCGAACGCAAGTGCCTGCAACGCAGGGCGTAGCCCGTTACCTGCCACGCTCGGTGGGGACTGCAGGGGGGCACGTCACGTCACGGGTTCAGAAATACCGCGACGCCCGTCGCATGGCAGGGCTTCGGCCGGTTCAACTCTGGGTGCCGGACACTCGTCGCGCTGACTTCGCCGCGGAATGCCGACGCCCGCGCCGCCCAGTGGCGCAGGCAGACCGGGCCGACACGCCCCCGCAAGTTTCTGGATGAGGCCTTTGCGGACGTGGGCGGCTGGACAGACTGTTGCGGGGTCGATTGGTGACCATCACCCTGCAAGGCGACCGAGGGAAGCCGAGGCCCGCAGGGGTGATTCAAGCCAATCGGTCTAATGAGCACGCGACCGTCGCGGCACTGCCGATCGGGAGCACGCTTGTTGCTGCGCCGTTGCTTCGCGTCACCGTGCGAGAGGGTGCAGAAAAAGCGGTTGCAGGAGCCTTCGCAAGCGATGGTGGACAAGGCTGTGCCCGGCAGGCGCGAACAGGTCGGGCTGGCTTTGGGACGCATCGACCGGGATGCACGGGTGGAGGTCGAGCGTTGCGCGGCGGTTCGCTTGGGCATCGCAAATTGATCAGGAGGGGTACGCCGGGACCGCCGGTGGATTAAGGTGCAGACTGCGGTCCAACAGGATGTCCCCGGCTCGGGTCAGGACAAGAGCGACCTGCCGGTCGTCCGGGACGCGGATTGGTCGAGGGTCATCGTCTTGCTAGACCCGACGTTCGCGCACCAACGCTCGGTTAGGCCATCGGCGACGTCCGCGGCGTCGGTACGATAGATGCGAAAACCCTGGACCACGAATTCTGCCCGATGGAGGATGAGGGCCTTGGTGCGCAGCGGCGCTTCAACTCGTGGCTCGGGCTGTGCCCCGGGACGAAAGTCTCCGACGGCCAGCCGAACGGGCGAGCCCCGGGGCAATTTGACCTGTCCGGATGGGGGGCCGGAGTCTATTGCCATCCGAGCCCCTACAGGTTAAACTACGCGGCTTACACCCGTGCTTACCTATATTCGGTGGGCGCCATACGGAGAAGCGAAACCATGAAAACCGGCATCCATCCCGACTACAAGCAGATCAACGTGACCTGCAGTTGCGGTAGCGTATTCGTCACCGGCTCCACACTGGGTCGCGACCTGAACGTCGAAGTCTGCGCCGCCTGTCATCCGTTCTACACCGGCAAGCAGAAGATCCTCGACACCGCGGGTCGTATCGACAAGTTCCGCCAGCGCTACGGCAAGTTCGGCAACCGCCCCGGCGTCTAAACGCGGCGCTGCGGACCGGGACCGGCCTCTGGCCGCCGTGCCGCAGACCAAGAAAGGCAGCTTCGGCTGCCTTTTTTCTTGCGCCTTCCCCAGAGTAGGTGCGGCCGCTCACCGGGGCATGCGCGGGCGCCTGAGCTAAACTTACAGGGAACGGCCGCCCTGCGGGGCGGGACCGAACGGGTAATGCAACAGCCAGAGTGGAGATGGTGAGCACCAGCGACCGACAAACATCGGAACCTGCCGGGGAACAGCCTGCGGCACCCCTGTGGTTCCTGCTGCCCCTGTGCCTAGCCTGGATACTCCCCGGATTGGTGGGACACGATCCCTGGAAGCCGGACGAGGCCTACAGCTTCGGGCTGATCTACCACATCCTGCAGACCGGGGACTGGGTGGTCCCCACCCTCGCGGGCGAGCCCTTCATGGAGAAGCCGCCCGTCTTCTACTTGGTGGCAAGCCTGTGCGCCTGGTTGTTCCAGGGCTGGCTCCCCCTCCACGACGGCGCACGGCTGGCCAGTGGCCTGTTCCTGGCGGGAACCTTCACCTGTGTCGGCCTGAGTGCGCGCGAGCTCTTCGGAGTCCACCGGGGCTGGCTGGCCGTGCTGGCGCTCATGGGCTCTGTAGGTCTGGTGGAGCGTTCGCATCAATTGATCACCGACAACGCCCAACTCACCGGCTTCGCCCTGGGCCTGCTCGGGCTTGCTCTATCGCTGCGCCGCGCCCGACTGGGCGGTTTCCTGCTGGGAACGGGCGCGGGTCTGGCGTTCCTCTCCAAGGGACTGCTGGGGCCGGGCTGCCTTGGATTGATCTGCCTAGCGCTGCCGCTCACCTCCGGTCGATGGCGCACCCGCAGCCACGCCCTGTGTCTTCTGGTCGCGGCCGTGGTCAGCCTGCCTTGGCTCCTGACATGGCCTCTCATGCTCTACCACCGCTCACCTGAGCTCTTTCACGACTGGTTCTGGGTCAACAACTTCGGACGTTTTCTGGGCCAGAACAACCTCGGGCCCAAGGCCGTACCGGGCCAGTACCTAGCCATCCTTCCCTGGTACGCAATGCCCGTCTGGCCGCTGGCGGTGTGGACGCTGTGGCGCCAGCGGGCGGCGATCCGGCTGACACCGGCTCTACACCTGCCGCTCACCTACTTCCTATGCGTATTTTCGGTACTGAGCCTCTCCCACGATGCGCGCGAACTTTATGCCCTGCCGCTACTACCGCCGTTAGCACTTTTAGCGGTGCCAGGGATCCTGTCGCTGCGCCGGGGCGCGGCCAAAGCGCTGCTGTGGTTCTCCGTAGTGTTCTTCAGCTTTTTCGCGCTGGTCGGCTGGTTTTACTGGTTGGCCATGGACCTGTCGCTGCCGACCCGCCTGCACCGCCACCTCATGGACATGCAACCGGGCTACGTGCCTGCACCCAGCGCCGGGCAGATCGTGCTCGCCCTAGCCCTATGTGCCGCCTGGGTGTGGCTTTGCCTGCGCGGACCACGCGGTCCCGCTCGGCCAATACTACTTTGGACCTCGGGCGTGACCCTCGTCTGGGGACTGCTGCTCATCCTGTTCGTGCACTACGCCGACACCGGCAAGAGCTACCGGACCATGGTCTACGACATCCGGGCCCAGCTTCCCGCGGGTTACCGTTGCCTAGCCAGCCAGAACCTCGGCGAGCCGCAACGCGCCCTGCTGGATTACCTGGCGGGCATCATCACCGAGCGCCAGGAGATTCCGCAGCGTCGGCGGGACTGCGACCTGCAACTCGTGCAAGGCTTCCGCTACCAGATTGCGGACCCCGGACCGGGCTGGAAACTGCTGTGGGAAGGTGCGCGCTTGGGTGACAACAAAGAGCTGTATCGACTCTACCGTCGCGAGGCGGCGTCCTGACCGGGTCGGCAGGCAACCAACAGTAATGAATGAGAACGAGATGAATGATTCGCTCCAGCCCTTCGTCTTCGAGGGTGCTCCCGTGCGTGGCGAAGTGGTCAACCTGACGGCAACTTGGCGCGCGGTGCTCGAGCGCCACAGCTACCCGCAAGCCCTGCGCGGTGTATTGGGTGAACTCATGGCCGCCGCCGCGCTCCTCGCTGCGACGCTGAAGTTCAGCGGCTCGTTGATCCTCCAGGTGCAGGGCAGCGGTCCGGTGAAATTACTGGTGGTCGAGTGCACCAGCGACCAGACGATGCGCGCCACGGCGAAGTGGGACGGGGAGTTGACGTCTGCCGACTTCCGCGCTTTGGTGGGCGACGGCCGCTTCGCCATCACGATCGCGCCGCAGGGCGGCCGACAGTCCCACCAAGGGATCGTGGAGCTCGTAGGTGCCAACGTCGCGGGGATGCTGGAACACTACATGCGCACCTCCGAGCAGCTGGAGACCCGAATGTGGCTGGCTGCCGATGGCGAGCGCTCCAGCGGACTGTTGCTGCAACGCCTGCCTTGGGCGGAGGGCACCGATCCGGACGCCTGGCAGCGTGCGGTTGCGCTAGGCGACACCATCACGGCCCAGGAACTACTGTCGCTGCCCGCGCAACAGGTGATCCACCGCTTGTTCCACGAGGAAGATCTGCGCATCTTCGAGCAGCGCGTCGTGAGCTTCCGCTGCTCCTGCACCCGCGATCGGGTCGTCCGGATGCTGCGCCTGCTGGGGCGCGACGAGGTGAACTCGATCCTGGCCGAACGCGGGTCGATCGAGGTTGACTGCGAGTTTTGCAACCGGCACTACGGATTCGATCCCGTGGATGCGGAGCAGCTCTTTGCGGCCCAGGTGGTCACTCCACCGAGCCCGACACAGCATTGAGCCGCGCGGCCGCAGGATCCGGGGATCCCAGCGGTGGCGACGATGAGCGCCTGCGCCTGGACAAGTGGCTATGGGCAGCACGGTTCTTCAAGACGCGCTCCGCGGCATCGGACGCCGTCGACGGCGGCAAGGTGCTGGTCAACGAACAGCGCGTGAAACCGGCGAAGACCTTGAAAGCGGGCGACTTGGTCAGCGTGCGCCGGGGCGAGTCGCAGGTGGTGGTGCGGGTGGCGCAGCTGAGCGCCCGCCGCGGCTCCGCCCCGGTGGCCCAAACGCTCTACGTTGAAACAGAGGACAGCGTCAAGCGCCGCGAAGCACAACAGGCCGCCGGCCTCGATCGTCATCCGGCGTCGGAGATGCGGGGACGTCCCACGAAAAGGACGCGCCGGCAGTTGGGGCGCGTGCTCGGGGAACCCTGAGTCCTGGCCGGTTTCTGCGGCGCACCAGGGTTTGGTTGAGTACGCCGGGTTTTAGTTACACTGACGCCTCGGCCGTGGCCTGAAACCGCGTCTTAATAAAACCTGGGGGAGTTCACATGAGCAGCGATCGGGAAGTAGTGGTGATGAGTGGCGCTCGTACCGCCATCGGTGACTTCGGCGGCGGACTGAAGGATGTTCCGCCGACGGAACTCGGAGCTCAAGTGATCCGCGAAGCGGTCCGCCGGGCGAAGGTGCAACCGGAGGAGGTAGGGCACTTGGTTTTCGGCAACGTGATTCACACCGAACCCAAGGACATGTATCTCTCGCGCGTAGCCTCCATGAACGGCGGCCTACCCAAGGAAACCCCTGCACTCACCCTGAACCGGCTCTGCGGCAGCGGCTTGCAGGCTATCGTGTCGGCGGCCCAGGCGATTTTGCTGGGCGACGCGGACGTGGCGGTGGGCGGCGGCGCGGAGTCCATGAGCCGGGGTGGTTACTGCATGCCGGCACTGCGCTTCGGCCAGCGCATGGGCGACGCTACTGTAATGGACATGATGGTAGGGGCGCTGACCGACCCCTTCGACGCCGTGCACATGGGGATCACGGCGGAGAACATAGCGGCTCAATGGGGCATCACCCGCGGGGACCAGGACGAATTGGCGGTGGAAAGCCATCGCCGAGCCGCCCGCGCACAGGAGTTGGGCTACTTTAAAGACCAGATCGTCCCCGTGGAAATCAAGACACGCAAGGGCGTCGTCCTCGTCGACAAGGACGAGCACCCACGGGGGGAGACCACGCTGGAGTCCCTGGGCAAACTGCGGGCGGTGTTCCAAAAAGACGGCAGCGTCACTGCCGGAAACGCCTCGAGCATCAACGACGGAGCCGCGGCGGTGGTGCTCATGGAACGTGCCGCCGCAGCGCGCCGGGGGCTCACGCCCCAGGCACGCCTGGTGGCCTATGCCCACGCCGGTGTAGACCCGAAGCTCATGGGCATCGGCCCGGTCCCGGCGGTACGTAAGGCGCTGGAGCGCGCGGGCCTGAAGGTCGAGGACATGGACGTCATTGAGTCCAACGAGGCCTTCGCAGCCCAAGCCTGCGCCGTGGCCCGGGACCTGAATTTCGATCCGGCCAAGCTCAACCCCAACGGCGGTGCCATCGCGCTAGGCCACCCCATCGGCGCCACCGGGGCTATTTTGACGATTAAAGCAATCGCCGAACTGCACCGCACCGGCGGCCGCTACGGCCTCGTGACCATGTGTATCGGCGGCGGGCAAGGCATCGCAGCAATTTACGAACGCCTGTAAGCACTCACTTTCAGAGGGCTGGCGAAGCGCCCCTGGACCTCCCACGGGGAGGGCTCCAAGGGCGTTTTTTTGCTATGCAGCATAAGAGTTGACATCCCTTTCGGTTTGGGCCAGAATCGCGTCACGCTGCACTGCAACATTTTCGCCGGTTTGTTTAATAAATGGCGCCCCCCAATCCGTAAGGCAGCGTGCCCTCAGGAGAGTCCCGACGATGTTTACCGTTCCCGAAGAAGTCAGTGCCCAGCAGGCCGCCAACGTAGAGCAAGGCATGAAGTTCGCTGAGACGGCTGTTGCTGCTGTCGAACAGCTATTCGACCTGAACGTCAAGACCGCGCGCGCCGGCAGCGCCGAACTCCTGGGGCAACTGCGCGCCTTCGCGGGAGTCAAGGACATCCAGGAATTCACCGCCTTGCAAAGCGGCATCGCCCAATCCGGTAGCGAGAAGACGATGGGTTACGCACGAGCCGTCTTCGGCTGGGTTTCCGAGAGCCAGGCACAATTTAGCAAGCTGGTGGAGGCGCAGGTCGGCGTGGTGAATCGTCACCTGACCACGAGCCTCGACAAGGCAGCCAAGAGCGCACCCTCGGGGTCCGAGTTTGCCTTTGCCGCCGCCAAGAACGCCCTGTCCGCTGCCAACCAGGCCTACGACGCGCTGTCGAAGGCCGGCAAGCAGGTCATCGACGTGACCGAAGCGACCGTGAGCGCCGCTGCGCCGGTTAAGGCCGTGGCCAAGAAAGTCGCCTAAAGTTCGGCGGCCATCGGCCGCCGGACGAGGGCAAGGGGCGGCCGGCGGGCCGCCCTTATCTTTTGCGGGCCTCGCACCGCACCGAAGGTCTGTCGCGCGCACTCCGTTAGAATGGCGGCCAACGCCTTTCGGGAGTTCACCATGCCCCCTCGCAGCCGTCAAGAAATCGTCCTGGCTCTCTCCGAGCACCGTCGCGCGCTGGAAGGCGTGCACCTGCGCGACCTGTTCGCAGCCGATCGTCAGCGCTTCGACAAGTTCTCCCTGGAAGCTGCGGGCCTCTTCCTGGATTACGCCAAGCACCGGATCACGGACGCGACCCTCCCGCTGCTCCTGGAACTGGCGCGCAGCGCGGGTCTGGAGGCGCGTCGGGACGCCATGTTCCGCGGCGAGCGGATCAACGTCACCGAGGACCGGTCGGTGTTGCACACGGCGCTGCGTAATCGTGGCAGCGACCCCTTAATGGTGGACGGCAGCGACGTTCTGCCCCAGATACGGACGGTCCTCGAGCAGATGGCAGGCTTCTGCCGGGCCATTCGGTCAGGCGCCCTGACCGGTGCCACAGGCCAGCGCATCGACGCGGTCGTGAACATCGGCATCGGCGGCTCGGACCTGGGGCCGGTGATGGTATGCGAGGCCCTGGAGCCCCTGCTCGACGGTCCCCGCCCGCATTTTGTTTCCAACGTCGACGGGGCTCACCTGGGACGGCTGTTGAAGACGCTGGATCCTGAGCGCACGCTCTTCATCGTGGCGTCCAAGACGTTTACTACGCAGGAGACCCTGGCCAACGCGCGCTCCGCACGCGCGTGGCTGGCCGCACGACTCGGCGAGGCAGCGGTGGGGCGACATTTCTGCGCCGTATCCACCAACCTCGAAGCCACGGCCAGCTTTGGCATCGGCCCGGAGCGCGTCTTCGCCTTCTGGGACTGGGTCGGAGGGCGCTACTCGCTGTGGTCCGCCATTGGCCTGTCCATCATGCTGGCCGCCGGACCGGAGCGCTTCGACGGGCTGTTGGCCGGGGCCTGGGACATGGACTGCCACTTCCGCAACGCGCCGATCGCGCGGAACATGCCCGTGCTGATGGGCTTGATCGGGGTGTGGTACGTCAACTTCTGGGATGTGCACGCGCAGGCGGTGCTCCCCTACGACCAGGGGCTGCACCGCCTGCCGGCTTACCTGCAGCAACTGGACATGGAAAGCAATGGCAAGCGCACGGCCCTCGACGGCACGCCGCTAACCTACGCCACGGGCCCCATCATCTGGGGCGAGCCGGGAACGAACGGCCAACACGCCTTCTACCAACATCTGCACCAAGGCACGGGTTGGACTCCGGCGGACTTCATCCTGCCCTTGCACAGCCACTACCCGATGGGTGAGCACCACGCCATGCTGGTGGCCAATTGTCTGGCGCAGAGCCAAGCGCTCATGCAAGGCAAGGATGCCGCTCAGGTGCGTGCCGAATTGGCCGCCCAGGGTGTGGATCCCGCCCGGGCCGAGGAACTGCTGCCGCACCGCCTGTTCCCGGGGAACCGACCTTCCAGTACGCTGGTTCTGGATCGCATCACCCCACACAGCCTGGGCGCCCTGATTGCACTCTACGAGCACAAGGTCTTCGTCCAGGGAACGCTCTGGGGCATCAACTCCTTCGACCAGTGGGGTGTGGAACTGGGGAAACAACTCGCCGGGCACCTGCTGCGCGACATGGGCGCGGGGGCACCCGAGCCCGGCGTGGACGCCTCCACGGCGGGCCTGCTGCGGCGCTACCTGGGGTCGCTTCAGAAAACGGAAAATAAAGCACGCTAAGGCGCGGCACCGCGCCCACGCGGTCACTTGACGGGTTGCACGTCCGTCACCATCAGCTTGCCGTTGTCGCTGATGGCCCGAAACTTTACCTTGTCACCAGGCTGCACCTTATTCAGCAAGGACTTGTCCTTGACCGTGAACACCATCGTCATGCCGGGCATGTCGAGGTTCTTGATGTCGCCGTGCTTGAGGGTGATTTTCCCTGCGTCTTTGTCGATCTTCTTGACTTCGCCGTCGGCCATGTCGGCTGGATTGCTAGCAGGCTGCGCGGCAGCTTGAGCATCGGTAGCGGTTGACTGCGCGGCGGCACTTAAAGGCAGCCCGACAGCGGTCAAAAGACTGATGGCCAGTGCGATAACGGGAATGGTTTTCATA
Organism: Betaproteobacteria bacterium; assembly: GCA_025356655.1. Classification (GTDB taxonomy): domain Bacteria; phylum Pseudomonadota; class Gammaproteobacteria; order Burkholderiales; family SHXO01; genus SHXO01. Next base: position 7,137 of record JANXRW010000070.1, on the reverse strand, counting down.
GCGTTCTCTTTCGGTTGAATTTGGGCAGCCCATCCGCAATTGGCGAGCCACCCGATTGATGCAATGGGGTTGATAGTTCAGTGCTGATGGTCAGCGTGGCCGTCCATCTTCTTGGCGTCAGAGCCGCTCATCTTCTTACCCATGACCATCACCGCGCCCTTCATTCCGGCGTCGTAGTGACCGGGCTGCAAACAGGCGAAGTCGATCTTCCCTGCCTTGCTGAACTGCCAAATCACCTCGCCGGTCTGGCCAGGCGCGACCGTCACCATGTTCGGGTCGGAATGTTCCATCTCGGGGAATTTCTTCATCACTTCATAGTGCTCTTTGAGCGCCGCAGCCGTGCCCAGCACGAATTCGTGCTTGACCTTGCCGGAGTTCTTGACCACAAAGCGGATCGTCTCGCCCTGTTTGGCCTGGATATTCGCCGGAGTGAAGCGCATGGCGTCGCTCATGTCGATGTTGACGGTGCGCGTCACCTTGGCGGCATCGCCAGCGGTGCCGATGGCCTGGGTGTCATGGCCGTGGCCTTCGTGTTCGTCATGGGCGCTCGCCCCGCCGCTGGCGGCCAGCATGGTGCAGTGTGTGAGGGTGCGGAGGGTGCGGAGGGTGTTGGATTTCATGGTTTGTCCTTTCGTTGGGAGTTAAATGGGTGAGTGAGTTGTCTCAGTGATCGGAATGCCCGACCGGCTTGCGCACCTGCACCTCGACAGGTGGCGCGTTGCGTTGGGCACGCGGCATGGCCTGCCCGCCCTCCGACTGGAAGCGAGCAGGTTCAGAGAGTGGTCCGGTGTATTCAAAGGCCACCGTGCCGGGCGGGTGTTTGAACCAGTCGGGGTCTTTGTAGTCGCCCGGTTTCTGGTTCTTGCGCACCTTCAAGATACTGAACATGCCGCCCATCTCGACCCCGCCGAACGGGCCTTGGCCGGTCATCATGGGAGCCGTGTTGTCGGGAATGGGCATTTCCATCTCGCCCATGTCAGCCATGCCACGTTCGCCCATCACCATGTAGTCGGGTAGCAGGTTCGTGATCTGCTTGGCCACGCCTCGATGATCGACGCCGATCATGGTGGGTACCTCGTGGCCCATCGCGTTCATGGTGTGGTGGCTCTTGTGGCAATGAATTGCCCAATCGCCTTCTTCATCGGCGATGAACTCCACTTGCCGCATCTGCCCCACGGCCACGTCGGTAGTGACTTCTGGCCAGCGGCTACTCTTGGGCGTCGGGCCGCCATCTGTGCCGGTCACGGTGAACTCATGGCCATGCAAGTGGATCGGGTGGTTCGTCATCGTCAAGTTGCCGATGCGAATGCGTACCTTGTCATGCTGCCGCACGTTCAACGTGTCGATACCGGGGAAGATACGGCTGTTCCAACTCCACAGGTTGAAGTCCAGCATCGTCATGATCTTGGGCGTGTAGCTGCCTGGATCAATGTCGTAGGCATTAAGCAGGAAGCAGAAGTCCCGATTCACCTCTTCGATCAGCGGATGCTTGGCCTTGGGGTGCGTGACCCAAAAGCCCATCATGCCCATCGCCATCTGCGTCATTTCGTCGGCATGCGGGTGGTACATGAAGGTGCCAGGCCGCCGCGCAACAAACTCGTAGACGTAGGTCTTGCCGGGCTGAATGGACTTTTGCGTGAGGCCACTCACGCCGTCCATGCCATTGGGCAGGCGCTGACCATGCCAATGCACGCTGGTGTGCTCAGGCAGCCGGTTGGTGACGAAGATGCGCACGCGGTCGCCTTCGACCACCTCAATCGTCGGCCCCGGACTCTGGCCGTTATAGCCCCACAGGTGCGCCTTGAAGCCGGGAGCCATTTCGCGCACCACAGGTTCAGCCACCAGGTGGAATTCCTTGACCCCGTTGTTCATGCGCCAGGGCAATGTCCAGCCGTTGAGCGTCACAACTGGGTTGTAAGGGCGTCCGGTGTTGGGCACCAGGGGCGGCATGGTGTCTGGCGAGCCTTGGCTGACCGGCTCAGGCAATGCCGCCATCGCTACCTTGCTGACCGTAGCCGCTGCTACAGCAGCGGTCACAGTGCCCACGCTACGCAGAAAATTTCTTCTTGAATTCATTGTTGGTCTCCTTTAGTCGGCATTGCCTGCGGCCATGCCGCCCTTGGGTTGGGTCAGTCTCGGCTTGCCAATCAGGGCCATTTCCAGATCGGCCTGCGCCGTCCAAAAGTCCCGTAGCGCCTCGATATAGCTGTTCACGCTGGTGATTTGCGTGCGGGCGTCGGCCAGCAGGTCGAACACCCCAATCAGCATGCCGTTGTAGCGAAGCTGGTTTTCTTCGCTGATGCGCTTCTTGATCGGCAGGATCCCATCGCGGTAGTGACGGGCAATGTCGTAGCTGGAGCGATAGCCTTGATAGGCTTCGCGCACCTCAGAACGGGCCTCGATGGCGGTTTGCGCGGCAACGTTGACCGATTGCATGTAAAGCGCCTCAGCCTTCGCGACCTTGGCCGTGCCCCAATCGAACAGCGGCAGCTCGAAAGACACTTCATAGCCCTTCTTGTAGCCCGCATCAGCCGTGCCTTCGAGCACGCGAGCCGGACCAAATTCCAGGACGTTGATGAAGCGCGTGGTCTTGGTCAGGCCCAGGTTCTTGGCCAAGGCTTCGGACTGCAAGCGCGCAGCCTGCACGTCCAGCCGCTGCGCCATCGCCATTTGCTCAACATTGGGTAGCTCATTGGGAGCCTGCGGCAAGTCAGGCAGACGTTCGGGCAAGGTGTATTGCGTTTGCTGCCCCCACAAGCCCAGTAAGCGGGTCAGCTTTTCGCGACTGGATACTGAGACTTGTTCAGCGCGTGCCAGGCCCAGCGCGGCATCGGCATAGAAGCCTTGCTCACGAGCCTGCTGCAACTTGTTGAAGTTGCCGACCTGCGCCATACGGCGGGCCAGTTCGGCACTGGCTTCGGCGGCCTGGCGCACCTGTTTGGCATACCGCACAGACTCATCGGCGGCCACGGCGTTGTAATACGCCTTGCGAGTCTCTGAGGCCAGGCGCAGCATTTCCAAGCTGACCATGCGTTGAGTTTGCTCAAACCGGCGTTGCTCGATGGCACTGGCCTGCGGCATTGTCACCAGTGAGAACAGGTTGAAGGTGATGGCCTGCTCAATCTTGTATTCCCGACCGGCAGCGCCGGGCTGACTGGCCCGGAGCATTGCAAAACTGGGATTGGGCAAACGTCCAGCTTGCACCAGATCAGCTTCGCTGATGGCCAGCTCGGCGAAGGACGCTTGCAATCCCCGGTTGTTCAACAACGCCAATTGCACGGCATCATCGACGGTCAAGGGCTTGGCCAGCAGTTCAGCGACACGCTTGGCAATGGTGTCTTGATCGGATTCAGATTTAGCCCAGGCCACATCCTTGCCCAGCCGCTCGCGGGCGGTGTTGGCGACGCTGTTGAAGCCGCCGTCCTGGCTAAAAGAGGCACAGCCTGTTAACAACAGTACGACCAGACCGGAAACGGCAACGCTCGTTGCACGCCTTGGCGTGGGGTTGACGGCGGTCATTGTTGGCCTCCGTGGTGTCCTGCATGGGCTTTTGCCGGTGCTGAAGTGGGTACCGCATTCGGCGTATCGGGTTGCCTGGCTTCCTTGGCGTACACCCGCCAGCCGCCAATCTTGGCGGTCAGGTCATTGCTGTCTTTCCAAGCCTTCACCGGATCATCGCGCAACGCCCGGTAGCCGGTGAAGGAAGAACGGTAAACAAGAGGCTCTGCAGGAGCCTCGGCGCTGGCTGGATCAAACCGAAGGGGTTTTGGGGTGTTGGCTTGCGGCTGTGCGTGTGCGACCGTCAGAGCCAGCATCAGCCCGACTGGCAGGACGCTTCGTGCCCAGCCATGGGGGACGAAAATTTGCATGAATTCCTCGCGTGGTCATGTGAAGTCACCCGCTCGCAAAAGCGACCGGGAACGGCATGGCAGCGACACGCGACAGTCAGCGCACAAAGCGCCTGACTGGCGGTCGTCAGGCGAGGAAAGCTCGGGGAGGTCGGGCGAGGCGACCGCGATCAGTGGAGTGATTCACCGCGGTCAGCGCAGGGAAGTCTTGCGCGGAGACAGGAGCGGCGATCACGAGGGCCGACTCCGTGGGTATGGCCGTGCCCAGACAGCAGGGCGCGCAGCGATTGCACTTGTCTTTGAAGGTCTTGGCCTTCTCTGCCTTCGCGTGATGCTGGTGGTCGGCATGGTCTGCCGACGCATGAGCGCCCTCATGGGCTGATTCGATGAGGAACCCGTGACCCGGATGCCCCTGCTCGCACGTGATCATGCTCGCTTGCGCAATGCCCTGAAAGGACAGCGCAACGAGCAGGAAGCACATCAGCAGAAAGCGCCAAGTGAACCGGATCAAAGTTACCTCAAGCATGAAAGCACAGCATCAGCATAAGCGATACCCTAACTTGGCGTCAAGCATTGGCAGCGAATTACGTCGGGTTAGAGGAGGGGTAACACTTTATTGACACATTAAGCAAAGGCTCATAGATTCTTTCCTGACATATTTGTACAGGAGACGCCCTTGAAAGGCCAACGCATTGGGTACGTGCGGGTCAGCAGCTTCGACCAGAACCCGGATCGCCAGCTTGAGCAAGCCCAGGTGGACAACGTGTTCACCGACAAGGCATCGGGCAAGGACACGCAGCGGCCAGAACTGGATGCGCTACTCACCTTCGTGCGCGAGGGAGACGCCGTGGTCGTGCACAGCAATGGATCGCCTTGGGCGCAACCTCGACGACTTGCGCCGCCTGGTGCAAAAACTCACCAAGCGTGGAGTGCGTCTCGAGTTTGTCAAGGAATGCCTGACCTTCACCGGCGAAGATTCGCCGATGGCGAACCTGATGTTGTCGGTGATGGGCGCTTTTGCCGAGTTCGAGCGCGCCCTGATCCGCGAGCGGCAACGCGAAGGCATTGCCTTGGCCAAACAACGCGGAGCCTACCGTGGGCGGAAGAAATCGTTGTCATCCGCGCGCGTGGCCGAGTTGCGTCAGCGGGCCGATGCTGGCGAGCAGAAAGCGAAGCTGGCTCGTGAATTCGGTATCAGCCGGGAGACCCTGTATCAGTACTTGCGGTTGGATCAATAGATATGCCTGGTCGTTCCATACTGTCCGCCGCCGAGCGGGAAAGCCTGCTGGCGTTGCCGGACACCAAGGACGACTTGATCCGTCACTACACGTTCAGCGACACCGACCTGTCCATCATCCGGCAGCGGCGCGGCCCGGCCAACCGCCTGGGCTTTGCGGTGCAGCTCTGCTACCTGCGCTTTCCCGGCGTCATCCTGGGTGTTGATGAGCCACCGTTTCCGCCCTTGCTGAAACTGGTCGCTGACCAGCTCAAGGTCAGCATTGAAAGCTGGGGCGAGTACGGACAGCGGGAACAGACCCGGCGCGAGCACCTGGTCGAACTGCAAAAGGTGTTCGGCTTCCAGCCGTTCACCATGAGCCACTACCGGTAGGCCGTCCACACGCTGACCGAGCTGGCCATGCAAACCGACAAGGGCATTGTGCTGGCAAGCGCCTTGATCGAGCACCTGCGGCGGCAGTCGATCATTCTGCCCGCCATCAATGCCGTCGAGCGGGCGAGCGCCGAGGCGATCACTCGCGCCAACCGGCGCATCTACGACGCTTTGGCCGAACCGTTGTCGGACGCGCATCGCCGTCGCCTCGACGATCTGATCAAGCGCCGGGACAACGGCAAGACGACCTGGCTGGCCTGGCTGCGCCAGTCGCCGGTCAAGCCGAACTCGCGGCACATGCTCGAACACATCGAACGCCTCAAAGTGTGGCAGGCACTCGACCTGCCTTCCGGCATTGAGCGGCTGGTTCACCAGAACCGGCTGCTAAAAATCCCCCGCGAGGGCGGCCAGATGACGCCCGCTGACCTGGCCAAGTTCGAGCCGCAGCGCCGCTACGCGACCCTGGTCGCGCTCGCCATCGAGGGCATGGCCACCATCACCGACGAAATCATCGACCTGCACGACCGCGTCCTGAGCAAGCTGTTCAACGCCGCCAAGAACAAACATCAGCAGCAATTCCAGGCATCCGGCAAGGCGATCAACGCCAAAGTGCGGCTGTTCGGCCGCATCGGCCAGGCGCTGATCGAGGCCAAGCAAGCAGGCCGCGACCCATTCGTCGCCATCGAGGCCGTCATGTCCTGGGATGCCTTCGCCGAAAGCGTCACCGAGGCGCAGAAACTCGCCCAGCCCGAAGACTTCGATTTCCTGCACCGCATCGGCGAGAGCTACGCCACGCGGCGCCGCTATGCGCCGGAATTCCTTGCCGTGCTCAAGCTGCGGGCCGCGCCCGCCGCCAAGGACGTGCTCGACGCCATCGAGGTACTGCGCGGCATGAACAGCGACAACGCCCGCAAGGTGCCTGCCGATGCGCCGACCGATTTCATCAAGCCGCGCTGGCAGAAGCTGATCACGACCGACACCGGTATCGACCGGCGTTACTACGAACTGCGCGCGCTGTCGGAGATGAAGAACGCGCTGCGCTCCGGTGACATCTGGGTGCAAGGCTCGCGCCAGTTCAAGGACTTCGAGGACTACCTGGTGCCGCCCGCCAAATTCGCCAGCCTCAAGCAGGCCAGCGAATTGCCGCTGGCCGTAGCCACCGACTGCGACCAGTACCTGCATGAACGGCTGACGCTGCTGGAAACGCAGCTCGCCACCGTCAACCGCATGGCGTTGGCCAACGCGCTGCCGGACGCCATCATCACGGAGTTGGGCCTGAAAATTACGCCGCTCGAAGCGGCGGTGCCCGACACCGCGCAAGCCCTGATCGACCAGACGGCGATGATCCTGCCGCACGTCAAGATCACCGAACTGCTGCTGGAGGTGGACGAATGGACGGGGTTCACCCGACACTTCGCGCACCTGAAATCGGGCGATCTGACCAAGGACAAGAACCTGCTTCTGACCACGATCCTGGCCGACGCGATCAACCTGGGCCTGACGGCGGAGTCCTGTCCCGGCACGACCTACGCCAAGCTGGCCTAGCCCTGCCCTTTCCCCACAAGTTTCACGAATCCTCCTGGGGATGCCGCAGGGCGTAGCCCTGGCACATCGCCTGGAGGTAAGTGTAGCCGTGCCACATGACCTGATGCCCGGGCGGTGGATCGTTGCTCCGGCCCA